>NZ_JBFBCH010000019.1:0-158485 GCF_040683055.1 Polymorphospora sp. NPDC051019 | reverse complement strand
CCTCGAAGGTCGAGCGAGCTGGGCGATGGCCCGACGGTCACCGGTGCACTCGAACCAACATCAGCTCGAGTGAGACAAGGGTGCACCAATGAGCGGATTGGTGGTGGATCCGGACCGGTGTGTCGGTGCCGGGCACTGTGCGCGACTGATGCCGCAGGTGTTCGACCAGGAGCCGGAGACCGGTGTCGTGGTGTGGCTCGGTGGCCAGGTGTCCGGGGCTTCCGACGACGTTCTGCGTGAGGTGGTCGCGCTCTGCCCGTCGGGTGCGCTTCGACGACCTCCGGCAAGTTGACAATGGTTTTCATTTCGGTGATGCTGTCGGGCGCGGGCGACCGCACACCCCTGCACTCGACACCAACCCGGGAGCATCCCTTGGCGCGTACCTTCAATCGCCGTCTTCTGCTGCGGACCGGCGCCGCAGCCGTCGCAGCCACCGCCGGCCTGCCTCTGCTGACCGCCTGCTCCAACGACGACGCGCCCGCAGGCGGTACGTCGGACACCGCGCCGTCGCCCCGGCCCGGCGGGACGCTACGAGCCGCGTTCGTCGGCGGCGGCGCGGCGGAAACCCTCAACTTCCTGATGGGGCCGACCGGCCTCGACTACGTACGGGCCCGGTGCCTGCACGGCGCCCTCGGCGTACTCGACCCGGCTGCCGAGCACGGCGTACGCTACGGCGTTCTCGAGCGCATCGACGTCAGCGACGACCTGACGACCTACACGGTGAAGGTCCGCCCTGGCGTGACATTCACCGACGGAACCACGTTGACGGCACGCGACGTCCTCTACTCGCTCAACGCCCCGGTCACGCTCGGCTCCCTGCCGTTCCTCAAACCGCCGTCGCAGAACTTCGACCTGGCCAGGGCGACCGTCACCGACGACCTGACGCTGACCCTCCCGACCCAGCGGCCGATCGCCGACGGGCGGCTCGTGCTGTGCCAGAGCACCCTCGTCTTCAAGGACGGCACCACGCGGTTCACCCCGGACATGCCCACCTGCGGCCCGTTCAGGCTCGCCGAGTTCGAGCCCGGACAGGGTGCCTCGTTCACCCGCCACGACGACTACTACGGCCTGGCCCTGGGCACCGGACCGTACCTGGACGCCCTCGAACTGCGCACCATCCCCGACGCGACCGCACGGACGAACGCACTCACCGGCGGCCAGGTCGACTTCGTCAGCGACATCGGCCCCGTGGCGGCACGGACCATCGAAGGCGACGGGCGGTTCACCCTCGCCGTCTCCGAACTGCCGTACGCGACGTCGCTGTCGTTCGGGCTGAACCTGTCCTTCGCGCCCTTGTCCGACGTACGCGTCCGCCAGGCGGTCAAGTACGCGATCGACCGCGAGGCGATCGTCCGCAACGTCTTCTTCGGACGGGCCTTCGTCGGCAACGACCTCAGCTCCCTCGGCTTCGGCGACTACGCCGACGAGATCGAGCAGCGTCCGTACGACCCGGACCGGGCCCGCGCCCTGCTCGCGGAGGCCGCCGTCGGCAAGATCACGGTGGCGGTCAGCACCGCGCCCGAGGTCGCCGGCATGGCCGAGACCGCCACCGTCGTCGTGGAGAACCTCAAGCAGGTCGGAATCGAGGCCACCCTCGACCAACGCCCCACCGGCCAGCTCTTCTCCGACTTCCCCGCATACGTGAAGCTGCCGTTCGCCGCCAGCTACACCCCACCGGTGCCGCCGCTGTCGAGCTACGCCGCCACGCGTACGGCGGGCTCCCCGTCCACCTTCGGGTTCAACCGCCCCGACATCGACGACCTCGTCGGCCAGGCCCGCGGCGCCACCGATCCGAGCGGGCGCAGGGACGCCGCGGTGCGTGCCCAACGGCTGATCTGGGAGGAGGGCAACCAGGTGATCCCGGTCTTCGCGCCATCGATCAACGCCCACACGCCGGCCGTCCACGGCGTACGCGACGAACCGTTCACCAGCTTCGAGCAGGCATACCTGGCGTGAACCACGCCGCCCTGGCCGCCCTCGCCGTCCGGCGCACCGCCGCCGCCGGCCTCGTCCTGGTGGCCCTTTCCGTGTTGATCTTCGCGGCGACGGAGGTGCTGCCTGGGGACGCGGCCGGCACGCTCGCCGGCGCCGACGCCACCGAGGCCGAACGCGAGCAGCTACGCCGGGACCTCGGCCTGGACACCGACCCGGCGCGCCGGTACATCGACTGGGCGGCGGCGGCGATCCGCGGTGATCTCGGCACCGGATACGTCGGCCGCCGAGAGGTGGTCGAGGTGCTCGCCGACCGGCTGCCGAACAGTCTCGTCCTGACCACACTCGCGATGGCGGTGGCGATTCCGGTCGCCGCCGCCATCGGGCTGGTCGCCGGGCTGCGCGCCGGACGCCGTGCGGACCGGGCGGTCAGCACCGCCACGCTCGTCGCGGTCGGTGTGCCCGAGTTCCTCGTCGCCGCACTGCTGATCGCGGTCTTCGCGGCCGGCCTCGGCCTGCTGCCCGAGGTGTCGCTGGTCCCACTCGGAGGCCGGCCCTGGGACAGCCCCGAAGTGCTCGTCCTCCCGGTCGCGGCCCTCGCCGTCGCGGCGACGGCGGCCGCCGGCCGGCTGCTGCGGGCCTCGGTCGCGGACATCGCCGCGACACCCTACGTCGAGGCCGCCCGGCTGCGGGGCGTCACCGGTGTCCGACTCGCCCTGCGACACGTGCTGCCCAACGCGGCGGGCCCGGCCGTCCAGGTCGTCGCCGTGATGTTCGCCGGGCTCGTCGGCGGCGCGGTGGTCGTGGAAACCCTGTTCAACTATCCGGGCATCGGCTACGAACTGCAGCAGGCGGTCGCCAACCGCGACGTACCCATGGTGCAAGGCATCACGCTGGCCATGTCCGCCACCACCCTCACCGTGCTGCTGCTCGGCGACATCGCCCACCTCCTGCTCAACCCCGCACTGCGGGGGCGGGCATGAACGGCATCGACACGGCCGAGACCGGCGCGGCGGTCACCGTCACCCGGTCCCGACACGCCCTGACAGCCGCCGGCACCGCCGCGGCCGTCGTCGTACTCGCCGCACTGCTCGGCCCCCTGGTCGCCCCGGCCTCCCCGACGGCACAGGTGGGGCTGCCGTTCGACGTCCCCAGCGCCGCCCACCCGCTCGGCACCGACGCCGTCGGGCGCGACGTGCTGAGCCGGCTGCTGCACGGTGGTCGGGCGGTGGTACTTCTCGCCGCCGGCGCCACCCTGCTCGCCAGTGTCGTCGGCGTGACGCTCGGCGTGCTGTCCGGTCTCGCCGGTCGCCGGCCGGGCGAGTTCGTGGTCCGCGTCGTCGATGTCGTCGCCGTGATTCCCGGTCTGCTGGTACTGCTGGTGCTCGCCGCCGGCTTCCCGGGCAGCGACACCGCGATCCTCGTCGGGGTCGGCCTGGTCAGCCTGCCGTTCTCGGTCCGGGTCATGCGGTCGGCGACCCGGCAGGTGGCCGTACGGGGCTTCGTCGACGCCGCCCGCGCCCGCGGCGACAGCCGGTGGCGGATCGTCCGCCACGACATCCTGCCCAACGTCACCGGCACCATGCTCGCCGAGGCTGGAATCCGGTTCTCCGCCGCGGTCCATCTGACCGCGACCGCCGGATTCCTCGGCCTGGGCGCGGGCCCACCGACGGCGAACTGGGGACGCATGGTCAACGAGAACACCGCGGGAATCGCCCTGACCGTGTGGCCGGTCCTCGCTCCGGCCCTGCTGTTGGTGACCTTCACCGTCTCGGTGAACCTGCTCGCCGACGACCTCGCCGCCCGGTGGGCCGACCGGTGAGCACACCACTGGCCCGCATCGAAGGGCTCGTCGTCGGCCCGGTCACCGGTGGCCCGCCCACGGTGGCCGGCGTGGACCTGAGCGTCACCGGCGGACAGGTCGTCGCGCTGATGGGACGATCCGGATCCGGCAAGACGACCACCGCGCTGACCCTGCTCGGCCACCTGCGGCCCGGGCTGGCCCGGCGCGCCGGCACCGTACACGTCGCCGGCCATGATCCCTTCACCGCCACGGGCGCGGCCACGCTGCGGCGCGGCCACATCGCCTACCTGCCGCAGGACGCCGCCGCCACACTCAACCCCGCCCGGCGGTTGGCGAGTCTTCTGGCCGAGGCCCTCTCCGGGCACGGACGGTTGTCCCGAACCGAACGCGCCGAACAGCTCACCCGGCTGCTCGATCTCGTCCACCTGCCCACCGACCGGGCGTTCCTGCGCCGCCACCCGCACCAGATCTCCGGCGGCCAGGCGCAGCGCGTCGCGTTCGCCGTCGCCCTGGCAGCAGACCCGGAGCTGCTAGTCCTCGACGAACCGACCGCCGGCCTCGACGCCGTCCTTGCCCGCGGCGTACGCGACCTGATCGGGTCGCTGGTTGGCCGGCACGCGACCGTCCTGATCAGCCACGACCCGGACCTCGTGCGTCCGGTCAGCGACGAGGTGGTGATCCTGGAGGCCGGGCGCACGGTGGCCAGCGGTCCTCCGGCGCGGATCCTGGCCCCGCGACGTCCGCCGAAGACCGCCACCGCCGTCCGCGTCCCCGTCGACGCCGCGCTGTCGGCCGCCGGAGTCTGCGCCACGTACGGCCGGCGGACCGTACTCACCGCCGTGTCCTTCACCGCACGGGAGCGGGAGTGTCTGGCCGTCGTCGGACCGTCCGGGTCCGGCAAGTCGACACTCGCCCGGTGCCTGGTCGGTCTGCACCCGTACCGGGGGACCGTGACACTGCACGGCCAGCCGGTGGCCCGCGCGACCGGCGACCGCACCGCGGCCCACCGTCGAGACCTTCAACTCGTCGCCCAGGACAGCGTCGCAGCCCTCAACCCCAGGGAAACCGTCGGCCAGGCCCTGCTCCGCCCGCTGCGGCACCTGCGCGGACTGCCCGTCCCACAAGCCAGGGCAGAGGCCACCAATCTGCTTGCCCGGGTGCACCTGCCGGCCGGCTACGTCGACCGCCGGCCGGCCAGCCTCTCCGGCGGGGAGCGGCAGCGGGTGAACCTCGCCCGGGCGCTGGCCTGCCGGCCACGTGTCCTCGTCTGCGACGAGGTGACCTCCGCGCTCGACGTCCACACCGGCGAGGCGATGCTCGCCCTGCTCGCCGAGTTGCGCCGCGACCTGGGGCTCACCGTCGTGCTCATCACCCACGACCTGGCCACCGTGGCACGGTGGGCGGATGCCGTGGTCGTGCTCGACAACGGCCGGGTGGTGGAGTCCGGACCGACCGCCGCCGTGCTTCGCGCACCCGGGCACGCGGTCACCCGGGCCCTGGTCGGCGCCACCGGTGCCGCGCCCGACTGACCGGGCGCGGCACCGGGGATCAGCCTCCCACCAGCCGCCAGCCCTCGGCCTCGGCCCGCTCCCGCCAGAACGACGCGTAGAGCCCGGCGCCGTCGGCGAGGTCGGCGTGGGTTCCCCGCTCGCTGATGCGCCCGTCGGAAAGCACCAGGATCTGATCCGCGGCCCGTACGGTCTGCAGGCGGTGCGCGATCACCAGCAGCGTCGCCCGGCGGGCCAGGGCCGCCACCGCCGTCTGTACCGCCGCGTCGGCCTCCGGATCGAGCGACGCCGTCGCCTCGTCGAGTACGACGATGGGAGCCCGCTTGAGCAGCGCCCGGGCGATCGACACCCGCTGCCGCTGGCCGCCGGACAGGGCGGTGCCGCCCTCACCCACCGGCGTGCGCAGGCCGGCGGGTAGCGCGGCGAGGACGTCGTCGAGGCCGGCCCGGCCGGCGGCCTCCCGGACCTCGTCGTCGGTGGCGTCGGGCCGGCCGAGGCGGATGTTGTCGGCCAGGGTGCCGTCGAACAGGTACACGTCCTGGAACACGAACGAGACGCGGGCGGACAGGTCCGCGCCGGCGATGTCACGCACGTCGACACCGCCGATGCGGACCGCACCGGCCTGGACATCCCAGAACCGGGCGAGCAGGCGGGCCACGGTGGTCTTGCCCGCACCGGACGGGCCGACCAGGGCGGTCATGCTCTTCTCGGGAAGGGTGAAACCGACTCCGCGCAGCACCGGGCGGTCGTCGTAGCCGAACCGCACATCGTCGAAGACGACCTCCGTGGTCTCCGGCCTTTGGGGCCGGACCGGCTCGGGCAGCGTCGCGGCGTCCAGCACCCGGTTGACCCCGGCCAGGTTGCCGGCGGCCATGCGCAGCGAGGCACCGAGTTCGGCCGCGGTGGCCAGCGGCTCGGTGAACCGTACGGCCAGGACCAGCACGGCGACCAGCGTCGCCGCATCGAGGTCGCCGCCGAGCGCCAGGTGGACCCCGAGCAGCAGGACCGTCCCGAGCAGCGCCCGGACCGCGAAGCCGAACGCCACCAGTCCGGGAACCACGCGGTGCAGCAGGGCGCGGTCCGCCCGCCCCTGCGCCGTCAGGGCGTCGTCGAGGAGGCGGTGTTCCCGCGCCGTCCTGCCGTACGCCCGCAGCAGCGGCTGGGACTTCGCGAACTCGACGATCCGGGCCGCCGCGTCGTCCATGACGTGGTGCCGCGCGGCGTCGGCGCTTGCCACCGCCCGGTTGCTCCACCACAGGGTGAGCGCCAGCAGCGGTGCGGCGACGGCGACGGCCGCGCCGAGCCGCGGCTCCACGACGAGCAGGACCGACGCGACCACCAACGGGGTCACCGTGGCGGTGACGACCGGCCGCAGCAGATGCGCCGGAACGTTCATCAGTTGCAGGACGCTCTGGCTGGCCAGCCGGCTGAGCTCGCCGGTGCGTGCCGGGGTGAACCATCCCAGCGGCAACCCGATGACCTTCTCGCCGAGCCGGTCGTGCAGCACCCGGGCCACGTCCTGTCCGAGGCCGAAGGCGAGATTCTGCGCCCACCAGGTCAGTGCCGCATAGCCGGCGGTCGCGGCGGCGAACCAGGCCAGCCAGGGCAGCGCCGCCGCCGGCCGGTCGCCGAGCAGGTTCTGGATCAGAGGCACCAGCAGGGCGTACGCGGTCCCCTGGGCGGCCGCGGCGGCGGCCAGGAGGGCGAGCAGCCGGCGCAGCGGGGCGGCGGACGCGGGGCCCAGCGCCGTGGCCAGACTCCTGATCACGGCGCCTCCTTCTTGCCGCCGGCCGCGACCGGGGTGGTGGTTTCCTGGGCCCGCCACATGCGTGCATACCGGCCGTCGGCGGCGAGCAGGTCGTCGTGGCGCCCCCGCTCGACGACCCGCCCGTGGTCGAGTACGACGATCTGGTCGGCGGTGCGGACGCTGGCCAGCCGGTGTGCGATCACGAGCAGGGTGCGGCCGGCCGCGAGGGCGGACAGGGCCCGCTGGATCTGCGCCTCGGCGTGCGGGTCGGCGTACGCGGTCGCCTCGTCGAGGACCATGACGGGCGCGTCGGCCAGCAGCGCCCGGGCGATGGACAGCCGCTGCGCCTCGCCGCCGGACAGCGACACGTCGACACCGACGACGGCGTCGTAGCCGCCGGGCTGGGCCGCTATCCGGTCGTGTATCTGCGCCGCCCGGGCGGCGGCCTCGATCTCGGCTCGGGTCGCGTGCGGCCTGGCCAGGGCGATGTTGTCGGCGATGCTGGCGCGCAGGAGGATCACCTCCTGCAGGACGAAGCCGACGGTGCGGTGCAGCAGCGCGGGGTCGAGGTCACCGATGTCGGCCCCACCGACGGTGACGGTGCCGGTGGTGGGCTCGTGGAGCCCGGCGATCAGCCGTGCCACCGTGGTCTTGCCGGCTCCGGACGGCCCGACCAGGGCCGTCACCGTGCCGGGGGCGAGTTCCAGGTTCACGCCTTCCAGCACGCGGGAGGTTCCGTCGTAGGAGAACCCGACGTCGTCGAGCCGTACGGTGGTTCCCACCGGTTGCACCGGTTCAATGCGGCGGGAGTCGGCCGGCTCGTCCAGCAGTGCCGCGACGTCGCCGGCGGCGGTCAGTCCGGTGCGCAGCGCCTGGACGCGGGTGCCGATGCCGGCGACCGGTGCGGCCACGGCGGGGGCGAGGAGAATGAACGCCACCAGCGCCGAGGGCGGGATCCAGCCCGCGACGGCGGCGGGCAGGCCGCTCGCGAGAACCACCAGCAGAACCACCGGGGCGGTGACGACCAGTTGCGAGGTGGTGGTGACCGCCGTGGTGCCGGCCGCCCACCGGGCGAAGAAGTCACTGAACGCGTCGGCCGCCTCACGAAATCGTCGGTGTGCCGCGCCGGCCCGACCGAACGTCTTGAGCACGGCGATGCCGTCGACGAACTCCACCGCCGCACTGTTGATCTCCCTGGCGGCGCGGCCGTACGCGGCCATCTTCGGACCCGCTCCGGCCATCGCGTGCCGGAACAGGGCCGCGCCGGCGGCCAGCGGCAGTGTGCAGACCAGCGCCAGCCGCCAGTCGACCGTGGCCAGGTACGTCAGGGCCGCCACCGGGGCGACGACGACGGACGTCACGTCGAGCACGGTGTGTGCCACCAGGTAGTGCATAGCCTGCACGTCGTCGTGGACGACCTTCTTCACCTGGCCCGATCCGCGTCCGCCGTACCAGGACAGCGGCACCCTTCCCAGCCGGTCGGCGAGGCCACGGCGCAGCCGTAGCTGCAGCGCGGTGTCGGCCAGGTGGGTCACCACGTTGGCGGCGGCGGCCAGCAACACGCTCGCCAGCGCGGCGCCGGCGCCGGCGAGCGCCACGGCCCACACCGTGCCGTCGGCGGCGGGGTCGAGCAGTCGTTTGCCGATCTCCGCCATCGCGACGAGCATGCCGATGCCGGCGGCGCTGGCCGCGGTCTGCAGCACGATCGCGGCAGCGAGCTGTCCTCGGATCGGGCCCAGGATCGTTGTCAGGGGCCGGGGTGCGTCGGTGTCTGTCATAGCAATCCGAAATCGTACTCGTTTTCATTAAGGTCGGTGCCGGCACTTTCCATCTCGGCCGCCAGGTCGGCCACCGTCGCCGCGGTCAGGAACCGCCGGATCGGCACCTCCACGCCGAACCGTTGCCGCAACATGGCGATCAGCCGCAGCGCGGTGACGCTGTCACCGCCCAGAGCGAAGAAGTTCGCCTCCCGGCTCGTCACCGCGGCGCCCAGCAACTCCTGCCAGAGCGCGGCCACCGCGGACTCGACCTCGCCCACCGGAGGACTGCCCTGCGTCGCGTCGTCCGCCTGTGCCACCCGGGCCTGCAACGCGGCCCGGTCGACCTTGCCGTTGGCGGTCAGCGGCAGCGCGTCGACCACACCGATGCGCGCCGGTACGGCGTACGCCGGCAACCGCTCGGCGAGGAACGGCCGCAGAGCGGCCACGACATCGTCCGGCGCGGCGGCGTCCGCCTCCACGAACGCGTGCAGCCGGCGGGCGTGGCGCTCACCGGTGGCGACGACCACCGCCCGTCCGACCGGCGGGTACGCCTCGAACGCCGCCTCGATCTCGCCGAGTTCCAGCCGGTGCCCGCCGATCTTCACCTGGTGGTCGGCACGGCCCAGGAACTCCAGGGTGCCGTCCGGCCAGTACCGGCCGATGTCCCCGGTGCGGTACCAGCGGCCGGTGGCGTCGGTGACGAACTTCGCGGCGGTACGGCCCACGTCGCCGCGGTAGCCGCGCGCCACCCCGCGCCCGCCGATCCACAACTCGCCCGGCACCCAGTCCGGCCGGTCCCGGCCGGCCCCGTCGACGACCCGGTACGCCTGGTTCGCCAGCGGGAATCCGTACGGCACCGAACGCCAGTGCGCCGGTACCTCGGCGACCTCCAGCGCGTTCGACCAGATGGCAGCCTCGGTCGCGCCGCCGAGCGCCACCAGCCGGCACGGCCCACCCTCCCGCCACGCCGTGGCGGCCCGCAGGCGGCCGGGAAGATCCAGCCCGACCCAGTCGCCGGAGACCAGCGCCAGCCGCAGACCTGTCGGCAGCGGCCCCGGCTCGGCCGCCACCAGCAGCATGTCCAGCAGCGTCGGCACCGTGTTCCACAACGTCACGCCGTGCTGGTCGACCAGGCGGAGCCAGCGGGGCGCGTCGCGGCGCTCGTCCTCGCCGGGAAGCACCAGCGCACCGCCGGCGCCCAGCACCCCGAAGATGTCGTACACCGACAGGTCGAAGTCCAGCGCGGACAGCGCCAGCACCCGGTCGGTGGGGCCGACACCGAACCGGGCGGTCACGTCCGCGCAGGTGTTGGCCGCCGCGTCGTGGCTGACCTCGACGCCCTTCGGGGTCCCGGTCGAGCCCGAAGTGAAGATCACGTACGCCGTCTCGTCGGGGTCGACCGGCACCGGCTCCGCCAGCGGCGTCGCGGTCGTCGCGGTGGCCGGGTCCAGCAGCGGCAGTCCGCCGGCATCACCGCCGGGGCGGGCGAGGACCGCGACCGCACCCGCTTCGCGGTAGATCCGGTGCCGGCGCTGGCGCGGCTGCTCCACTCCGACCGGAACGTACGCCGCACCCGCGGCCAGCACCCCGAGTACGGCCACCACCTGGTCCGGTCCCTTGGGCAGGGTGACGGCCACCGCGTCGCCCGGACGCACCCCCTGCCCGACCAGAGCGCCCGCCACCCGCAGCGCCCGGTCGCGTACCTCGCCGTGCGTCATCGCCGCCGGCCCGTCCGGGCCGTGCCAGATCAGTGCGGTACGCGCGGGCGCGCGGGCGGCGCCGGCGAAGAACGCGTCGTGCAGCGGGCGCCGGGGGATCGGCGCCACGGTCGAGTTGACCCGGTCCCGCACCGCCCGCTGGCCGGCCGGCAGCAGCGGCGGCAGCGGCAGGTCCCACGCCGACTCCGCGAGCCGGTCGAGCAGTTCCAGGTATGCGCCGAACATCGCGTCCAGCACACCGGGCAGGAACAACTCGTCGACGAAGTCCCACGTGACCAGCAGCCCCGACCGGGACTCCAGCACCTGGTTGTCCAGGCACACCTGCGGCGACTGCGAGATGCCCCAGACCGGCTGCGGGAAAGCGTCGGACCGGTCCATCGACACGCCGTCGCCGACCCCGATGGCACTGGTGAAGACCACCGGCATCGCGTCCATGTTGCCGGTGGTGCGGGCCAGTTGGCGCAGCAACCACGACGGGCTGACCTCCCGGTGGTCCAGGTCCGCGCCCATCCGCCGGTGCAGGGCGGTCACGTCGGCGAGGAACGTTCCACCCGGCGCCGGCCGGTAGTCGGCCAGCGACAAGGTGGTGAAGTCGCCGAGGACCCGGTAGACGTGCGGGTGGACGTCGCGCCGGTTGAACAGGGTCAGGGTGACCGTCAGATCACGCTGAGAACTCCAGGCGCCGAGCACCTCCGCGTACGCGGCGAGCAGCACCGTCGACGGGGTGAGCCCGTATGTGCGGGCGCGGTCCCGGATCGCCGTCCACTGCCGGGCGGGCACAAGGTGCTGCCGGCGGCCGAACCGGGGCCGCGTGACGTCGGCGGGGTGCCGGGTGGTCGGCAGTTGCGGTGCGGGCGGCAGCCCGGCCAGCCGTTCGGTCCAGTACCGCTGGTCCCGTTCCACGATCTGTGGATCCGGTTCGACCTGCAGCAGGTAGTCGCGAAACGACACGTCGATCGGCGGCAGTTCGGCGTCCGGCAGGCGGTAGATCAGGTCGAGTTCGGTGTACAACGTCATGATCGACAAGGCGTCGAAGATGATGTAGTCCAACCCGACCGCCAGCCGGGTCCTGACCTGACCGGCCCGGCGATAGCGGACCGCGGCGAGATCGAACAACGGCCACCGGGACAGGTCCACCAGACGGTGCGACCGCTCGGCCCGCAACACGGCCAAGGCCGCCTGCGGATCTGCGTCACCCACGTCGACCAGGTCGATCTCCAGCCGGGGTACCTCGGCGAGGATGCGCTGGTTGCCGTCGGCGTCGAACACCGCGCGCAACATCTCGTGCCGCTCGACCAGCCGCTGCCAGGCGGCCCGCATCCGGTCCAGATCCACGTCCGCACCGTCGAACTCGGTGTACTGCCAGGTGCCGACCCCGCCCAGCGGCAGCCGGTCGTCCCGGCCCAGGAAATAGGCGCGCTGTACGTCCGTCGGCGGGAACGGGTCGTGCCGGTGCGTCGGGTCCGCGGCCACCACCTGTGCGGCGGACTCCGCGCCCAGCCGCAGGTCGGCGGCGAAGTCGGCAAGGCGTGGGCTGGCGAACAGAGTCGCCAGTCGGGCCCCGGTCACGCCCGCGGCCCGCAGCCGCACCAGCAGCCCTGTGGCGAGCAGCGAGTCACCGCCGAGGGCGAAGAACGAGTCGTCGCGGCCCACCGGCGACACACCGAGCAACTCGGCCCAGATCGCCGCGACGAGTTCCTCCACCTCACCGCGTGGTGGCTCGGCCGACTCGCGGCCCGTGCGCCGTTGTTCCGCCTCCCGGGTGAGGGCTTTCCGGACCGCTGTGCGGTCCACTTTGCCGTTGCCGGTGAGCGGCAGCGACGGCCACACCAGCACGGTCTCGCAACGCATGTGTGCCGGCAGCCGCTCGGCGAGCCAGTCGTCCAGGTCGGCCGGTGGCCACCGGTCAGCCGTGCCGGTCGCCACGGTCACCGCGGCGGCAAGGTGGCGGCCGGGACCGGTGCCCGCCACCACGACGACGGCCTGCTCCACCGCCGGATGCGAGGTCAGCGCGGCCTCGATCTCACCCGGCTCGATCCGGTGTCCGCGTACCTTCACCTGGTGGTCGGCGCGTCCCAGGAACTCCAGGGTGCCGTCGGGCCAGTACCGGGCCAGGTCGCCGCTGCGGTACCAACGACGGCCCTCGACCGTCACGAACCGTTCGGCGGTGCGCCGCGGATCGCCGCGATAGCCGTCGGCGAGACCCGCGCCGCCCATCCACAGTTCGCCGGTGACCCAGTCGGGCCGGTCCCGCCCGTCGGTGTCGACGACCCGGCAGGCGACGTTGTCCAGCGGCACACCCCACGGCATCGACGGCCACGTCGGATCCGCCCGGTCCACCTCGAACACCGTGGAGTGGATCGCGGCCTCGGTCATTCCGCCGAGGGCGACGAACCTGCACGCCGGGGCGAGCGCCCGCAGCCGGGCGGGCAGGTCCACACCGACCCAGTCGCCGCCGAGCAGGACCACCCGCAAAGCAGGTGCCGGCGTTTCCCCGGCCGTCTGGTGCCCGGCGACGAGCAGCATGTCCAGCAGCGCCGGCACCGTGTTCCAGACGGTCACCCGGTGGGTGGTGACCAGTTGCCACCAGGCCGCCGCGTCGCGGCGGCGCTCCTCGTCGACGAGCACCAGCGCGCCACCGGCGGTGAGCAGGCCGAACGTGTCGTACACCGACAGGTCGAACTCCAGCGCGGACAGGGCCAGCACCCGGTCGGCCGGCCCGACGTCGAACCGGGCGTTCAACGCCGCGACCGTGTTCATCGCCGCCGCGTGCGTCATCTCCACGCCCTTGGGATCACCGGTCGACCCCGAGGTGAACAGCACGTACGCCAGCGAGTCCGGGGCCGGCGTAAGCGGGTCGCGCGGCGCCAGGGCGTCGGCGTCGGTCACCGTCAGCGGGCGGACGCCCCCGGCGGCCGTCACGACGTCGCGGTGCGCCGTGTCGGTCAGCGCCACCCGGGCACCGGCGAGGGAGTGCAGGTGGGTTCGGCGCCGTGGCGGCTGGTCGATAGACACCGGCACGTAGCAGGCGCCGGCGGCGAGGATCCCGAGCACCGCCGCGATCTGGTCGGCGCCCTTGGGCAGCGTCACGACCACCGGGTCACCGGGCCGTACCCCGTGGGCGGCCAGCAGGGCATGTACCCGCATGGCGCGGCCGGCAAGTTCGCCGTA
Organism: Polymorphospora sp. NPDC051019; assembly: GCF_040683055.1. Classification (NCBI taxonomy): domain Bacteria; kingdom Bacillati; phylum Actinomycetota; class Actinomycetes; order Micromonosporales; family Micromonosporaceae; genus Polymorphospora; species Polymorphospora sp. NPDC051019. The sequence continues at coordinate 144,845 of NZ_JBFBCH010000019.1, read as the reverse complement.
GCCGACCGTTCGGTCGCCGTCGACCAGGGCGATCCGTCGCGGTTCGGTCGCCGCGTGCTGGAAGAACCCGTCGTGCAGGCAACGTGGCGGCCGGACGACCGCGGTGGCGTTGACCCGTTCCCGCTCGGCGATCTGGGCGGCGGGTAGCAGCGCGCCGACCGGTCGCCGCCACGCGTCATCACCGTCGACCAGGGCCTCGACCAGGTCCCGGTACGCCGCGAACGCCGCCTGCGCCACCCCGTCGACCAGCACGTCGAGGCGTACATCCCAGTTGAGCAGCAGGCCCTGGTCGAGTTCGGTGACCTGCGCGTCCAGCCATACCTGCGGCCCCTGCGAGATGATCCACGACGGGGCGCCGAAGGTCTCCTGCAGGGCCGCGTCGTAGATCTCGCCGAGCCCGAGGGCGCTGGTGTAGACGACGGGGGCGAGCACCGCCTCGCCGGCCCGTCGGGACAGGTCCCGCAACACCTCCACGCCGGCGTACGCGCCATGGTCGATCGCCGAGCGCAGCCCCGCCTGCACCCGCCGTGCCCGCTCCACGAACGGCACGATCGCGGCGGTGTCCACGTCGAGCAGAACCGAGCTGGAGAAGTCGCCGACCAGCAGATCCACGTCGGACACCAGCGGTTCGCGGGCGAACAGGGGCAGGTTGAGCAGGAACCGGCGGTCGTCGCTGAACGCGCCGAGCACCTCGGCGAAGGCGGTTGCCAGCGCCGACGCGGACGTCACGCCGTGACCCGCGGCCCGCTCCAGCAAGGCGCGTTTGCGCTGCGGGTCCAGCCAGTGGTGCAGCCGTACGCTGCGGGCGGGCTGTCCGGCCCGGCCGGCGTCGGGACGCAGCGGCAGCCGGGGGCCGCCGGGCAGGCTGTCCAGCCGCTGCTGCCACCATTCGCGGGCCCGCTCGTGGGCCGCCGCACCCGCCTGCCGGTGCGCCACGAGGTACTCGGGAAAGCTCGAGGTGACCGGCGGCAGTGCGGCGGCCGGTTCCTCGTACAGCCGGCGCAGGTCGTTCAGCAGAATCCGCATGCTGAGCGCGTCGGCGGCCAGCATGTCCAGGTCGACGTGCAGCCGGGTGGCGCCGTCGGGCAGCAGGCTGAGCGCGACGGTGAGGACCTCGCCGTGTTCGACGTCCATCCGTCGGTGCGTATAGTGCTCGCGCAGCGCCGCCAGCCGCTGCGCCGACCCGGCCGGCCCGGCGTCACGCAGGTCGTGCACGACCAGAGCGGGACCACCACCACCGATGCGCTGCCGGCCCTCGGCGTCGAAGCGGGCACGCAGCATCCCGTGCCGCGCGGTCAGCAGCGCCATCGCCGTCCGCAGCCGGCCGGGTTCGACGCCGTAACCGTCGAACTCGACGTAGAAGTGGGCGGCGACCCCGCCGAACGGCTGACCGTCCTGCCGGCCGACCCAGTATGCGTACTGCATCGTGGCCAGTTCGAACGGCGCCGCCGGGTCAACCTGGCCGACCGGTCCGGCGGCCGGTGCGGGAGTCGCGTCTGTGGCGGGCGGCTCCGTCGACGTGGTGGCGGTCAGGACGGCCAGCCATCCGGAGATCGTCGGCTCGTCGGCGAGCTGCTCGAACGTGACCTGGTGCCCCGCCTGGCGCCACCGGGACACCAGGCGGATGAGGGCCAGCGAGTCGAGACCGAGACCGAACAGGTCGGCCTCGGCGGTCAGCTCGTCGGCAGCGACGCCGAGTGCGGCGGCCACCTCGGCGCGTACCGTGGCCGGGTCCGGCCCGGTCGCGTTGCGCCTGCGTGGAGCTGCGCCGGGGGAGACGGGCCTGGTCACGGTCACCGGGACCCGCCTTCGTCAGAGGCCGTCGGCGACGGCGGGGTTCCCTGCACCCCGCCGACACCCCAGCGGGTGGCGGGTGCGCCGGTGAGCACCACCCAGGTCTGGGCGCGCACGTCCGACCCGAGGACATCGGCCACGGCATCGGTGAGCCGGGCGACGAGGGCCCGCTCGACCGCCGGCGTGAGTCGCTCCTCGAATATTCGTACGTCGATGAATGGCATCGGTTCTCCGTTCAGGCGGGAAGGGGTGCGGTACTGGTCAGGCGCGGGCGGCGGCGCGCTCGTCCAGACCGGTCGGACCGGTCGGCGGCAGCGTCTCGTCGAGAGCCGCCGTGACCGCCTCGACCAGGTAGTCGACCTGCGCGTCGGTCATGCCGGGATGGCACGGCAGGTTGACCTGCTGGTCGAACCAGAGCCGCTCGGCCTGCGGGCACTCGCCGAGCCGGTGGCCCCGGGCCCGCCACTCCGGGGTCAGGTGCAGGGGGAAGTAGCGCAGCTGTACCTCGACGCCGCTGCGGTCGAGTGCCTTCACCAGGTGCTCGCGGGCAGCCTGTCCGGCCTCGACGAAGAACGTGTACAGGTGGTAGGCGTGGGTGACGCCCTCCGGTGGCCGATGCAGTCTGATCTGTCCGTACCGGCCGAGGCAGTCGTCGAGGCGGCGTGCGATCTCCCGACGCCGGGCGGCCAATTCCGCCAGTCGATCAAGTTGGACGATTCCGACGGCTGCCGCGGCCTCGGACATGGTGGCATTCGTGCCGGCCCGGAGGATTTGTGCGTAGTCGTACGCGTACACCTCCCCGGAGAACCGCATCCACGGCAACAGAGGCGTCGGTGGGGGAGTCGGGGACTGCGGTATCCGACAGACCACGTCGGGCTGGTTGGAGCGTATTCGGTCAAGTCGCACGTACCATTCGTCCCGGTCGAACGTGAGCATTCCGCCTTCGCCGAGCGTGGTGAGGTTCTTCGTATTGTGGAAACTGAAACAGCCGATGTCGCCCAGGGCGCCGGGCCGGCGGCCGTGCCGCACCGCACCGAGGGCGTGCGCGCAGTCCTCGATCACCACCGCGCCGTGCCGGTGCGCCGCGGCGACGATCCGCTCCATCTCCGCCGGATACCCTCCGTAGTGGACCAGGAGAATCGCCGCGGTGCGGTCGCTGACGGTCGCCTCGACCTGTGCAGGGTCGATGTTGAGGGTCGCGGGGTCGATGTCGCAGAAGTGAACCCGCACGTCACGGTCTAACAGTGGGTGGATCGTGGCGGAGAAGGTCTGCGGTGTGGCGATCACCTCGTCGCCGGGACGCAGGTCGGCGAGGTGGATCGCGAGTTCGAGTGCGACCGTGCCACTCGTTACCGACAGTGCATGGCGGGAGCCTACATGGTCCCGGAAGCGGTGCTCGAACGCGCTGCGCCATCTGCCGTCGGAGAGCATCTGCTCCGAGTTGACGAGGTCGGCCAGGGCGGCCAGTTCGGCGGCGCCGAGGATGCTGCCACGTGTCGGAAAGGCGACCCGGTAGTCACGATCTTCCATAGGTTTCGCGGCTCCTGTTGCGGCGGTGATGTGAGCGGGAAAATAGCACGGGTGGCGCGGGATGCAAAAAGAGCAATGTGTCTCGGTAATTGTTTTCCGGCAGCGTCGAATGCCGCATCCTCCAAGTTGGGAAAATGCGCAGAGCGTGTGATCAAGAAGATATTTCGGGGTGCTGCCCGTTGACTTTTCCTGAGGATTCGCCTTTCACTTGTCGGCGGCGACCGAACTCATCACGGAGGAAACGAATGCAATTTGGTGTGGGGTTCTTCCCCGTGCTCGGACCGGCCGAGAAGGGCGCGAGCGACTGGTACGACGAGAGCCTCGCCCTGGCCGTGCTCGCCGACGAACTCGGCTACGAACACGTCCAGATGGTCGAGCACTACTTCTCCGCCTACGGCGGGTACAGCCCGGACCCGGTGACGTTCCTGACCGCCGTCGCGGCACGTACCAGCCGGATCAGGGTGGTGACCGGCGCCGTCGTGCCCGCCTTCACCCACCCCGTCAAGCTCGCCGGCAAGCTGGCCATGCTCGACAACCTGTCGCACGGGCGCCTCGACGCCGGGTTCGGCCGGGCGTTCCTGCCCGAGGAGTTCGCGGCCTTCGGCGTCCCGATGAGCGCCAGCCGGATCCGCTTCGCCGAGGGCATCGAGGCCTGCCGTCTCCTGTGGACGCAGGAGGACGTCAGCTGGTCCGGTGACTGGGGCAGTTTCGGCCCGGTGACCATGCTGCCCCGGCCCTACCAGCAGCCGCACCCGCCGATCTTCGTCGCGTCCACGACCAGCGTCCAGTCCTGTGCCGACGCCGGCCGGGCCGGCCACCACCTGCAGGTGGTCCCGACCGTGACCAGTCGCGAGAACCTGCAGGAGATGCTCGCCGCCTACCGGGAGGCGCGGGCCGCGGCCGGCCATCGCGGACCGGGCCGGGTGCAGATCAAGTACACCTGCTACCTGGCCGAGGACGCCACGGTCGCGCTGACCGCGGCCCGCCGGTGGGAGCTGAACTACATCGACAAGATGGCCACCGCGATCGCCTCGTGGGCGACCGTCCGCAGCGCCGACTATCCGGGTTACGAGCACCTGGTGGACAAGGTCCGCGGGTACGACTTCGACCGTTCGTACGCCGACAACAAGGTGCTCGCCGGCGACCCCGCCCAGGTCCGCGACCAGTTGACGGCGATCGCCGACTGGTTCGGCCCCGACGTGTCGGTGTGCCTGCAGGTCAATCCCGGATGCACCCCGCTGCCGGACGCGGAGCGCGCCCTGCGGTTGTTCGCCGAACAGGTGGCTCCGCACTTCACCGGCGAGACCACGCGTGCGCTCGCCGGACGCTGACGTCGCCGTCGTCGGACTGGGTGCGTTCGGCGCGGCGGCCCTGTGGCGGCTGGCCGCCGCCGGGGTCGACGTCGTCGGCCTCGACCGGTTCGCCCCCGGCCACGGGTTCGGGTCGTCGCACGGCGGAACCCGGATGTTCCGCACCGCGTGCCTGGAGCACCCGGACCTGGTGCCGTTGGCGCTGCGATCGCGCCAGCTGTGGCGGGAACTGGGCGATGCCGCAGGGGAGCGGCTGTTCGAGCCGACCGGCGGGGTGCTGATCGGTCCCCGGCACGGCCACGTGGTGGCCGGCACCATCGCGGCCGCCGCACGCCACGGCCTCGACGTGGAGGTCTGGGACGCCGCGACGGTGCGTGCCCGGCTGCCGCGGCATGCCGGACTCTGCGACCACCACGGCGCGGTCTGGGAGGCCGGAGCGGGGCTCATCGCGCCGGAGGCGGCGATCCGTGCGGCGGTGGCGGTCGCCGCCCGCCTGGGGGCGAGGGTGCACAGCGGAACCAGGGTCGACGGGGTCGAACTCGTCGCCGGCGGCGCGCTGGTGCGTACGGCCGACGACGTGCTGCGGGTGCGGCAAGTGGTCGTCGCGGCCGGGGCGTGGCTGCCGACCCTGCTGCCGGACCTGCCGCTGCGGGTATTGCGGGTGCCGATCACCTGGTTCCGGGCCGCCGACCCGGCGGCGACCGGCGCGTACGGGCTGGCCGACGTGCCGGTGTTCATCCGGGAACTCGACGACGGCACCTGCCTGTGGGGCCACGGCGTGCACGGCGGCGACGAACTCAAGCTCGGCCTGGAGGACCGTGGCGGGCTGATGCGCGAGATGGATCCCGACGGCGACGACCGGCGGGTCACCCCGGACGACTGGAGCCCGCTGGTGCGGCGGCTGGACCGGGCACTGCCCGGGCTCGCCGCGGCACCGTCGCGCGCCGCGGTGTGCATGTATCCGATGACACCGGACCGGCAGTTCCTGCTCGGCCGTCCGGGCGGCGACCCCCGCCTGGTCGTCGCCGGTGGGGACAGCGGACACGGTTTCAAGCACGCCACCGGGATCGGCGAGGTGGTGTCTGACCTGATCTGCGGCCGGACGCCGCAGGTCCCGGTGGCGTTCATGCATCCGGACCGGTGGTGACCGCCGCCGGTGCCAGCCGAGCCGCCAGCGCCTTCTTGTCTATCTTGCCGACGGCGGTCAGCGGCATGGCGTCGACGTACTCCACCCGGTCCGGCAGCTTGTACGTGGCCAGTCCGCGTCCGCGCAGGAATGCGACCAGCTCGGCGGCGGCGGGGCGCGGCTGCGTACAGACCAGCACCGCGACCGGGGCCTCGCCCCACTGCTCGTCGGTCACCCCGACCAGTGCCGCCTGGCGGACCGCCGGGTGGGCGAGCAGGTGACCCTCCACCTCGGTCGCGGCGATCTTCTCCCCGCCGCGGTTGATCTGATCCTTGACCCGGCCGACGACGTTGAGGTGGCCGGACGGCAGTTGGCGCACCAGGTCGCCGGTGCGGTAGAACCCGTCCGCGGTGAAGGAGGCGGCGGCCGCCGCGTCACCGCGGTAATAGCCCCGCAACGTGTACGGGCCGCGGGTGAGCAGCTCGCCGGGCTCGCCGGCCGCCACCGGCCGGCCGTCGCCGGGATCGACGACGCGGACCTCGTCGGCGGGGGAGCCGGGGCGGCCCTGGGTGGTGCAGACCAGGTCGTCCGGGTCATCGAGCCGGGTGTAGTTGATCAGCCCCTCGGCCATGCCGTACACCTGCTGAAGCCGCACGCCGAGGGTCGGGGTGAACCGGCGGGCGAGGTCGTCGGCGAGGCGTGCGCTGCCGACCTGCACGAAGCGCAGGCTCGACAGGTCGGGTCGGCTGTCGGCGTACTCGCTGAACCAGTAGGGAACCAGCGGCGGGTTCAGGGCGGTGAAGGTGACCCGCTCCCGTTGGATCAGCCGGAACGCGGTGGCCGGGCTCGGGTTGGGCGCCACGACGACGGTACCGCCGGCCATCAGGGTACCGAGCACGCCCGGACACGCGAGCGTGAAGTTGAACGCGATCGGCAGCACGGCCAGGTAGACATCGTCGGGTCCGAGCCCGCACACCTCGCCGCCGACGCGGGCGTTGTAGGCGTAGTCGTCGTGGGTGCGCGGGATCAGCTTCGGCATGCCGGTGGTACCACCCGACAGCAGCAGCAGCGCGAGGTCGCCGGACGAAGGGCCGGCGTCGACGTGGTCGCCGTCGGGATCGGTTGGCAGCTCGGCGTAGCGGGTGAATCCGGAGTCCACGGGATCGCCGACCACGACGACGTGGCGCAGCGGTTCGTCGGCGGTGCGGCGTGCGTCGAGGACCTCGTGGGCCAGCCGGCGGTAGTCGAACCCGGTGTGCCGGTCGGCGACCACGTATCCGGCCGCGCCGGAGAGGGCCGCCAGGTGGACGATCTCGGCCCGGCGGTGGCCGGGCATGGCGTGCACGGGTACGGCGCCGAGGCGTTGCAGGCCGAACCAGGTCTCGACGAACTCGGCCCGGTTGGGCAGTTGAACGATGACGCGGTCGCCACGGCGCAGCCCGAGCCGGTGCAGGCCGCCGGCGATCCGGTCGGCGGCATGGTCGAGCTGCCGGTAGGTCCACCTGCGGTCACCGTCGACCAGTGCGGTGCGTTCGCCGTGCCGGACGGCCCAGTCCCGCAGCAGGTCACCGAAGGTGGCGCCGGCCCAGAAGCCGGCGTCGCGGTAACGACGGGCGTCGTCGTCCGGCCATCCGGTCCACTGGGGACTGTCGGGGGCTTCCTCGCGGTCGGGGGTCATGCCGGATTCCCTTCTGGTCCGTCGATCACGTCTGTGCTTAGATAGGTCTATCGCAGTTGAATTCCATTTTCAACAAGTCGTAGAGTGGCCGCAGCCTGACGCCGTAGCGACGACGAAGCGGAGCCCGATGGACGTCGACGAACTGATCTCCGAACTGAACGCCGAAGGCGTGACCCTGTGGCTGGAAGGGGACGACCTGCGCTTCCGCGCCCCGAAGGGAACGTTCACCGAACAGCGACGGGCGGCCGTACGCCAACACCGCGACGCGATCCGCGACCACCTGCGGCGCTCCGACCAGGTACACATCACCCCCGACCCGGCCGGGCGACACGAACCCTTCCCCCTGTCCGACCTGCAGGCCGCGTACCTCGTCGGACGCGGCCCGCACTACGAGTACGGCGGCGTCGCCTGCCACGCCTACGTCGAATACGACTACCCGGACCTCGACCCGCAGCGGGTTCAGCAGACCTGGGACCGCCTCGTCGCCCGGCACGACATGCTGCGCGCCGTCGTCCACCCCGACGGATACCAGGTCGTGCTCGCCGACCCGCCCCCGTACCGCATCGACGTCACCGACCTGCGCGGCCGTGACGCCGCCCCCGTCGACACACATCTGCGCGACCTACGCGAGCGGCTGTCCCACCGGGTGGCCCAGACCGACCGCTGGCCGCTGTTCGCCCTGCACCTGACCCGCGCCGACGGCCGCGCGGTGCTGCATCTGTCCCTGGACCTGCTCATCGTCGACTACGCCAGCGTGCAACTGCTGGTCACCGAGTTCGACCGGCTGTACGCCGACCCGGAGACCACCCTTGACCCGCTGGAGGTCACCTACCGCGACTACCTCATCGGCCGCCGCCGGGTCACCGAGACCCCGGCCTACGACCGTGACCGGCAGTACTGGCTGCGCCGCCTCGACGATCTGCCACCCGCACCCGACCTGCCGGTCACCGACCACCGTCCCGAGACCGGCCCGGTCCGCTTCCGACGTCTGGAACGGCTACTGACCCCGCGAACCTGGACCGGACTGCGGGAACGCGCCGCCCGCCACCAGGTCACCGCCTCCGCCACGCTGCTCACCGCGTACGCCGAGGTGATCGGCCGGTGGAGCCGCAGCCCACGGTTCACCCTCAACATCCCCACCTTCCAGCGGCTGCCGCTGCACCCCGGAGTCGACGCCGTCATCGGCGACTTCACCGTCGTCGAACCGCTCGCCGTCGACCTCACCGAACCGCGGCCGTTCGCCCAGCTCACCGCCGACCTCAGCGGGCAACTGCTGGAGGACCTGTCGCACAGCCTCTTCACCGGCAGCGAGATACTGGCCGAACTCGGCAGGCGCACCGGCAGCCGGCCCCTGCTGCCGGTCGTCTTCACCAGTACCCTCGACACCCCCGCCCCGGCACCCGATCGCGGCGCCGTCGGTTACGCCATCAGCCAGACCCCCCAGGTCTGGATCGACTGCCAGGTCATGCCCCGCGGTGACAGTCTCGCCCTGTCCTGGGACGTCCGCGACGGGGTGCTGCCCGCCGGCCTCGTCGACGACGCCTTCGCCGCCTGGGCCGACCTGGTCATTCGCCTCGCGGAACAGGACGGGCCATGGCGGGAGGCCGGGCCGGTCCGGTTGCCGGCCGGCCAGGTCGAGCGGCGCCACCGGGGCAACGCCACCGCCGGGCCGGTGCCCGACGGCCTGCTGCACGACGAGGTCGTCGCACAGGCCCGTCGCACCCCGGACCGCATCTCGGTCGTCACCGGGGAACGCGAGCTGACCTACCGCGAACTGCTGGACCGCGCCACCGCCGTCGCCGGCCGGCTCACCGCCGCCGGCCTGCGTCCCACCGAACCGGTCGCGGTGCTCATGGACAAGGGCTGGGAACAGATTGTCGCCGTTCTCGGCACCCTGCTCGCCGGCGGCGCCTACCTGCCGGTGGACACCACCCAGCCGGCCGCCCGCCGCAACGCGATCCTCACCGACGCGGGCGTGCGCACCGCGCTCACCCAGTCCTGGCTGGCCGACGCCGCGCAGTGGCCGGACACCGTCACCCACCTCGCCGTCGACGACATCGAACCGGACAGCGTTCCCGTGCCCGGCTCGACGACCTCCGGCCCCGACGACCTCGCCTACGTGATCTACACGTCCGGGTCCACCGGCGTACCCAAGGGCGTCATGATCAGCCATCGGGCGGCGCGCAACACCATCGACGACATCAACCGCCGCTTCGCCGTCGGTCCCGACGACACCGTTCTCGGCCTCGCCAGCCTCGGCTTCGACCTGTCCGTGTACGACATCTTCGGCCCGCTGGCCGCCGGAGGCCGGCTCGTGCTGCCCGACGCCGACCTCCGCGGCGACCCGTCACACTGGGCCGACCTCGTCGACCGCCATGACGTGACCATCTGGAACTCGGTGCCCGGCCAGCTGCAGATGCTGCACGACTACCTGCGGGCCGTCCCGGGCCTGCGGCTGCCGTCGCTGCGACTGGCCATGCTCTCCGGCGACTGGATCCCGGTGAACCTGCCCGACGCGATCCGCGCCGCCGTACCCGGGCTGCGGGTGGTCAGCCTCGGCGGCGCCACGGAAGGGTCGATCTGGTCCATCTGGCATCCCATCGACGAGGTCGACCACGACCGGCCCAGCATCCCGTACGGGCTACCGCTGACCAACCAGACGTTCCACGTCCTCGACGGACACCTGCGCGACCGGCCCGAATGGACCGCCGGCGAACTCTACATCGGCGGAGCGGGAGTGGCCCTCGGCTACTACCACGACCCGCAGCGAACCGCCGAACGTTTCCTCACCCACCCGGACAGCGGCGAACGTCTCTACCGCACCGGCGACCTGGGGCGGTACTGGCCGGACGGAACGATCGAGTTCCTCGGACGCGAGGACGACCAGGTCAAGATCCGCGGATACCGGATCGAACTCGCCGAGGTCGAGGCCGCGATCCAGGCCCATCCCGGCGTCGCCCACGCCACCGTGCTCGTCGACACCGACCACCCGGCCGGCAAGCGGCTCGCCGCCTTCGTCGAACCGACCACCGGCGCCCCAGACCCGGCCGCCGCCACCGGAGCCGACCAGATCCGCACCGCCGCGGCCGCCGTCTCCCGCGCCGCCCAGGCCGGCGTGGATCCGGACGCGCTGGCCGCTTTCCAGGCCGCGCTGTCCGACGTCGGGCTCACCGCGATGGCCGGCACCCTGCGCGACGCCGGCATCGCCACCGCCGGCGCCCGGCACAGCGTCGAGGACGCCTGTACCGCTCTTTCCGCCACCCCGACGACCCGGCCCATCGTGCGGCGCTGGCTCGCCGCACTGGTCGACGCCGGACGTCTGACCCACGACGACGACGGGCGCCACACGGATCTCCGCGCCCCCACCTCCGACGCCCTCGACCGGGCGTGGCAGCGACTCGCCGAAGCCGAGCATCGCGTCGACTACAGCACCGACCTCATCGACGCGGTCCGCGTCTGCACCGAGCGGCTGCCCGCCCTCGTCGCCGGCACCGTCGACATCCGTGCCCTGCTCTTCCCTGGCGCCCGGGCCGACGCGATGGCCGCCGCCTACCGGGACAACCTCGCCGTCGCCCACCTGCACCAGGCCGTCGTCGTCGCCCTGCGGCGGATAGCCGAACAGCATGTCGACGACCAGCCGCTGCGCATCCTCGAGGTCGGCGGGGGCGTGGCCGGTACCACCAGCGTCCTCGCCCCCGCTCTGGCGGAGTACGCCCCCGACTACCTGTTCACCGACCCGTCGACGTTCTTCCTCCACGAGGCCCGCGAGCAGTTCGCCCACCATCCCTGGATCCGCTACGCCCGCTTCGACCTGCGGGCCGACCCGCGAGCGCAGGGGCTACCGCCCAACAGCGCCGACGTGGTCATCTGCCCCAACCACCTGCACACCGCGCAGGATGCCGCGGCGGCGCTCGACCGTCTGACCGGGCTGCTCGCCCCCGGCGGCTGGCTGGTCGTCATGGAACAGACCCGCGACGCCGACCCCGCCCTGCTCGTCTCGATGGAGTTCCTGGAAGCCACGGCGGGCCCGTTCACCGACGTCCGCGCCGACAACGGCCAGGCGTTCCTCACCGAGCCGCAGTGGCGGGCGCTGCTCGCGCAGGCCGGCGCCGACCTCGTCACCAGCCTGCCCGAAACTGGCGAGCCGCTGCACCCCACCGGCCAGCAGCTCTTCCTGGCCCGGGTCAAGACCACCCGCACCCCACTGACCGCCGCCGGCCTGGCCCGGCACACCGCCACCCGGCTGCCCGAATACATGGTGCCCGGCGTCTGGCAACTCGTCGACGCACTACCACTGACCAGCAACGGCAAGATCGACCGCAACCGGCTCCGCGGCTGGCTGCCCACCACCGACAGCGGGCAGCAGACCGCCGCGGTCGCCGCGGAGCCGGTCGACGCCCTGGAACGGCAGCTCGCCGCACTCTGGGCGGAACTGCTCGACCGCGAGTACGTCGGCCGCCACGACGACTTCTTCGCCCTCGGCGGCGACTCCCTGCTGGTCGCCCGCCTCGTCGGCCTGCTGCGCGAACGCGTCCCCGACGTCGTCGCCCTCGAATGGGAGGTCGTGCTGCGGCACATGCTGCGCCAACCCACCATCGCGGCGCTCGCCGGCTACCTGCGTAGCGTCACCGCCTCCGACACCTCCGACGATGCTTCGGACACCCCGCAGCGCACCTCACCACTCGTCCGTCTGCACGGCTCCGGCAGCGACCCGGTCACCGTCCTGGTACACGCCGGAACCGGCACGGTCATGCCCTACCGGGCGGTGATCACCGAACTGCGGCGCCGCTCCGCCGGCACCGGCACCGTCGTCGGGCTGGAGGTGCCGCACCTGCGCACCTACCTCGACGCCGAACCGGGCGGGCTGATCGAACGCATCGCCAGCGACTACGTACGGTCCATCCTCGACCTCGACGCGCGGGAGCTGCATCTCGTCGGCTACTGCCTCGGCGGGCTGATCGCCACCGAGGTCGCCCGCGGCCTGGCCGAAGCGGGAGCGAACGTCGCCACCCTCACCGCCATCAGCAGCCACAGCCCCCGGTTCCGGCTCGACGACGAACTGCTGTCGGAGTACTCGTTCGCCGTCATGATGGGCATCGCCCCGGCCGACATCGGCTTCCCGGCCGACGAACTGGTCGTCGCACGGGCCGCCGACGCGGTCTTGGCCGGAAGCCCCGGCGTGATGCGTGACGGCGGCTTCGCCGACCTCACCGGCGAGCACGCCGACGTCGCCGCCGCCTTCCGGGCACTCGCCGCGACACCCCGCGAGCAGCGGATCGCCCGCATGTGCGCCGCCGTACCCGCCTCGGCCGGCATGTACGAACCCGAACACATGATGCGGCTGTTCCGCACCTTCCGGCAGAGCGTGTTCGCCATCACCCGGTACGACCCCGAACCGTACGCCGGCGACATCACCTTCCTGCGGCACAGCGGCGCGTACCCGTTCCCCGGCAGCCGCGACGCGGTCACCCAGCACTGGGCCGAACTCTGCCTCGGCGACCTACGCATCGTCGACGTACCCGGCGACCACTTCAGTTGCATCGACGTGGCACACGCCCCAGGCATCGTCAAGCTGCTCAGCGAGATCACCGACGGCGCGGTGACCCGATGATCGGGATCCTGGGCGCCACCGGATCGGTCGGCGCCGCCGCCACCGCGCATTTGCACCGGCTCGGCGCCGGACCGCTGCGGCTCGGCGCCCGCCGCCGCGAGCCCCTGCACCGGCTCGCCGCCGACCTGCCCGGTGCCACCACCGTCGAGGTGGACGTGCGGGACCCGGTCGCCCTCGCCACGTTCTGTGCCGGGTGCACGCTAGTGGTCAACTGTGCCGGGCCGACGTACGAACTGAAGGAGACCGTCGCAGCCGCGGCCCTGACCGCCGGGGCGCACTGCGTCGACGTCGCCGGCGACGACCCGGTCCAGGAGGCACTGGCCGCCCGGGGCCTTGCCGGAACCGACCGGACCGTGCTGCTGTCGGCCGGCACCCTTCCCGGCCTGTCCAGCATCCTGCCGCGCTGGCTCGCCACCGAAGAGTTCGACAAGGCCGACGCCCTCACCGCCTGGGTCGGCGGTGTCGAACACTGCTCCCCGGTCGTCGCCGTCGACATGATGCTCTCCCTGCAGACCGGCGGTGCCGGCGGCCAGGCATACGGTGAGGCGAACGCCGCCTGGCGGGCCGGCGCGGCCCGGTCGCGCATCCTGCGTCCCCTCGAGGACGCCGACGCACCGATGTTCACCGGACCGGTGGCCCTGCAACCGTTCCTCAGCGCGGAGACCCGCCGGCTGGCGCAGTCACTGCGCCTGCACGACGTCGACTGGTTCAACGTCTACCCGGGCCCGCAGGTCCGCAACCTGCTGGCCGCCCTGCCCGTCGCCGCCCGCGAGAACGCCGACCGGGCCGATCTCGCCCGGCGGATGATCCGCGCAGCCGATCTCGATCTCGCCGGCCGCAGCCCGTACTACCAGATGGTCTTCACCATGCGGGGCGTCCGGGACGGTGTGCCGGCGGAGCGTACCGCCGTACTGCGGGTGCCGAGCAGCTACCGGCTCACCGGACTGCTCGGCGCCCTGGCCGCCGTCGCCGTACTGTCCGGCGACGTCCCCGAAGGGGTGCACTACACCGCCGAGGTGCTCGACCCGGGTGCGGTCGTCGCGGCACTGCACGCATCCGGCGAGCCGAGCCTGCTGCGGGTCGTGTCGGGCGGGCACGACGCCGACACCGAGGAAGGAAGCCTGTGACCACACCGCTACGGGTGCTGGTCTGCGGCACCAACTTCGGTCGGTTCTACGTGCAGGCGGTCGCGGACCTGGCTCCCGACCTGGTGCTGACCGGCATCCTCAGTCGCGGCGGGCAGGCCTCCCGTACGCTCGCGCGGCAGTACGGCGTCGCCCACCACGACAGCCTCGACAGCGTCGGCGACGACATCGACGTCGCCTGTGTCGCGGTCGGCTCCACCATCTCCGGTGGTGTCGGCACGGACCTGTCCCAGGCGCTGCTCGCCCGCGGGGTGCACGTGCTGCAGGAGCACCCGGTGCACCACAACGAACTCGTCGCCAGCCTCCAAACGGCTCGCCGCCATAACGTGCAATACCAGGTCAACGCCCACTACCGGCACGTCGAGCCGGTAGCCCGGTTCATCGCCGCCGCCGCCCGGCTGCGGGCCCGGCAACGACCGGTGTTCGTCGACGCGGCCACCCCGGTACACGTGCTCTACCCGTTCGTCGACATTCTCGGGCGGGCGCTCGGCGGCCTGCGACCCTGGCGGATCGACGATGCCGTCACCGGCGGACCGCTGCGCGCGGTCACCGGGCAGCTCGCCGGGGTGCCACTGACGCTGCGCGTGCACCACCAACTCGACCCGGCCGACCGGGACAACCATGCCCTGCTGTGGCACCGGATCAGCGTCGGCACCGAGGCCGGGACGCTGACCCTCGCCGACACCCACGGCCCGGTGCTGTGGACTCCGACGCTGCATGTCAGCCGGGACGCCGACCACCGGCTGGTGTTCGCCGGCGACCGTCTGGGCCGGCCGAGCACCGCGCTGCTACCCGGCACGGCGGCCGGCACCCAGCAGGACATCTTCGACCGGCTCTGGCCACAGGCGGTCCGGCGGGCGCTGCGCGAGTTCGCCGCCGCGATCCATCGGGGCGACGACCCGCTGCGCACCGCCCAGTTCGACATCACCGCATGCCGGATCTGGTCCGACCTGGCCGTCCGGCTCGGCCCACCCGAAGTGGTCCGTCCCGCCGCCCCGGAGACCATCACCATCGCCGACCTCGCGGACAGCTCCGATCAGGCGGTGCGGGCACCAGCCGGCACGGGCAGCACCGAACCCTACTCACCGACCGCGGAGTTCTTCGACCTCGCCGCCGCGCCACACGTCGCCGAAGGAAGCGCACCCGCGGTCGTCGCGGCACTGTCCGGCATCGACGCCGCCGTCGGACCGGTGGTCGAGATCGGCGCCGGCACCGGACTGGTGACCGAGGCGATCGCGCGCGCCCACCCCGACCTGGAGATCCTTGCCTACGAGCCGGCCACCGGGATGCGGGCCGTGCTGACCAGCCGGATCTACCGCGACCCCGATCTGCGCCGGCGGGTCACCGTGTCGGCCGAAGCCGCCCCCGAGATCGAACTTCCAGACGTCATCGCCGCCGCTGTCGTCTGCGGCGTCGCCGGTCACCTGGCGACGGAGGACCGGGTACGGCTGTGGCGCCGGCTCGCGGAGCGGCTCGCCCCGAACGGCCGCATCGTCGTCGAACTGATGGCCATCGACCGGCCGGTGATCCTTGCGCCGACGCGACTTGCCCGAGCCGACCTCGGCCGCCAGAGCTACGAGTGGTGGTTCTCCGGCGAACCCGACGGTGCCGATCGGATGCGACTGCACACGACATGGCGGGTGTCGCGCGGCGACACACAGATCCGCGACGTCACCGACCAGTACCACTGGCACACCGTGACCCTTGCGCAGATTGCCGCCGAGGCGCGAATGGAACTGCGCGACGTGCCGCAGTCGCCCACCGAAGGCCCACCGATCGGGGTTCTGGTGCCCGCGGCCCGCACCGAGCAGGAAGAAGGAGAACACCGATGACCGACACGCCGCCGGCCTTCCCGGTGCCACGGGAGTGCCCGTTCGGCCCGCCCGACCGCTACACCGGGTTGCGCGCCACCGAGCCGGTGTCGCGGGTGACCCTGCCCACCGGCAAGCAGCCGTGGATCGTCACCCGGTACGCCGACGTACGGGCGCTGCTGTCCGACCCCAGGGCAAGTGCCGACATCAGGCACCCGAACTTTCCGGCGATGGGCGTCGGGGAGCAGGAGGCCGGCGCGAAGTCCCGACCGTTCATCCGTACGGACCCGCCGGAACACACCCGCTACCGACGCATGCTGCAGGCGGAGTTCACCGTCAAGCGGATCCGCGACATGCGTCCCGCCATCCAGCACACCGTCGACAACCTGATCGACGCCATGATCGCCGCCGGCCCGCCGGTCGATCTCGTCTCCGTGTTCGCCAACGCCGTATCGACGACCACCGTGCTCGGCCTCTTCGGCGCCCCGACCGACGATCTTGAGTTCTTCCGCGACGTCACCCGGATCTCCGGCGGCCGCAACAGCAGCGCCGAAGAGGTCACCGCCGCCCTCGGAAGCATGTTCAGAATGCTGGACGAGCTGATCAGCGCGCGCGAGCGGGAGCCCGGCGACGACCTGCTGTCCAAACTGGTCGTCAACCATCTGAACACCGGTGTGGTGACCCGCCACGAACTGCTCTCCACGATCGGCATCACCATCGTCGCCGGTCGCGAAACGACCACCAGCATGATCGCGCTCGGCACGCTACAACTGCTGCGACACCCCGATAACCTGGCGAAGCTGCGGGCCCGCCCCGAACTGATGCCCGCCGCCGTCGAGGAACTGCTGCGCCTGCTGTCGGTGGCGGACTCGATCCCACTGCGGGTCGCAACCGAGGACATCGACGTCGACGGGACACCGATCGGAGCCGGCGACGGGATCATCGCCCTGCTCGCGGCGGCCAACCACGATCCCGAGGTCTTCGCCGAGCCGCACCGGTTCGACATCGAACGCCCGAACCGCCACCACGTCGCCTTCGGCTACGGCATCCACCAGTGCATCGGTCAGAACCTGGCCCGCCTGGAGCTCGAGATCGCGCTCGGAACCCTGATCCGGCGGCTCCCCACCCTTCGACTGGCCGACACCTTCGAGGAACTGGAGTTCAAACACGACGCCGCCACCTTCGGCATCGAAGCGATGCCGGTCGCGTGGTGAGCGGCACGACGCTCGGTCCCTGGCTGCGGCGCTACCAGCACCGCCCGGCCGCGGCGGTGCGGCTCCTCTGCTTCCCCCATGCCGGTGGTGGCGCCGGCACCTTCCGGGCCTGGGACGTCCTGCTGCCGCCGTCGGTGGAGCTGGTGAGCGTGCAGTATCCGGGCCGGGAGGACCGGTTCGCCGACCCGCTCGTCGACGACATGGACGAGTTGACCGCCCAGGTCGCCGCCGCGATCGCACGCATCATCGACCGGCCGTACCTGGTGTTCGGGCACAGCATGGGCTCGGCGGTGGCGTACGAGACGGTGCAGCGGCTGCGGCGGTACGGGGTTCCGGAGCCGGACTGGCTGTTCGTCTCCGGCCGGCCCGCCCCTGGCGATGTCACCGGCGGAGACGTACACCTGCGCGACGACGACGGCCTCTGCGCCGAGCTCGGCCGTCTCGGTGGCACGGACGACGTCGTGCTCGCCGACCCGGAGCTGCGCCGGGCCGTGCTGCGTTACGTCCGTAACGACTACCGCCTCATCGAAACCTACCGGCCGACGCCCGCCGCGGCACTGAGCTGCCCGGTCGCGGTGCTTCGGGGCGGCGACGATCCCGAACTGAGCGCGGACCAGGCCCACGGGTGGGCCCGGACGACCACCGGCAAGCTCGACGTACGCACCTTTCCCGGCGACCACTTCTACCTGGTACCGCAGCGTCGGGCCGTCGTGGCGACCATCGTCGGCAAGCTCGACCCGGTGCTGGCCCGAGCCCCGCACGGTTGGCCGAGCACGCCGTGACCCCCGCCCGCGTCGCGAACGGCAGGAGCCGCAATGCGTGACTACTACTCCCCGATGGCCGAGTTCTACGAGATGGTCGCCACCCGGCAGGTCGCCAGCAGCGGACCCGCTCTGGCCGCAGCCCTGTCCGGTATCGACACCGCAGCCGGCCCGGTCGTCGAGATCGGTGCCGGCACCGGCCAGGTGACCGAGGTGATCGCGGCCGCGCTGCCACAGGCCCGGATCGAGGCGGCCGAGCCGTCCAGCGTGATGCGGGCGGTACTGACCAGCCGGGTCGCCGCCGACATCGACCTGCGCCGACGGGTCACGGTGACCGACGGCGCCGCGCCGGACCTGCCGCTGCCACCGGTGATCAGCGCCGCCGTGATCTTCGGCGTCGCCGGCCACCTCGACGAACCCTCCCGGGTACGGCTGTGGAACCGGCTGCGGCAGCGGCTCGCCCCCGGCGGCGTGGTGGTGGTGGAACTGATGGGGGTGCGGCAACCCAGGTCGATCCCGCCGGCGCTGTCGCTGCGCGACTCGATCGGCCGCCACGACTACGAATGGTGGGTGGCCGGCGAACCCGGCAGCGACACGTCAATGCGTTTCACCACGACCTGGCGTGTCTACCGGTCCGGCCGGCTGCTGCGCGAGGTGAGCGACAGCTACGACTGGCACACCCTCGACAGCGCGCGGTTGGCCGGCGAGTCGGGGATGGCCACGCGCCCGGCGGCGGCCGCCACCGGCGCCGGAGCCCCGGAGGTGGTCGTCCTTGCGCCAGCCTGACCCCGGCACCCTCGCCCGCCGGACACTGCTGACCGTCAGCGTCGCCAGCGCGATGACGACGATGGACATCACCATCGTCAACGTCGCCCTGCCCGCGATCGCCGACGACCTGTCGGCGACCTTTCCCCAACTCCAGTGGACGGTCAACGCCTACCCGCTGCTCTTCGCCGCGTTACTGCTGGCCGGCGGTTCCCTGTCCGACCGGGTCGGCCGCCGACGGATCTTCGTCACCGGCGTACTGCTGTTCACCGGCGGTTCGCTGCTGTGCGGCCTCGCACCCGATCCGCTGGTGCTCATCGCCGGCCGGGCGGTACAGGGCATCGGCGGCGCGTTCATCCTGGCCCCGGCCGTGCCGCTGCTGGCCGCCGCATACCCGGGGGAGCGGCGGACAGTTGCCATCGGCGTGTTCAGCGCGACCGCCGCGGTCTCGGCCGCCCTCGCGCCGCTGATCGGCGGCGCGCTCGTCGCCAGCCTCGGCTGGCGGTCGGTGTTCCTGGTCAACCTGCTGCCCGGGGTGTTCGTGCTGCTCGGTGCCGCCCGGTGGCTCACCGGTGCCGGCCCCCAGGGGAAGCGCCGGCTCGACCTGGTCGGTGCCGTCCTGGGCGTCGTGTCCCTCGGCGCCGTGAACCTGGCGGTCATCTCCGGCGCCGACGACGGGTGGACCAGCCCGGTCGCCATGACCGCGGTGGTGGTCGCGCTCATCGGCCTGGCCGCCTTCGTCACGGTGGAGAGCCGGACGAACGATCCGATGCTGGATCTGGGCCTGTTCCGGATCCGGGCGTTCACCGGCGCGAGCCTGCTCAGCTTCCTCACCCGCGCCGTCGGCTTCGGCACCATGCCCTACCTGGTGCTGTGGCTGCAGGGCATGCTCGGATACTCGGCGCTGCAGGCCGGACTGCAACTGTCCGCGCTGTCCGGCGCGATCGTCGCCGGCAGCCTCGCTGTCGCCCGCCTGCAACGCAGGTACGGCAACCGGCTGGTGGTCACCGCCGGGTTCGTCGCGGTACTCGCCGGCTACCTGCTCGTCGCCCGGGTGTCGGCCGACTCCACCTGGTGGGTGGCACTGCCCGGCCTGCTGCTGGTCGGCGGCGGAATGGGCCTTCTGTTCGCTCCGCTGATGGGGATCTCGGTGTCGGTCGTACCACCGCAGCAGGCGGGCATGGCCAGCGGGACCGCAAACGCCTTCTTCCCCCTCGGTACGGCGGTCGGCGCGGCCGTCTTCGGTGCCGTCCTGTCGGCCCGGATCGGAGCAGGACTGCCCGACCAGGATCTGGCCCGGCATGGTGTGTCCGAGGGGGAGGAAGGCGGAGTAAGACAACTCGTCGCGTCCGGCCGCTTCACCGACCTGCCGGCCGATGTGACCGAACTGGCCCGGATCGCCTTCGCGGACGGTCTGTCAACGGTCGCCTGGGTCGCCGCGGCGGCCGCCGCGGTGGGGGTCGCGGTGGCGCTCCTGACCATCCCGTCCCGCAGATCGCCCGCAGATACCCGTGCCCGGCACGATCCGGCACCTCCCAGGGCGCATACGACCAACCAGTGACCAGCGGCTGAGTGGCCGGAGTGGCAACTGCGTCGAGATGGCCGTGGCCAGCCTGAACCCTCGGCGGGCGGATGGGGTTTCCCGCCACGCCGCTGGTGGCCGGGCGGATCGCGGCCATCGCCCGCCGGGTACGCCCGCTGGTCGGCCTTGCATGAGGCGGTTCGACAAGCGCGACCCGGTCGTTGGTGTCGGACAGGGGCTGGCCGGTACGGGCGAACGAGTGGGCGAGGATGGCGACCGGGCGGTGACCATGTCCCTGACCGGTTTGCTGGTCGGTGACTGGCATCGGTGGACCAGGCGACGAATTCGGTGGCACCGCCACCCCGGTGCCCGGCGGCGGTCACTCGGTCTGCCTGATGACCCCGGACCCCGCCGGCAGGGCGGTGGAGGGCGCGCCGTTGCGCTTTGTCGCCGACCTTCGCGCCGACGGTCCACGGCTGCGCGACGTGCTCCGGCACGGCGCCTGCGAACTGCCGACCTCGCCCGACTACGACGACCAGACCGTGGCGCACGCCCGGGGCGAGACACACCCCGTACCTCTCACCGGTCCCCAGCCGGGGCGGGACCGGACGCTGACCCTACGGCCCCTGCGCCGACGCGGCGGCCGGTCCGGGTAGCTGCTCGATCCGGTCGGCCCAGTGGCCGAGCAGCGTGTCGTCGTGGCTGATCGCGAGCACCCCGGCCCGTTCGCGGCGACGGTATTCCTGCACGGCGTGTACCAGCGTCGCCGTCGAGGAGGCGTCGAGCATGGTGGTCATCTCGTCGCAGATCAGGTAGCGCGGCCGCAGCGCGAGGGCACGGGCCAGGCAGGCCCGCTGCAGCTGCCCGTCGCTGACCGCGTGCGCCCGCCGGGTCAGCAGCTCGGCGGTGAGTCCGACGGTCTCGACCAGCCCCGGCAGCCGGTCGCGGACCTGCCCGCGCAGCCCGTTGGCGAGCAACGGTTCGGCGATGACCTGCCGCAGCGTGAGGCGCGGGTCGACGGACAGCCTGGGCTGCTGGAACAGCACCCCGATCCGGGTCCGCAGCGCGCGGGGGGCGGCGTGCCGGAATCCGGGAACGGTGGTGCCGTCGATGCACACCGTGCCGGCGTCGGGGCGGTGGAGCAGGGCCAGGACGCGGGCCAGAGTGGACTTGCCACAGCCGGACGGCCCCTGCAGCCCGAGCACCTCTCCCTCGCGTACGGTCAGTTCGACGTCACGCAGGACGGGTCGGCCGGGTACCCAGCCGGCGGTGACCCCCAGCGCGGTCAGCATGGCCGGTGGCAGGCGACCGGGTGGCCGTCGCGGGGCCACAGGTCCGGCCGCCGTACGCAGTCGTCGCCGACCTGCGGGCAGCGCGCGGCAAAGGCGCAGCCGGGCGGCAGCGCGCTCAGCTGCGGTGGCAGACCGGGCAGGGGATGGAACCCGTTGCGTGGCAGGGCGGCGAGCAGCCCACGGGTGTACGGGTGCCGCGGCTCGTGCAGCACCCGGTCGACCGCTCCGGTCTCGACGATCCGGCCGGCGTACATGACCAGTACCGTGTCGGCGATCCGCGCGGCGGCGTCCAGATCGTGGGTCACGAGCAGGACGGCGTGCCCCGCATCGGTGAGCCGGCGCAGCTCGTCGAGCGTGCGCCGGACGAGCGGCGCGTCGAGCCCGGTCGTGGGTTCGTCGGCGAGGATCAACCACGGGCGGCCGGCCAGGGCGAGGGCGGTCACCGTCCGCTGGGCCATCCCACCGGAGAGTTCGTGCGGGTAGTGGTCGAGCGCGGTGACCGGCAGCCCGACGGCGGCGGCGACCCGTTCCGCCTCGGCGTGCCGGGCGGCCCGCCCGGCCCGTTCGGGCCCGACCGCCCCCAGGACGTCGACCAGGTGCCGGCGCACGGTGTGGACGGGGGTCAGGTGCGCTGCCGGCGACTGCGGCACCAGACCGACCCGACGGCCCCGGATCTGCCGGGCGAGCACGGTCTCACTGGCGGCCAGCAGGTCGGTGTCACCAGCCGGATCGGCGAGTACGGCGGTTCCGGTCACTTCGGCGTTGCCGGGCAGCAGGCCGAGCAGAGCACCGGCCATGACCGACTTGCCGCAGCCGCTTTCGCCGACCAGGGCGACGCACTGGCCGGAGCCGACCTCGAACGACGCGTCGGTGACCGCGTGCACGGTGGCGTCCGGCAGCCGGAATCGGACGGACAGGTCCGACACGGCCAGGCGCGCGTTGACGGCCCGGACAGGTCCGGGCGGCCCACTGGTCACAGCATCAGCTCCGCTCGTCGTTGCGGGTCGGTCCGGTCCCGCAGGTGTCCGGCAAGGCCGGCGATCGCCAGCGCCGCCACGACAACCAGCAGGCCGGGGAAGAACGAGGTCCACCAGACACCGGTCAGCAGCGACCGCTGACCGTCGTTGATCATGTTGCCGAGGCTGGCCAGGTGTGCCGGCAGGCCCAGGCCGAGAAACGACAGGGCGGTCTCGTGCCAGATCGCGTGCGGGACCATCAGCGTCGCCGCGAGTAGCGCCTGTGGTGCGACGTTGGGCAGCAGGTGCCGACGGATGATCCGCCATCTGGTCGCGCCGCCGACGATGGCGGCGTCGACGAACGGTCGCTCACGCAGGGACAAGATCTCCGAGCGCACGATGCGGGCCGTGCTCAGCCAGTGCGTCAGCGCGATAGAGGCGATCACGGCGGACAGGCTGGGCCGGAAGATGGCGACGATGAAGATGCCGAGCAGCAGGTGTGGCACCGATGCCAGGGTATCGACCAGGCGCATCAGGATCCGGTCGGTCCAGCCGCCGAAGGCGCCGGCGATCGCGCCCACCACGACGCCGATGGCGGTGGCGACCAGCGCCGCGACGATACCGACGGTGAACGACACCCGTAGGCCGTAGACGCAGCGCAGGAGAACGTCCCGGCCCACCTCGTCGGTGCCGAACGGATGGTCCGTCGAAGGCGGGAGGTCGGCCTGGCGGAGCACGACCTGCTGCTGGTCGAGATCGACGATCGGCGGGACGACGAGCACCGCCAAGCCCAGCAGCACCAGGATCGCGATCGACACGGTCTGCCGCAGCCGGGCCCGCCGTTTCTCACCCGGTCCGGGGCGGCCGGAGCCGGGGCGCCGGCGGCGGACCGTCCGACGCGACGACGGGCGTCGGTCGCCGGCGCCCTCCCGTCGGACGGACGACCGACGCCGCCGGTACGACCGCGCCTCGGTGGCGGGATCGGTGCCGGTGTCAGCCATCGGCCCGCACCCGGGGGTCGACGACGGCGTACAGCACGTCGGCGAGCAGGTTGCCGGCCAGGACGGCCACCGTGGCAAGCAATGTCATCGCGGCCAGCAGCGGGAAGTCCACCGACGTCGCCGCGGTCACCGTCGCCGCCGCGACGCCGGGCCAGGAGAACACCGTCTCGACCAGCAGCGCACCGGTGATGAGTTCGGGAATCCGGGCACCGACCAGGGTGATGGCGGGCAGTAGCCCGGTGCGTAGGGCGTGCCGCAGCACCACCGCCCGCTCGGCCAGTCCGCGCGCACGGGCGGCGAGCACGTAGTCGCTGGCGAGCTCGGTCAGCAGCGCCTGCCGGACGAAGAGCACGAACCAGGGTGCCTGGGCCAGGCCGAGCACCGCCGCCGGCAGGATCAGGTGCTCGGCGACCTGCGCGAACGAGACGTCGGCCCGGGTGTCGCTGACACCGGCGGCGGGTAGCCAGCGGAGTTGGACCGCGAACAGCGACAACGCGGCGAGAGCGAGCCAGAAGACCGGGGCGGCCTCGATCGCGTAGGCCAGTGAGGTCACCGCCCGGTCGAACCAGCCACCGCGGTGCCAGGCGGCGGCGACACCGGCGAGCAGTGCGATCGACAGCGCGGTCAGCAGGCCGACCCCGACCAGCAGCACGGTCCAGCCGAGGCGGTCGGCGATCACGGTCGACACGGGCTGACTGAACAGTCGCGAGTCGCCGAGGTCGCCGCCAGCGAGCCGGGACAGCCAGCGGCCGTACTGCAGCCAGGCCGGGTCGTCGACGCCCCAGTCCTGTCGGATCTGGGCCAGCTGTTCCGGCGACGCCCGCAGGATCCGTACCCCGAAGTAGGCGGCGACCGGATCGAACGGGGAAAGTTTGCCGAGTACGAAGATCCCGGCACTGACCAGGACCACGACGGGGAAGGCGAACAGCAGTCGTCGCAGCACGAGGCGCCACACCGCCGCGGCCAGCGAGGGACGCGGTGGGGCGGAGGGCTTCATCGGACCGGCGTCCACTGTTCAAGATTCCACCATGGACCATGAACCAGGCCGTGGTCGTGCGGCTCGACCTGGGACTGGAGGCCGTTCCACCCGTCACGCAGCACGTATGTGTGATCGAGGAAGACCAGGAAGGCCCAGCCGGGATCGGCGACGTACGCCTGCTGGAAGGAACGGTACGCGGCCCGGCGCTCGGCGGTGTCGGTGGTACGGCGACCGGTGTCCAGAGCGGCGTCGACCGCCGGATTCTGGTAGCGGCCCATGTTCTGATAGCCGCCGGCGTCGGCGTACCGGGAGTGCAGCAGACTGTAGATCGCGCTGTCGGGATCGTAGGGGTCACCGCCACCCCAGACGCCGGCGGTCGTCGTCCGCCGCTCGAGCATCTGCTCGAAGGTCGCACTCTCCGCGCGGGCGGAGATCCCGACGGCGGAGAGGTCGCTCGCGGCGGCGATCGCCAACTCCTTGCGGAGCACATCATTGCCCGGATAGAGGACCGGCAGTTCGGCGCGGACCCCGTCCTTGCCGCGGACCCCGTCCGGTCCGGGCAGCCAACCGGCCGCGTCGAGCAGTCGGCCCGCCTCGGCCCGGTCGAAGGCGAACGTGGCGGTGGGGTCGTGCCAGTCGGTCATCGCGGGCGAGATCGGCGTGGCCGCCGGCACGCCCTTGCCGGCCAGGATCGTGTCCACCATGGCTTGGCGGTCGATGGCGAGGTTGACCGCGCGGCGCAGCTGCGGGGTCGAGGTGATCGGTAGATCCCACGGCAGGCCCATACCGCGGTAGTCCGCGCTCCGGTTCGTGATCACCTGGTGGCCCGGCCGGTCCTCGTACGATCTGGCCAGCCGCGGAGGCAGTGCGGTGGCGTCGAAGTCGCCGGCGGCCATCCGCTGGGCACGAACGTTGTCGTCGGTGGCGAAGATGACGGTGACGTCGGTGACCTCCGGCGCGCCCCGGTAGTAGTCGCGATTCGCCCGCAGTGTCATCCGCTCGCCGGCCCGCCACTCGACGAGCTGGTAGGGGCCGGTTCCGATCGGCTTGCGGTTGAATTCGGCCGTCGCGATGTCCTGCCCGGCGAGCGCGTGCCGGGGGACGATGCCCAGCGCCATCCGCTGGGCCCACGGCTGGTAGGCGAACGAAAGCCGGAACTCCACCGTGTCGGTGTCGACGGCGCGAACCGTCTCCAGCGCCTCGAACTCCGCCGCGATGGGGGACTGCGACTCCGGCGCGACCACCGACCGGTACGTGAACACGACGTCCTCGGCGGTCACCGGGCTTCCGTCGGAGAAACGCACGCCGGGCCGCAGATCGACCGTCCAGGTGAGTCCATCGGCGGACACGGTCGGCAGGGTGGCCGCCAGGGCCGGCCGCAGGGTCAGGTCGGCGTCCCGGTCCAGCAGCCCGTCAAAGATCTTGCTGGCACCGTTCGGGGCGTAGCCGAGGATCGGGTTGAGGTTCTCCGGCTCCCAGGCGGCCCCGATCACGATGCTCGTGCCGTCGCCGCTGGCCGGAGCGGCGGGGGCGGAGCAGGCCGCCGTCGCCGTCACCGCCAGCAGCAGCCAGCCGGCCTGCTGACGGCGGGACAGCCGGATCTGCACACCTGGTAGCTGAATCGTCACCCCTGCAATCTAGGGGTAACTGCCATCAATTGGCGATAGGGAGCCGAAGGGCATCCTGATCGGTTCGGCCCGGGCGGGTGGGAAGACCCCGCTCTGGTGGGCGGCGGTGACCACGGCGCGGGCGAGTGGGTGTCGGAGCCGTTCTCCGTGGCGGCGGCCAGGCTGACCGAGTACCGCTCGGCCCTTTCGATGAAGAGCTGGACGCGGCCTTGGTGGCGCTGGCCTCGGCGATCATTGCGACGATCCGGGCGATGGCCGTGTCGGCTGGCTGGTCGGGTGACCCGTACCCGAAGTGCGCTGGTGCCGACGAAACGGGTTCGCGGGGCGCGCCCGCCGCCGCCTATGCTGATCACGACCTCGCGGCTGCTGAACCGTCAGGCACACAACCAAACCCTGTACCGGTACGACCCGGATCCACACGCGGGCACGATCGCGTGTCGGTTTCCCGTCCCCATTTTCAGCAGCTTTGAAAGGCATTCCATGCCCGCTACCCAGCGGCCGGACCACCGTCTGGTCCGGACCGACGACTCCTGGCTCACCCTGCCCAACCCCGCGAACGTGCCGGTGGAGATCTGCGCCGGTCCCGATGTCCCGATCGAGTCCGCGGCGATCGACGAACTGCTCACGGTGCTGGAAACCACCGACACGCTGCGGGCGCTGGCCAGGGCAACGCCCGGCCTCGACGTCGAGCCCCGCATTGACCGGGTGGTGTGTACCCCGGACTTCCACAAGGGTGCCGGCATTCCGATCGGCACCGTGCTGCGCACCGTCGGCGCCCTCATCCCGCAGGCGGTCGGCAACGACATCAACTGCGGGATGCGGGTCGAGGCCACTGACATCACCGTCGACCGGCTGCGTCCGCACCTGGACACCCTCGAGCGACGGCTGCGCCACCTGTTCTTCGAGGGCGGACGCCGTATCGGCCTGACCGCGACGCAGCGGGAAGGGCTGCTGCGCGACGGGCTGCCCGGTCTGCTTGCCGGCGGTGTCCCGACCGGCGCCGACGGCGCCTGGCGGCAGGTCCGCCCGGACGATACGGCCGACCTCGACGGACGGCTCCACGCGACCGGATTCCCGGTCGGGTCCGCGGCCGGGTTCCGTGACTGGATCACCAGCGGCGGCGGGACGAGCTACGACAGCATCATCGGCAGCATCGGCGGGGGCAACCACTTCGCCGAACTGCAGTACGTGTCGGCGATCCACGACGGTGCGGCCGCGCACGCCTGGGGCCTGGCACCCGGCCGGGTCGTGCTGATGGTGCACAGTGGCTCCCTGTCGCTGGGGCATCAGGCCAACGCCACCGGCCAGGACCAGGCCCGCGCCGTCTGGCCGCGCGGCGTACCGATGCCGAACAACCGGATCCTGCCGATGCTGCTCGACGAAGCCGGCGCACCGCGGCGTGAGCGTTACCTGACCGCGTTCGCCAACGCGGCCAACTTCGCGATCGGCAACCGCTTCTTTCTGGCGATGATGCTGCGCGCCGGCCTCGCCGACGTGGTCGGGGAAATCGGCTCCCGGCTGGTCTACGACGCGCCGCACAACCTGCTCTGGCCCCATGACGACGGCACCGTCGTGCACCGCAAGGGCGCCACCCCGGCGGGCGGGATCACCGACCACGCGCACCGCGGCCCCGAGCTGTGGGGCGAGCCGGTCATCGTTCCCGGCTCCATGGGCGCACCCAGCTACCTGCTGCGCGGGCTCGGCGAAACCCGCGCGTTGGGTAGCGCCTGCCACGGCGCCGGCCGTCGGGTTCCGCGTGGTGCGGCGGCCCGTGGCAACGACGCCGAACTGGACGACTTCCTCCGCGAGTTCCGGGTCGTCACCCCGCTCGACCACCGTGACCCGGCCATCGCCGCCCGGCGGGACATCGTCGACGCCTGGCGCCGCGACCTGAAACAGGAAGCGCCGTGGGCGTACAAGGATGTCGGGCCGGTCGTCGACAGCCTCCGACGGGCGGACGTTGCCCGGCCCGTTGCCGAACTTCAGCCGGTTCTGACCGTGAAGGGCTGACCGGCGTCGTGCCGGTGATCCCTTCGGCCCGCAGCAGGGTTCGACCGGACCACCGGCGCGGCGGTCCGGTCAGCCGACCAGGGCATGGTCAGGCGGGCCGGTCGAGCGGATCCGGGCCGGTCAGGTCGAGGGCGGGATCGTGCCGCAGCACGGCGACGTGGAGTCGTTTCAGCTCCGGCGCCGGGTCGACGCCCAACTCGGTGGACAGCCAGACCCGGCGCTTGTGGTAGACGCTGGCCGCCTCGGCGCTACGCCCGGCGCGGTGCAACGCGAGCATCACCGCCACCGTCAGCCGGTCCCGGGTCGGGTGTGTGGCCGACAGGGCCATCAGTTCGTCCGCGATGGACGTGTGGTTGCCCAGTCGCAGCTCGGCCTCGTAGAGATCTTCGGCGGCGGTCAGCCGGGCCGACTCGAGGCTGCCCAACAGCGGGTCCGTCGGGCCGGCCGGCGACCACCCGCCCAGGACCGGTCCGCGCCACAGGTCGAGTGCCTGCCGCAACACGTCCCGTACCTGCGGGTCGGAGCCGATCCTGCGGGAGGAGGAGACCAGCTCGAAGAACCGGTGGGCGTCCACCATCCGTTTCGGGATCCGCAGCGTGTACCCGTCGTCGCCCGTGGCTATCGCCCGGTGGGCCGTGCCGCCACCGAGCGCCCGCAGCGCGGCCCGCAACTCCGACAGACGGCTGTGCAGGACGGCCCGCGGGCGGGCGGGTGGCCGGTCGCCCCACAACAGCTCGATCAGCCGCCCGCTCGACACATTGCGGTTGGCCTCGATGGCGAGGACGCCCAGGATCAACCGGTGTTGCCGCTTGGCGAGGCGAACCGGAGCGCCGTGGATGACCACCTCGACCGGTCCCAGGACCCGTACTTCCAATAGAGCTCCCGACGGTAAGAGACCTGCCACCCAAAGTAATGGCCAGGTCAGGACACGGGAACCGTCCGGGAAGCCGGGGGGAAGGACCCGGCAAGCGCGCAGTCGAAGAATCGCATGTATCGATCAACCAGTGAAGGAGAGATGATCATGCCGACCACCACACTGCCCGATCTTGACCGGCTGCCGACGCCGGACCACATCACCCGGTGGTTGACGGACACGCCGGTCGACGGCTGGGAGAACCCGGCCGGCCCGCTGTTCACCGGCGGCGACTACGCCCTGCAGGAGATCACCATGACCCAGCGGTGCCTGGCCACCCGCTGCAGCTCCTGCACCGGCTCCCGACCCGTTCTGTGCTGCTGACCCGAACATGACCGATACCTCGGCTCCGCGGGCACCCCGCGCAACCGGCACCGCGACGACGGCGTCGAACCCCACGACGGGCCCCGCGGCGGGGGTATCGAACCGGGCGACGGCAAGTTTCGACCCGGTGCTGGACCGCCTGATCGCGCCGGAGGCCGGTCGGTTGGCGGCCCAGCTCCGGGTTGTTCCGGACCTGGGCGCCGACGAGCAGGCGGTGATCCTCGCCGCCGCGACCCGGGCGTGGCGGAACTCCGTACGACCGAAGGTGACCCGGACACTGGTGCTGGAGGTCTACGCCGCCCGGGCCGGTGGCCGGCTGGCGGGCCCCGATCCGCGGTCCCGGTGGGAGCACTGGCTGGAACTGGCCACCACGGACGGCTTCTGGCCGTCGATCGACGACCGCTACCCGACCCTGCGCCCGCGCCTGGACCGGGTCCTGGCGGGCGGCCGCCGCGCGGCGGCGACATTCGCGCACCGGTTCGCCGCGGACCGGTCCGCGCTGCACGCGGTACTGCCGTCGGGTGATCCGACGCTGCTCGACCTCGACTTCGGCTCGGGCGACACCCACCGCGGCGGGCAGACGGTCGCGATGGTCCGGTGCGCCGCCGGCCCGGTCGTCTACAAGCCGCGTCCCCTGCACGTCGACGCGGAGCTGGCCGGGCTCGTCGCCCGCCTGCTGCCCGACGAGCCGCCGGCCACCCGGATCCGGGTGCCCACCGTCGTGGTCCGCGACGGGTACGGCTGGGCCGCCCATGAGGCCCACCGGTACTGCGGTACCGAGGAGGAACTGCACGCGTTCTACCGGGGACTCGGCCACTGGGCCGCGGTGATGCGGATGCTCGGCGGCAGCGACCTGCACGCGGAAAACCTCATCGCGGTCGGACCGGTGCCGGTGATCGTCGACTGCGAGACCCTGTTCACGCCGCAACCGCCGCTCCTGCCGTCGGGGTACGGTCTGGCCAGCGACCGGGCCGGCCGCGCCCTGAGCTCGTCGGTGCTGGGAACCGGACTGCTGCCCGGGCGTGGTGTCGCGCTGGCGTGGCGTGGCCTGGACCCGTCCGGTGCCGGCGGGCTGCGGGGCGAGCAGCCGACGGTGCGGGTGCCGGTCCTCGTCGACGAGGGCACCGACCAGGTCCGGGTCGGCTTCGCCGAACTCGAGGCCCCCGAGGCCGCCAACCAGCCGAGCCCCGAGCCCGTCCTGGCCCGCTACTGGGGCGACGTCTGCGACGCCTTCGACGAGTTGACCGACCGGCTGCGGAGCCTGGACCGGCGTGGCCGGCTCGAGCCGCTGCTGGCCGGGTTCACCGGCTGCGAGGTGCGGTACGTCCGCCGCAACACCGAGACGTACGCCGAACTGGCCCGGATGCTGTGGCATCCGGCGTCGCTGTTCGACGAGCCGGCCGCCCGGGCCAGGGCCACCGACCTGCTGGCCCGCCACGCAAGAAACGACGCGGAGGCACCCGACGATCCCGACGTCATCGCCGCCGAGGTCGCCGACCTGCTCGTCGGGGACATCCCGATGTTCACGTCGGCCGCCGACCCGGACCTGATCGCGGGCACGCTGCGCCGCTGGCGCGGAGCCGATCCGGAACTGGACGGCCAGGTACTGCGGTCGACCCTCATCAGCGCCTATCTGAACGAGGCTCCGCCCGCGCCGGCCGGTCCACCGCTGATCCCGCGGCAGGTCCGTGCGGAGGATCTCGACCGCCGCCGACGGGCGCTCGCCGCCGAGGTCGTCCGTACGCTGCTCGCCACCGCCGTCCGGGCGCAGGACGGTACCGCCACCTGGATCGCGCCGGTCCTCACCGCCGGCTCCGGGTGGGCGGTGCAGCCGCTGACGCCCGACATGTACCTCGGTACCGTCGGTATCGCGGTCCTGCTCGCCGCCTACGACAACGAGGTCCGGGCGGGGCGGGCCGACCCGGTCGACGGTGCCGCCGAGCTGCTCGATGCCGTACTGGCGACCATGCGCGCCGACGAGGACCGGGCTGAGGCCGACCGGGGCTCCGGCATCCCGATCCGTCCGGAACCCTCGGGCGGCTACCTCGGACTCGGCGCCCGGATCTGGGGCTGGCTGCTGCTGCGCCGGCTCGGCCGCGGCGACGCAGGCCTTGCCGGCGCGGGCCGCTCCGGCGCCGGGGAACACGGCACGAGCGACGAGGCGCTGCGCCGCGCCCAGGCCCTCGCCGCGCTGCTGCCCGCCGCCGTACGGGCGGACGAGGCGTACGACCTGCTGCGCGGGCCGGCCGGCGCGATCGTTCCGTTGCTACGACTGGCCGAGATCGACGGTGACCCCCGATGGCCGGCGACGGCCGCCGCGATCGGCGAGCACCTGCGGGCCGCCGCCCGCCGGGCCGACGGAGACCCGGCGGCCGTGTGGTGGCCGGGGCCGTTCGCCACCGACGGCCTGGGCGGGGTGTCCCACGGCGCCACCGGCATCGGCTGGGCACTGTCCCACCTCGCCGGGTGCGGCGATCTGGCGGCGGCGGCGTTCCGGTACGAGGAGTCGCTCTACGACCCCGGCCTGCCGGGCTGGCTGGACATGCGCAAGCCGGAGCGGCCGACCGACGCGGCGGCGTGGTGCCACGGGGCGGTCGGCATCGGCATCGTCGCCGCCGACCGATGGCGACGCGCCCCCGACCCGGGGACCCGGCAACGGTGGGCCGACATGCTGCGCCGGGCCGCGGCGGCGAGCTGGCCGGCGGGCATGGGCGCCAACCACACCCTCTGCCACGGCGAACTCGGCACCTGGGAACTGCTGCGGGTGGCGATCGACGCCGGCGTCGCCCCCTCCGATGTGGGCCGCGCTGAGCTCGACGCCCGAGTGCTCACCGGGATGGAGGAGTTCGGGGCGGTCGCCGGCCCGAACCGTGACGCGTTCCGGCCGGGGTTGCTGCTCGGCCTCGGCGGCATCGGCTACCAACTGCTGCGCATGCATCCCGGGTGCCGCCTGCCCTCCGTCCTGCTTCCCGATCCCGGCCCGCCGAACCGGATCGGGCCCACCGATGGATGATGTGGCCGCGCCGTACTGGCGCCTGGAGACACCGACCGACCGGATGGGGCCGTGGCAGGTCATCCGGGGGATGCCGGCGGCGATCGGACCCGCCGTCCGGCTGATCCGGCAGGCGGCGCCCCGCGCCGCCTGGACCGTCGTCACCCTCCACCTCGCCGCCGGCGTCGCGACCACGTACGGGCTCGTCGCCACGGCCGGGGTGCTGGAGCGGCTCTTCGCGGCCGGGCCGACCGGGGCCCGGTTGGCGTCGGCCGCGCCCGCCCTCGCCCTCGTCGTGCTCGCCTTCGCCGGCCGCGCCGGCCTGGAGATCGTGGCGACGCTGGCGCAGGCGCGGATCGCCCCGGCGGTGCGCCGCCTCGCCGACGAGCGGCTGGTGGCGGCCGGCCTGTCGGTGGAACTGACCGCGTTCGACGACCAGCGGTTCCTCGACCGCATGTTCCGGGCCCGCGACCGCGGCCTGCTCTACCTGCAACGCGTCGTCGAGAACCTGGTCGAGGTGATCGGAGCGGTGCTGGCCGTCACCGCGGCCGCGGTCAGCCTGACCGTGCTGCATCCGGTGCTGCTGCCCGTACTCCTGGTGACCGTACTTCCGGACGGGTGGGCCGCGTTGCGGGCGGCCCGACTCGGCTATGCCAGCAATGCCCGGCTCGTCGCGCTGAACCGCAGGGTGGCGATGGTGACCGACCTCGCCACGGAACGGCAGCCGGCCGCGGAGGTCCGCGCGACCCAGGCCCAGGGCAGCGTCCTCCTGCGGTACCGGGAGGCGGCCGACCTGGTCCGCGACGAGGAGGTCGCCGTCGCGTCAGCACAGGTCAGGGTCCGGGCGCGGGGCCGACTGCTCGCCGGCGTCGCTCTCGGCGGCGTCTTCGCGGCCCTGTGGCTGCTGCTCGACGCCGGCTGGATCCCGCTCGCCGTCGCCGGTACGGCGCTGATCGCCACCCGGACCGCCGTCGCCGCGCTGGCCCGCCTGGTACGCGCCGCCGACCAACTCTTCGAGCAGGGCCTGTACGTCGCCGACTTCCACGCGTTCCTCGCCGACGCGGCCACCCGGGCCCGTCCGGCGACGGGGCCGCCGGCGCCGGCCGCACCGCAACGGATCGAGCTACGCGACGTCGGCTTCCACTATCCGGGTTCCCGGCTGGTGCTGCGGGGAGTCGACCTGACCCTGCACGCGGGCCAGACGGTGGCGCTCGTCGGCGAGAACGGCTCCGGCAAGACCACCCTCGCGAAGATCATCGCAGGTCTGTACCGTCCCACCACCGGATCGCTGACGTGGGACGGCACGGACCTGACCGACCTGCATCCGGACACCGTCGCCGACCGGGTGATGATGGTGCTGCAGGATCCGGTCCGCTGGCCCGACTCGGCCCGGGTGAACGTCCGGATGGGACGTTTCGACCGCGCCGACCCGGACGACCGGGCCCTGCGGCAGGCGGCCCGCGAGGCACTGGCCGACGAGGTCGTCGACTCCCTTCCCCAGGGCTGGGACACGCTGTTGACCACCGCGTTCCGCGGCGGCGTGGACCTGTCCGGCGGCCAGTGGCAACGGCTCGCGGTGGCCCGCGGCCTGTTCCGCGACGCACCCGTGTTGATCTGGGACGAGCCGACCGCCCCGCTGGACGCCCGGTCCGAGTACGCGGTCTACGAGGCACTGCGCCGCCTGGCCGCGGGCCGTACGGTCGTCCTGATCACGCACCGGTTGGCCAGCGTCCGCAACTGCGACCAGATCTACCTGCTCCACGAGGGCGAGATCGTCGAGCGGGGCAGCCACCACGAGCTGCTCACGCTCGGCGGCCGGTACGCCGAACTGTCCCACCTGCAGGCCCGGATGGCCGAGGACCCGTGGCTCTCGCTGCCGCACCGCTGACCCGGCTCGCCGCCTGATTGCCGCAGGGGTCAAACCAGGCAGGTCGCCTTCAGCCGAACCCACCCGTTTGTCCACCCCGCCGCTGAGCAGGACTTTCAATGCGACGGTTGACGAAGTCATGAACGCGATCTAACGTCAGTTTCAACCAGATGGTTGAAACTGCTCGGAAGAGGTGGAGATGACGGCGGACGGGCTGTCCCGGATCTTCGCGGCACTCGCGGAACCGACCAGGCGTGACATGGTGACGCGGCTGGCGGCCGGCGACGCGACCGTGCACCAGCTCGCCGAGCCGTACCAGATTTCGCTGCAAGCGGTCTACAAGCACCTGAAGGTGCTCGAGGACGCCGGGGTGGTGAGCCGGCCGCCGGGGCCTCAGCCTCGGCCGGTGCGGTTGGAGGTGGAGGTCTTCGACCTGATGGACAGGTGGATCGAGCGCTACCGGCGCCAGGCGGAGGAGCGTTACCGCCGCTTGGACGAGGTCATCGCGCAACTGAACGAGACCGGCAACGACCAGCAGGAGGGAACCGCGGCATGAGCACCATCGCCGAAACCAGGATCGAGGCCGACCCGAACGTGCCGATCATTCGGATCGTGCGCGAGTTCGCGGGCACGCCCGAGCAGCTGTTCCGGGCGCACACGGATCCCGAGCTGTTCGCGCGGTGGATCGGCCCGAGTTCCTTGCGGACGCGCATCGAGGAGTGGGACGCGCGCTCCGGCGGCAGCTGGCGGTTCGTGTCCAGTCGAGATGGGGAAGAGTACGCGTTTCGCGGCTGCTTCCACGAGGTCCGGCCGGACCGCATCGTGCAGACGTTCACCTACGAAGGCGACCCCGACGGTGTGGCTCTGGAGACGCTGTGGTTCGAGGACCTCGGCAACGGCCGGACCCGGCTGCGCACCCAGTCCCTTGTGGATAGTTTCGAGGGTCGGGACGCATGGCTGAGGAGCGGCATGGAGGTCGGGGTCAACGAGGGCTACACGAAGCTCGAGGAGATGCTCGCCGATGGCACTGCCTGACCGGCCCGCCGAGCGGCACCGGGAGATCAGTCGGGTGTTCACCGACCGCGTCCGGGGTGCCCGGTCGTGGGACGTGTCCTCGCCGGTCACCGGGTGGACCGCCCGGGACGTGGTGCGTCACCTGACGCAGTGGTTTCCCGCGTTTCTGGCCGCCGGCAGCGGCAGACAACTGC
Organism: Polymorphospora sp. NPDC051019; assembly: GCF_040683055.1. Classification (NCBI taxonomy): domain Bacteria; kingdom Bacillati; phylum Actinomycetota; class Actinomycetes; order Micromonosporales; family Micromonosporaceae; genus Polymorphospora; species Polymorphospora sp. NPDC051019. The sequence continues at coordinate 109,408 of NZ_JBFBCH010000019.1, read as the reverse complement.
CGGGCGGACCGAGCGTCGACAACGATCCGGTCGGCGCGTGGCAGGCACAGTGCCAGGCCGTACAGGCGCTGCTCGACGACCCGGCGACCGCCGACCTGGTTCTGAGCAACCCACATCTCGGCGAGGTGCCGCTGGACCGCGCGATCGACCAGTTCTACACCGCCGACGTGTTCATGCACACCTGGGACCTCGCCCGGGCCACCGGCCAGGACGATCGGCTCGACTCCGATTTCTGCGCCGAGCTGCTGGCTGGGATGGAGCCGATCGAGCAGGTCATGCGGTCGTCCGGGCAGTTCGGGGCCCGAATGCCGGTGCGAGACGACGCCGACGCGCAGACCAGGTTGCTCGGCTTCATCGGCCGGGACCCGGACTGGACGCCACGTTGACGGCGACGACCTCGACCGGATACGCCGCGTCGGGGCCCGCTACGACCCCGGCGCCGTCGTCACCCGCTGACCCGTGACCACCGCCCCGACTCCTCGAAAGTGGCGCGGCCTTCGACGACGGCCGACGCGCCTGCCCCCCGTGGCCGACTTCCGGCCCGCTTGTGACCGGGAGGGCTGGCCGGCGCGAGGGTCCGGTGTCACGGTCCCGGCGGGTTGAAGTAGGGGTCGGCGGCGAAGCCGGCGAAGGCGCGCTGCGCGGGTCCGCCGTCGGGGACGGTGACCCGCCAACGGTTGTCGACGTCGTCGCCGTCGCGGTGGAAGTAGAGGAACGCCTTCAGGTTGGGGTAGTCACTCTTGATCACAGCCCGGGTGGTGTCGAGCCACGCGGCCTGGACGGGCGCCACGTCGTCGCGGTGCACGCCGGTCTCGCCGACCATGAACGGTTTGCCGTGCGCGACGGCGAAGGCGTGCGCGGTGTCGAACATGAGGTCGAACGGCCGGTAGTCGTAGTCGGGCTTGTCCGGCTTCGGCCGGGCGTAGCCGTCGGCGGCGATCCAGTCGACGTGGTCGTCGCCGGGATAGAACGGCTCGGCCTTGAACGTCTCCCGGTACGCCCGCCAGGTCGGACACCACACGAACGCCACGTTCGGCGCCTGCGCGAACTTGCCGTGCACGTACCGCCAGGTGTCCCGAAACAGTGCCGTGTCGGTGTAGCGCAGGTCGAACTCCCAGGTGAAGCGCAGGAACACGGCGGCGTCGAGGCCCGCCAGAAGCTGGGCCTGGCCGTCGATCTCGGCGTCGTGCACACCGTCGACGATCTGGCGGAGGCGTGCCTCGTTGCCGGCTCCCCAGGAGATCATCGGGATGCGCCCGGCGGCGATGTCCTGCTGGATGCGGGTCAGCGGTGCCCCGGTCCCCGCGTGCTGGAAGCTGTGGTTGATCCGCAGCCCGTGGCCGATCTTCGATTCCAGTGCCTCCGGTTGGGAGACGCCGGTGTCGTTGCCGGCGTACACGTAGGCGCCGAAGTGGGCGCCGGAGGCGGGGACGAGGTCGGCGGCGACGGCGGCGGCCGTCCCCGCCACGGCCGGGCTGGCGCCGCCCGCGTACGCCCCGATGGCGGCACCTCCGGCGAGGGTGAGCAGACCGCGACGACTGATCATCGCGGTCACCGGATCTCGATCAGCGTGAACTCGAGTTCGGGCACCGAACGCCCGGTGTGGTGGTCGGTGACCGCCACCCCCCACTGCGTGAACTCCGGGGTCTTGTCCCGGTAGCCGCGGTTGCCGCGCAGTTCGATCCGCTTGCTGTTGCGGACGCTGACCCCGTACGGGTGCGGACCGAGGACGGTCGCCACCCGGAACAGCACCGAGTTGGCGAACAGCAGGTCGCTGGAGTCCTCGATCTCGACCGCCTGCGACCGCCACCCGTACAGGTGGTCCTCGGTCTGCAGGCCGAGGAACTGCCACCGGGACACGTCGCGCAGCACCACCTCGCGGGTCTCGTGGTGCTCGACGGAGACCTCGTACACCCGGGTCGGAACCTTGGTGTCCTCGACGAGCAGTCCGTTGTCGGCCCAGCCGTTGACGCTCCAGACGTTGGCGAGCACGCCCCCGCCGCCGCGGACCCAGATGCCGTACTTGTGGGCGCCCCGGTAGGTGTAGCCGGGGTCGCCGGAGGCGACGTCGGCCGGGTGCCACTTGACGAACTGCGTGGTGACGTCGGCCAGGTAGGAGCCGGTTCCGGACTGCCACAGCAGGTTCACCGAGCCGGCGGTCTGCTGTGCGGTGTCCAGGCCGATGCCGGTCACGGTGTTGCGGCCGCCGCGGGGTGTCGCGACCAGGGGGCGTGGCTTGCCCGGGTTACTGAAGTTCGGGTGCCCGTCGGCGGCCAGCAGCCAGGTCTGCCTGGGATGCAGGCCGATCAGGTTCGTCGTCCGGCGTAGGTGCAGCGTGTCGCTGAACAGGTACTGGCCGATCGGGACGAAGACGGTGTCGTGGCGGTCGACGGCCGCCTGGAAGACCTCGAGGTCGTCGGCGCCGGTGCCGATGCTGCGTCCCATCTCGGCGGCGACATCGGCGACGCTGACCCAGGTGCGGGTCGGTGGCAGGGCGGGCACGTCGGTTTGCAGCGTGCGTCGCACCTGGGCTGCGGGCGCGGCCCCGGCGAGGTCGGCGTGTACGCCGTCGGCGCGCTTCTCGTGCCGGCTCAACGCCCGCTCCACCCGCAGCCCGTACGTCAGCTCGCGGATGCGGGTCGACGCCGACCGGGTGCTCGTGCGGTGGCCGCTCTGGGCGAGTAGGAGCAGGTCCCGGGTGCCGGCGGCGGTGCAGTCGAGCAGCGTCAGCTGGTTGCTGTACCGGATCAGGTCGTTGTCGGCGCCGGGGATGGTGTCGCTGTCGTTGAGTACGACCGCCACATCGCGGACGTCCTGGAAGTGGGAGTCCTGGATGTAGAGGTGCTGCCACTGCCCCTGCGCGCTCTCGAAGGCGCGCGACATGCCGTCGAAGGCGGTGCGGACCACGACGAGCTTGGCGTCGTTGAACATCACCACGCCGGCGCGGCGTTGCCCGGTGAACCGGCAGTCCAGCAGTGTGGTCTGCCAGCCGGCCGAGGCCGCGTACGCGTGCAGGCCGATCTCGCCGCCGGTCACCCGTACCCGCTGGATGATGTTCGCGTTGTGGTCGATGCCGGTGTGGCCGTCGCCGACGTCGATGTCCATGTCCTGCAGCAGGCACAGTTGCGCGCCGCCGAACCGTACGGCGACCGCGTCGGTGTTGCCCGGGCCGATGCGGATGTCGACGTTGACCAGCGCGGAGCCGAACGTGTCGTTGTTCGCGTACGCGATCGGGCCGCCGACCGGGCGGCGGCGGAAGGCGAAGATGTCCCTGATCGTTCCGGTGGCGTACCCGGGGGTGTGCGCACCCAGGAGGAACAGCGGGCGGCGGGCGCCGACGCCGACGACGCGTACGGAGTCGTAGACGTTGACCGGGGTGGAGAGCCGGTAGGTGCCCTGCGGCACGAGGACGACCCCGCCGCCGTCGCCGTGCGGGAAGTTTCGTGCGCCGCCGAGGATGTCGCCGAGCTTGTTGGCGATGCCGCGGCGGGACGCCTCGTCGATGGCGGCCTGCAACGCCTGCGTGTCGTCGCCGACGCCGTCGGCGTGCGTGTCGAATCCGGGGGAGCCGAGCACGACGGCGGTGGGGTCGTGCGGCGGGGTGGTGATGACGGACCCGAACCCGGTCGGGTCCCAGTGGGTGGCGGTGGGGGCTGTGGCGGTGCCGGGGACCGCCGAGGCGATGTCGGGAAGCAGGGGTGTGGCGGCGAGGCCGACACCGGCGGCGACGAGGCGTCGCCGGGACAGTCGGGGGGAGTTGTCCACTGTCAGGGTTCCTTTCGCGGCAGTCAGTTGGGGGCCGGGGCGCAGACGGTCTGCCCGGTCTCGACGCGGCAGGGGAGCAGCCGGTGGCGATCGGTGTCGCCGTGGCCCCCGATGAGTTCGACCAGCAGTCGGAGGGCCTGGGCGCCCATCTCCTCGCGTGGGATGCGGAATCCCGACCAGTTCAGGCCGCTGTGCGCGGCGCTGTCGACCGCGATCTCGGGCTGGCCCAGGATCGCGATCGACAGGTCCGCCGGCACCGTGAGTCCTCGTCGGGCGGCGGCGGTGCGGAGCCCTTCCGCGCGGTGTGCCTCGGCGAGTACGAGTCCGGTCAGGCGGTTGTCGAGCACGACGTCGAGGATCTCGTCGGGGGTGAGGTCCGCGGGATCGAAGGAGGTGGGTCGCAGGCCGGCGTCGCGCATCGCGGCCCGGTAGCCGGTGAGCCGGTCGAGGATCGACTCGCGGTCGCTGAGTTCGCCGACGAAGCCGATCCGTTCGTGGCCCTGGGCGAGGAACAGGCGTACGACGTCGTGTGTGGCCCGTACGTAGTCGGCGCCGACGTAGGGCAGGTCCGCGTTGTTCGGCAGCTGGCGGCGGCCGACGAAGACGAACGGGAGGCCGTCGTCGAGGAGGTGGACGAGTTCCTGCTTGTCCTCGCTGTGGCCGAGCAGCAGGCAGCCGTCGGTGATGCCGAGGTGGGCGCGGGCCTTGCCGGAGAGCCGGCGGCGGCCGTGCTCGACCTGCGCGCTGGTGAACAGCAGCAGGTCGCATCCCCACTGTTCGGCCTCGCCTTCGATGCCGATGAGGAACGGGTGGTAGAAGTCGCCACCTCCACGGGGGAAGACCGGTTCGTAGGTGAAGACGCCGACGATCTGGTTGCGGCCGCCCGCCAGGCGCTGCGCGACCGGGTTGGCCGAGTAGTTGGTCTTGTTGATCGCGTCGAGCACCCGTCGGCGGGTGTCGTCGCCGACGCGGTTGCCGTCGCCCTTGAGTACCAGCGAGACGGTCGCCTGGCTTACGCCGGCCAGGCGTGCCACGTCGGCCTGGGTTGCTCGACCCGCTCCCATGAGACTCCTTGTTATGCGTATAACTACTCAGGTCCGCCGATCGAGGTAGGCGAGGCGGTGGAGCGATCTTGTTGCATCTCAAGATCTATGTCAAGGGTGTTACGAACTCGGGTCCAGCCGGTCATGCGAATAACGAACCGGGTCTCGCTGCCGACCAGGGACATGTTGCGGGAGAGGTCGGGCGCTCCGGACCACCTGCCCGTGCCTCGGCGCCTGCGCGCCGACCGTGGTCCGTTCCGGCCCGGTACCACGCGCGCGATCATGCATCAACAGCCGTTGCATCCGCCTTCGAAGGCGCAAGGTGTCGTCGTCGCGCCGAACGCGGTCCATACGCTGCGCTCCATGCAGACCGTATCCACGGAAACAGTGAAGTCGCCGATGGCGCGAGAACCGAAGCGGCGGGCCCTGAGCCGATGGCTCGTGGTGCTGCTCGTGGCGGCGGTGGCCGGCACGACGGGCACACTGGTGCCGGCGCGGCCCGCCCTCGCCGGCAAGGTCGAAGCCGGATGCTGGGGCGACTGGTGTTCTGGCCGGGACCCGGAGGAGACGAGGTGTTCGGCCGATGCCTACACCGTTGCCTCGGCCGGCATCCCCTGGTCGGGCGGCCTCGAGGTCGAGTTGCGGTGGTCGCCGACCTGTCAGACGAACTGGGCGAGGGTGAACTACGGTGCCTTCTCGTTCGTTCGGGCAGTTCAGTCGGGGACCGGCTACACACAGGACTACAGCGCGACCAACGGCACCTACTGGTGGAGCCGAATGATCTATTCGCCTGACCGGTGCGTGAAGGCCAGCACGGCCTCGGTGCTCTACACCCAGGTCGACACGTGGTGCGTGTAGCGACGCCGACAACATCGAGAGATTTACATCGCTGCTGACTGTCCGTACGATTGGCGCTACTCGATCAAGCTCCGGCCCTGGTCCCCAGCCTGCCTGGCGGGCCGGCCGCACAGCCACCGACCACCCTTCGGCCCGGCGGAACGATCGCCACCACGGTCCGACTCGTCCGCCGATGAGCACGCGACACATCGCCACGACGCCAGCAGTACGGGGGAAGAATGCCGGTAACGATCCGTCCGCGCGCCACCTGGGGTCAGTACGTCTCCGAGCCACGGCGGGCGCACGCCTCCGCGGCCCCGGTGCCGACCACCGGGCGCGAATGGGACCCCGTCGGGGGAGTCTTCATCCACCACCGTGGACCCTTCAACCCGTTCGCCCGCAGCTACGACACCGAGGAGGACTGCCAGCGGGACATCGCCGAGATCTACGAGTCGCACTGGAACAGCGCCGACTTCGACGGCGACATCGGCTACAACTTCCTCGTCTGCCAGCACGGCAACATCTACCAGGGCCGAGGATACGAGCGGGGCGAGGCCAACTCCGGCACCGCCCCCAGGATCGACGGGCTCGGCCGCAACGCCGGCTTCTACTCCATCTGCGCGCTGATGCGCTCGAACCACTACGCGGCCGAGCCGCTGCTGCGCGCCTTCCGGTCGCTCATCGACCACCTGCGCAACGAGGCACCCAGACGCACCGGCCCGCGCATCCTGCCGCACTCGTACCAACACGGCGAGACCGAATGCCCCGGCAACCTCACCATGTACGCCCGGGCCGGGTCGACGATCGACCCCGCCGTCGCGTGGTCCGGCCTTGCCGACATCCACATCTACCGGGCGCAGCAGTGGGCGAACATCACCTACGCCAACGCGCCCGGATACCTCAGGTGTCCGGAGGACGGGCGGACCGGCTGGTCGACGGTCCTGTCCCTCACCCAGGGCCTCCAGCACGAACTCGGCATCTCCCCGACGGTACAGAACTTCGGTCCGGGCACCTTCAACGCGGTCCGCGCCCGCAACCTGCTCCCGCAGCAGGAGTTCCGGGCCAACCTGATCCGGATCTACAACGGCGCGCTGTGGTGCAAGGGCTACTGGACGTCCACCGAGCAGGGGACCTGGAGCGGTGACTCGCAGGCCGCGATCGAGCAGTTGTACGCCGACGCCGGACTGTCGTACTCGAACCAGACGATGCGGCACGCGATGTGGCCGCACGTCCTCAAGGCGATGCTGCGGATGGACCAGTTCCAGCTCGTGCCCGGCGGCGACGCCAACATCCAGGCCATCCAGCGGCGGCTGAACTCCCGGTACGTCGCCGGGATCGGGATCCCCGCGATGGGCCTGGTGCCCTGCGACGGGATCTACTCCCGCGACGTCCAGCAGGGTCTCATGATGGCCATCCAGCACGAGATCGGCATCCCGTCCGCCTCGATCAACGGATACTTCGGCCCCGGCACCCAGACGGGACTGCGGACAGTCGGCTCCGGCACCCTCACCGGCGACCTGCGCTACCTGTTCCGCTCGGCCTGCTACTTCAACTCGCCCACCGTGTCACCCGACAACCCCGGGACACCGCTGGGCTACCGGCCCGAGGACATCGGCACCGACACCGCCACCAGCACCCACCTGAACTGGTTGCGGGCATTCCAGCGGTTCTCCCAGATCCCGGTGACCGGCACCAACGACTACACGACCTGGGCGCAGCTGCTGGTCTCCTCCGGCGACACCGACCGGCCGGCCACCGGCTGCGACTGCATCACCGAGATCACCGCGACCCGGGGCGGGCAACTCGTCGCCGCGGGCTACCGGATCGTCGGCCGTTACCTCGACGAGCACCTTCCCCCCGGCGACCCGTTCTACCTCGGCAAAGCCCTCAAACCGACCGAGCCGCAGACCATCCTCGACGCCGGGCTGCGCCTCTACCCGATCTTCCAGTACAACGGCACCCAGCTGATGAACTTCACCTACGAGAAGGGGTACGACCAGGGCCGGGCCGCCCACCACAAGGCCGTCGGGTACCGCCTTCCCGCCGGCACCTGCATCTACTTCGCGGTCGACTACGACGCCCTCGACGCCGAGATCGACAGCAACGTCCGGCCGTACTTCGAGGGGGTCAGGACCGCCCTGACCGAGCTGGGCAACCGCTACTTCTTCGGCGTCTACGGCTCGCGCAACGTGTGCAACCGGATCTCGCGGGAGGTCGGCGCCCGCTGGTCGTTCGTCTCCGGCATGTCGTGGGGCTTCTCCGGCAACCTCGGCTTCCCGCTGCCGGCGAACTGGTCCTTCAACCAGATCCGGGAGTACGAATTCCGGCCCGGCTGGGGACTGGACCACAACGTCTGGCGCGACGGGTCCGATCCCGGCGTCACCACCCTGGACAACGGCGAGTGAGGAGAGTTCCGATGGTCACCAGACGAAGCCTGCTCGGTGCGGCGTCGGCGGGCGTCGGCGTACTCGCCCTGACGCCCGGCACCGGCGCCCACGCCGCCGTCACCGGCGAGTGGACCCGAGGCGTGTCCGCCAACGGCTGGCCGATCGATCCGAAGGCGATCACCGACCACCGGGTCGAGGGATCGTCGACCTCGGTGGCCCTGCGTGCGGGCCCGGCCGCCGTCGTGCTGCTGCACGTCGCCCGCCGCTGGCACTACGAGATCGCCCCGCTCGACACCGGCGAGGGAGGCGGGATCACCGGCCACGTCACCAGTCGGGTCGTCGGCGCGGACTTCGAGTCCAACCACCTGTCCGGCACGGCCGTCGCCTTGCACCCGACCGCGTATCCGCTCGGCGGCAGCGAGGGACTCTGGCCGCACCACGAGGTGATCGTGCGGGACATCCTGCTCGACTGTGACGGCACGGTCGTCTGGGGCGGCGACCTGCGGCCGTCGAAGTTCTCCCACTTCCACCTCGTCGCCAGGCCCGACGACAGGGCACTGTCCCGGGTCGCCGCGGCCCTCGACACCGGTGTGCGGGTCGGGTCGCGGTCGCAGAGCGCCGGCACCGTCGCCGACCCGGCGACCCCGGACCGCCGGGAGAGAGCCCGCCGGCTGCCCCGCCCGCGCTGACCCGGGTGGCGGCCAGCGGCCGCGAGGGTGACAAGTCCTTCGTTTCGTGTGGCGGCTGGTTCATACGGCTCGCCGCCGTCCGGTCGGCGCTATTCGTGCAGTCCGACTCGCACATGCGCGGCGAGGCGGTCGCTGAGGACGGTGAGCCGGGGCAGATGGCTGCTGGCGTACCAGTCGGACTTCTGTCCGCGTAGCAGTTGTTCGCCGTGTTCGTGCCAGGTCGTGGCGGGTTTGCCGGTGGCAGCCCGCAGGACACGATCGGCGTTGTCGGGGTAGCGGGCAGCGAGCCGCTGCAGCGGGACCGGGTCGACGGTGTCATCGTGCAGGTACGCCCGGACGATCTCCTTGTACCGGCGGCGGCGCATGAGATCGGGGTCAGCGAAGGCCTGCTCGGCGAGGGCGTAGTCGGCGTACATGCCGAGGCCGGTCTGCGGGTCGTAGATCACGCCGACGGTCTCGGCCGAGTAGTCGAGCCAGTCCAGGTCGGTCGGCGGGGCGGTGCCGGGTTCGCCGGAGTAGGCGTCCCAGTACCCGCGTATGGCCTTGTCGACCTCGTCCACGCCGAGGGTGACCTCGTCGCTGCCGAAGTGCGCGACGAACGCGGCGTGTTGGGCGCGTTGCAGCTCCCACGCGCGGGCCAGGCGCTGCGGGTTGTAAAAGACGAGTGCGGGCTGCTCGGTCGCGAGCCGGATCGCCGCACCGTAGGCGCTGGCCCGGTCCTGGGCGGAGTAGCGGGCGGTAGCGCCGCTGAGCAGCCAGTCGTCGTGCACGGGCACGATGCGGCTGCCGATGAACGAGCCTGGCGGCATTTTGTCGAAGATCGGCTCATCGGTGTTGGCGCGGATGCGGTAGGGCAGGTCGTCGACGAGATTCACGGTGTGCAGGACAGGGCCGTCGCGCCCGGTCACCTCGAAGACGCCCTCACGTACGTCACGCCAGCCAAGGAGGAACTCGCGTTCGGCCTCGGGGAGTGCGGGATGGGCTTCGACGAACAGGTCGATGACGGTGCGCCCGTCGTGCAGGCGGTGCTGCTGGACGAACCAGTCGAAGAAGTTCGACAGTTCGCCCTCGTCCTCCACGACGACGACCCGTCCGAACCGGGCTCTGATCTCCTGCCGGAACGCGCGGTCGAAGCGCGGCTTGCGCGCATAGTCGAGCAGTTCACGCTTCAGCGTCACACTGCGCCGCACCAACTCGTCGATCGATGACACAGGCTGCCCTCCGCAGGAGGAGCCTATGCCCGACCCATGACATGCCGCGCGCGAGGGCGGGTGGTCGCCTCTTCACAGCTCCGGCGATCGGCGCCGCATGATCCCGTCACCCAGTCGGCGGGGAACCCGCGGGTCGGCTGAGCAACACTGGACGCGTGGAGTTGCTGATCGCCAGGAACCCGGACGAGGCATCGACCCTGCCGTACCTGCTGAAGGTGCCGTTGGGCGACGGACTGGTCTTCCGGGCGCGCGACACGTGGCCGCGGACAACGGCGGTGTACCTGCACCCGGTCTGGGCCGACGAGTGGCCCGACACCCCGGAGATCGTCGAGCGGGTGCCCGTGCGGTCGTGCGTGCGCCGGGGTGCGGCGATCGACCTGGTCCTCGACCGCGGCCGGGAGAACCGGTCACAGATCGTCTACACGACCGCGCGAGGCCGCGAGGTGGTGTTCTGGCAGTCTCCGCGCACCCGCAAGCAGGCCAGGCCACAGGTGAACACGCCCACCGCCCGCGCCGCCGGGCTGGCCGATCTGCCGGTGGTCGTCGACTCGCACGAGCGGTACGCCTACACGTTCGCCGACAAACCCGTCACGGTCACCCGGCGGGCACTGCGCTGCGGCGACTACGGCCTGGAACACCAGGGCCGACTGGTGGCCGCGGTGGAGCGCAAGAGCCTGGCTGATCTGGTCGCCTCGTTGACGTCCGGGAAGTTGAAGTTCGCGCTCGCGGACCTGGCCGCGCTGCCCCGGGCCGCGCTGGTGGTCGAGGATCGCTACTCGCGGGTGTACGCGTTGACGCGGGTGCGGCCGGCGGTGGTGGCCGACGGCCTGGCCGAGGTGCAGGTGGCCTGGCCCAACGTGCCCATCGTCTTCTGCGAGACCCGCAAGCTCGCCGAGGAGTGGACGTACCGCTTCCTTGCCGCCGCCCACGTCTGGGCCGTCGGCGAGGCGCCCGCCGTGCGGGCAGGGAACGGGCCCACACCTGCCACCACTGCCGCGCCGGTCGGGTCGCAGCCGTCGACCAGGCAGATTCGTGCCTGGGCGCGGCTCAACGGCATCAACGTGCCCGACCGCGGTCGGTTGCGCCCGGAGGTGATCCAGGCCTGGCACGACGCTCACCCGTCCCCGACGACGCCCGAGACAGATTGAACAGGAGACCGCCCGTGCTGAAGATTGCGGACCTCGACCTCGACGAGCTCGTCACGGCGCTGCAGAGCCAGGACGGCTATGAGCAGTTCTGGCTCATCGACCCCGTGACCGGCGAGATCACGTTCGGGTCTTCGGACCTCGACCCGGATCCGGACCTCGACGACTGCGACCTGGTCCGGATCGATCCGCTGCCGTCGCGCGTGTGGTATCGGGACATGGCGGACTTCACCGACGGGATCGCCGACGAGCGGGCCGGGGACAGGTTGGCCCGTGCGATCCAGGGCCGGGGGGCGTTCCGCCGATTCAAGGACGAACTCCACGACGAGTACCCGCACCTGCTCCAGCTGTGGCACGGCTTCTCGGGCCGGCGAGCCATCCGCCGGGCCGTCGAATGGCTCGCCGACAACTCTTTGGTCGACGTCGCAGACGCGGACCGTTTCCTGGCCGACCTTCCTGACCTCGACCTGTCCGGGACGAGTCGAACCGCCCGCCCCACCGAGGTATAGGTGCCGCCCCGGGGACCGCGGTGGAGCGGCACCGAACTCGATGCTCTGATAGAGCTCGCGACCGTGGATGCGTACGACAACGATGACCAGCTCACCGGCCTGTACACCATGCTTGAGGAGCACCTGGCGCTGCCCTTCACCACCGAGGTGCTGGGTGTCGCGGTCTCGGTCGACCGGATCGACCTGACCGACGACGGCCGGATCGTCGCCGTGTGCAAGCGAGCCGGGATACGCCAGGCGATCGGCATCCTGGACCTGCCGCTGCCGGACCCCGCTCCGACCGGCAGCCAGTGGATCGCGGCATACCGGCGGTGGGCACGACGCTGACCCCGGCGGCGACGGCGTTGCCGGCTGACGCCGAAAGCACCGAGGCGGTGTCCTGGATGGTGCGGGCAGGGGTGCCGGCCGGGACGCCGCCACCAGGTCCCAGGTGGCCGGGAAGCAGGCCCGGTTCTGTCGGTGGTCGTCGCTACCGTGTCGCCCGGTCGCACAGGGAGGCGTACGGGGATGACCGACGAGGACCAGCTGGTGATACCGCGGGCGTGGTACCGCAGCATCCATCCGCGTCGCGGCGGCGCGCCGGTCGGCTACGAGCCGGATCCGGACTGGCAGAACGCGCTTCGCAGGCTCGTCGCGCAGCGCCCGTCGGTGCGTGACGCTCTGCGGCACCACCACACCCCCGCCGAGGTGGCGTCGGCCGGGCTGGCATGGTTCGACGAGACCGGCGAGCAGACGCCGTTGGGTGCCGCGGCGGTCGCGACGGCGCTGATCGCGTTCGCCGACCGGCGCGACCCCGACTACCAGCCGATCGCCGACGCCTGGATCGGCCGGCACGGACTGATGTTCGCCGTGCGGGCGGCGGCGGAGCTGGCCGGGCTGGGCTACGGCGGTTGGTCGCGTTCGGGACCGGTCCACCGGGACCGCGAGGGTGGCGAGGTGGTCGGGAGTCACTGGCTCGCACGTGGCCACGAGCAGGTCCTCGGCCGGGTACGGGCAGCGCTGGCGTGGGAGTCCACCGACGAGTACACGGCGGCGGTCGCGGCGCTGTCGGGGTATCGCGACGGGTCGCTGCGGCAGCGGATCGTCACCTCGTTCCTCGTCCCGGGCCGGGAGGACTGGGTCGACGCGGACGTCCGTGCCCTGGTCGGGATCGAGGACTCCTCGGCGCTGTTGTTGCTCGCCTCGGCCACCACGGTCGCCCAGGTACACCTGATCGAGGATGCCCTCGCGGTGTCGGTCCGGGCCGCGCTGTTCTCGTCGCGGATGCTCCACACGGTCGCGGAAGGGCTCGGTGCCGCCGGCGCGGACCTGTTCGTGCACTGGCTGGACGACTTCTACGCCGACGCCGCCACCCGCTGGGTGCTGCTGTCAGTGGTCGCGGCCCTGCCCGGTGACCACCCGTTCCAGCTGCTGTTGAACAGGCTGAACGACAGGCATGTGGCCGCTGCCGTCGTGGCGGCCGCCGACCGGTTCCCGCACCGGGCGCTGCGGCTGCTCGCCACGGCCCCGAAGACCGACGATCTGCTGCGCCGACACCTGCTGCGGCATCCCGGCCTCGCCGACGAGTTGCCGCCCGGCCTGCCCGCCGCGGCATCCGCCCGGATCCACGCCGCCAGGGCAGTGCCGACCGAACCGACGGCACCCGCGCAGTCCCTGCCCGTACTTCTGGTCACGCCCCCGTGGACGGTGCGGCGCAAGACGCCCCGACCGGTGGTCCTGACCGGATTGCGCTGCGCCGACGAGCCCGAGTTCCATCCGGACCTCGCCGACCGGGTTCGAATCGATCCGGTCGACCTGCGCCACGATGTCAACCCGGCCCTGGTCAAGGCGCAGATCCGGTCCGGGACCGCCGAGGACTGGCAGGCCCGGCACGTGCTGGAGACCGAAGCGCCGCAGATCGCCGTACAGCTGTTGGCGGTCTGGCGCCCGCGCGAGCTGTGGGGGCTTGCCTGGTGGCTGCCCCGCCTGACGACCCGGTTCGGTGTGGACGCCTACCCGCTGGTGCTCGACATCGCCCGGCGCAGCCCGGCCGAGGCCGGCCCGCAGCTGGCGCGGTTCACCAGCCCGGACATCGCGCTGCTGATGGCCGACTGGCTGGCCCGGCTGAAGACCGTACACAAACTCGCCCTCGCGTGGCTGCGCCGCCACCCGGCGGCGGCCGCGCGGGCCCTCGTCCCGGTGGCCCTGTCGAAGCCGGGAGTTGCCCGCCGGCAGGCCGAGCGGGCGTTCGTCGCGATCGCCGGGGCCGGGCACCGGGACACCGTGCTGGCCGCCGCCGCGTCCTACGGCCCGCCGGCCGCCGCCGCGATCACCGACCTGCTCGACGCCGACCCGCTCGACGGGTTCCCGGCGCGGATCCCGCGACTGCCCGACTGGGTCGACGTGGCCACGATGCCTCCCGTCCGGCTGCGTGACGGCACCGGCGTGCTGTCCCCCGACGCGGCCGGGCACGTCGTCACGATGCTCGCGATCTCCAAGCCGGACGAGCCGTACGCGGGGCTGCCCGTGGTCGTTGGCGCGTGCACCCCGGACAGCCTCGCCGCGTTCGCGTGGGAACTGCTGGAGCGCTGGCTGCGGGCCGACGCAGCGCCCGCGCACGGGTGGACGCTGAACGCGCAGGCCCTGCTCGGCGACGACACCACCGCCGGACGTCTCGGCGCCGTGGTGCGGCGATGGCCCCACGAGGGCGCCCACCAGCGCACCGCGGCCGGCCTGGACGCACTCGCCCGGCTCGGCACCGAGGCGGCGCTGCTGCAGTTGCACAGCATCGCCACCACGGTGAAGGCGAAGGCGGTCCGCGCCCGGGCGACGGCGAACCTGCAGGAGGCGGCCCAGCAGCGCGGCCTGTCGGCTGAGCAGCTCGCGGACCGGCTCGTGCCCGATCTCGGCCTCGGCCCGGACGGCACCCTCGTGCTCGACTACGGTCCCCGCCGGTTCGTCGTGCGCCTCGACGAGCAGCTCAGGCCGCTGATCACCGATGGGGACGGCAGCCACCGTAAGGGGCTGCCGAAGCCCGCCGCGGCCGACGACCCGCAGCTGGCCGCCGCAGCGCTGGACCGGTTCGCCGCGCTGCGCCAGGGGCTGCGCGCGTTCACCAGACAGGTGCACCGCCTGGAGAAGGCGATGGTGCGCCAGCGGCGCTGGACCGGTGCCGAGTTCCGGCAACTGCTGGTGGACCATCCGGTGCTCGGCCGGGTGGTGCCGAGGCTGGTCTGGGCGCTGTTCAAACCGTCGGGCGAGGTTGTCGGTGCGTTGCGGGTCGCCGAGGACCGTACGTTCGCCGATCTCGACGACGAGACGATCACGGTCGCCGACGATGCGTGTGTCGGCGTCGCCCACCCCGTGCAGCTCGGCGCCGACGTGTCCACCTGGGCCGACCTGTTCGACGACTATCAGCTGCTGCAGCCGTTTCCGCAGCTCGGACGTGAGGTTCATGGGTTGACCGTCGATGAACGGTCGGCGGTCCGGCTGGCCCGGTTCGACGGTGTCAAGGCGTCGACGGTCAGGCTGCTCGCGCTGGAACGGCGGGGTTGGCGGCGCAGCGGCGAGGACGGCGGCCGCCAGCATCGGATGGAGTGCGACCTGCCCGACGGCGGTCGGATCGTCGTCGCGCTCGTCCCGGGCATCATGATGGGGGCTCCGGACCATCATCCGGAGCAGACGTTCGAGGACGTGTGGATCTGTCGCGCCGGCGGTGACGAGTGGCGTGACCCGCATGACGTTACGTTCGGGGAACTCGATCCGGTCTCGGCCTCCGAGTTGCTGCGTGACCTGACCGAGGCGACAGGCTGACGCGAGGCGCTCGAGGCAGCCGGACGGCCCGCGAGGCGGCAACCACGTCGATCTAGGACACACCGGCCGGCGGGCTGGCGACACTCGTCCCGGCGGGGTCTGTGATCAGGTCGTGGTGACGGCCGGGAAGCCGGCGGTGAGGGCGGCCATCGCGCGGCGGATCCGGGTGTCGGCCGCCGGGCCGCTCGCACCGGTCGGCGCGACGTGGTGCAGCACCCCGACCACCGCCAGGGCCAGTGCCTGCGTGTCGGTGTCGGCAGCAGGTCCGGGGCTACTGCCAACGCCTTGACACAGAGAGATTCCGCTAGATCCACAGGCCGCGGGGTGGGACGGCACGCCGTCCCACCCCGGTACCGGTGCTTCCGTGCCGGGCGGGCTCACCGGCCACCCGACCGGAGGTCAGCCCCGGGCCGTCGCGAAGGTGGCGGCGCCGATCAGCTCCAGCGACACCTGGAGACGCTCCAGGCTGATGTTCTTCTCGATGGTGTCCTCCGGGCTGTGGTACGGCGGCTCCAGCAGCGCCGGGGACTCCTCGCCCCGCCAGGAGAAGTTGGCGCTGGCGATGCCGACCTCCTGGAACGACTGGTGGTCGCTGGAACCACGCTGCGTGACCGGGGAGATCCGCGGCTCGTACCCGAGTCGGGTGGCCGCCGCCGCGACCTCGTTGGTGGCCCGGTTCGCCTCGCCGGTGAAGGACAGCAGCCAGTACTTCGTGGCCGGGTCCCAACTCGTGGCGACCATGTCGTTGTTGTAGACCGCGAGGAAGCGGTCCCGCTCAGCCTGCGGAAGCTGCCGGACGTAGTACCGGGAGCCGATCAGGCCCTGCTCCTCGGAGCCCCACAGGGCGAACCGGATGGTCGCCTCCAGTGGTGTGTTCTTCAGCACCCGGGCCAGCTCCAGGGCGAGCACCGTGCCGGAGCCGTCGTCGTTGGCCCCGGGGGCGCCGATGACGGTGTCGTAGTGGGCGCAGACCATGACGATGGGGCCGTCCGCGCCGAGGGAACCGACCCGCTCGCCGATCACGTTGTTCGAGATCAGGTTGCGGTGCGCCGTGGTCTTGATGACCAGGACGAGCCGCTGCGCGGCGGCCAGTTCACGCAGCCGGTGCTTCTGCGCCTGCGCGACGCCGACGACCGGGATCGGTACCGGGTTGCTGGCCGAGCCGGGCAGGGTGGGGGAGAAGGCCGAGGCCATCCGGGGTGCCACCGCGTCGGCCGGGAGGAAGATCACGGCCGCCGCGCCCTTCGCCAGGGCGGTGGCGACGAGTTGCTCACGCTGGGCGGCGACGTAGTCGACGAGGACGATCCGGCCGGTCGAGTTCGCCGGGTAGTTCTCCGGTGCGCCGGCGCCGACGTCGATCACCTGGCCGCGAACCTTGGTGTCCAGCGCACCGTGCGCGGAGGCCCCGGCCTGCCAGCAGAGGTCCCAGGGCAGGCGGGTCGGCGAGCTGAGGTCGGCGAGGAACTTGTCCGCCACCGGGAACGGCTGCAACGTCGTGTCGTAGCCCATCCGGTCGAGGGTGCGGGCGATGAAGTCGGCGGCCCGCCGCTCCGATGCCGTGCCACCGATGCGGGGGCCGATCTTCTCGGTGAGGGTGAAGAGGTCGTTGAGGGCCCGCTTCGCCGAGGCCTGCCGGACGATCTTCTTGTCGTCCAGGGTGAGCTGGGGCATCCGGAGAGCACCCGGGCGCAGGTCGTCCGCGGCCCAGGCGGGGACCGGCAGGGCGACGGTGGCGGCACCGCCGAGCGCCACGGCCAGCATCCGGCGGCGGTTCAGGGGGGAGCGGGAAGAGGGGGTGACGTGACCGTCCGGTGTAGTCAAAGGGTCCTCCTGGGTCGGGGCTGGACCCGGGGCCGTTTTGCGGTGGCCCGGGTCACATGCGACAGAACTTATCTGTCCGTTCATCTCTTCTCAAGATCGCGTAGCGGTTTCTCCGCAGGTCAGATCGTTATACGGCGGTAAAGTGACGGTTTGTGGACCGGGATTGCCGGCCTCGGCAAGGATCGTCGCGGTCAGGTCCTAGTAGCTGATCGCCGACCAGCCCGAACGGTCGATGACTGATTCATCCGTGCTGGTCCGGTATTGTCCGGTGTGCTCGCCGGGTGGTGGAACTCCAGCGGCGGGTCTGTGAAGCCAACGGCGACGTCTCTGCTGCCGACGCCTTGACACAGCGAGGTGCCCCGCCACGATGGCCGACCGAGTCCGGCAGGCCCACGCCTTCTTCCGCACGTAGGCCTCGTCCGCGTGCGGCTTGTCGGCCGCTGTCGAGGGCGGATTCGTCGGCCGTGGATCGGGGTGATGGAATCCAGTGGTGGTGGGGGAGCAGGTGGGCGTCGGGGACGTTCGCCGCCGAGATCAGTACGGTCAGCGGGACGCCCTTGCGTTCACGCAGACGTGGATCTTCGAGCCTGGCTTGCCGCAGTCGACCGGGTTTGGTGCTGTTTCGTCGCCCTCTTTGCGCGCGGACGCTGATCGAGTCGACGACCATCCTGGACCAGTCGATCTCGCTGACGATGCTCAGGCGGTGCGGGAACCGCTGGTGCAGCCGTATCCACAGCCCGTCCTTGGTCCATTCGGTGAACCGGCGGTCACGGTGAACGGCTGACGCCGAAGAGGACCGCCGGCAGTTTGGGCCAGGAGCAGCCGGACTGGACCAGGTAGACGATCGTGGCCAGGACCGCCCGGTCATCAGCCCGCCGCTTCCCACCGTCCTGCGGCCATGGCGGCGGGACCGGGATCAACGGCTGAGCTTCTTGCCAGAAGTCGTCCGGGACCCAGGCCCGCACCATGTCGCCCACATCGACCATCACGCAAAAGGATGGCAAGCCAGGGCCAGCTCATCACCATCTGTGATGAGCTTCAAGGGAGGGGGCGGGGCAAGCACGAGGCGCACTCCCTACCCAGCCGGGATCGACGGCTGTAGGCCGCGCTGCCGCCATGGCGAACGTGAAACCGTCAGATACGGGTGAATCGCGAGGCGGACGCTTCGTCGCGGGCCGACAGATCGGGGATCTGCAACGTCAACCATCTCGATGCGAACCGGTGACGCCGCCTCCACATGTTCAGCGGGCGAGGACTCGGCCGCCGAACAGGGCCAGGGTCTCGCCGGTGACGTAGCTGCTGTCCGCGTTGCTGGCGAAGAAGAGGAAGGCGGGGGCGATCTCCTCGGGCTGTGCGGGCCGGCCCAGCGGTACGCCGTCGATCTGGTCACCGTACCCGGCCATCTGCTCTGGAGTACGGCTGGAGGCGTTCAACGGCGTCCATACCGGTCCGGGCGCCACACAGTTCACCCGGATGCCCCGTGCGATCAGTTCCGTTGCCAGCGACTTGGTGAAGGTGTGGATCGCTCCGTTGGTTTCCGCGTATCCGATGAGCGACGGGTTTCCCTCGAAACCGGCGACCGAGCCGCAGTTGATGATGCACCCACCCGCCGGCAGGTGTCCCAGTGCCGCGCGGGCCATGTAGAAGTAGCCCGACACATTTGTGCGGAACAGTTCGTCGAGAGCGTCGTCCGAGACGTCCGCCAGCGACGAGTGCTGGAACATGATGGCGGCGTTGTTCACGAGGATGTCCAGCCGGCCGAACTCCGCCACGGTGCGCTCCACCGCGTCGTCGCAGAACGAGGAGTCCTTCACGTCTCCGGTGAATACCAGGCAACGTCGCCCCTCTTGCTGAACCAGTGCACGAACGTGGTCGGCGTCTTCTTGCTCGGCGGGCAGGCAGACGATGGCCACGTCTGCCCCTTCTCGTGCGAAGAGGACCGCGACGGCGGCGCCGATACCACTGTCTCCGCCGGTGATCAGCGCGGTGCAGTCATTGAGCTTCCCGGAGCCGGGCAGCGCGGTCGCCTGGTTGCGTGGGCGAGGATCCATCCTGGCGTCCAGTCCCGGCCTCGACTGGGACTGTCCGCGAAAGGGTGGCGCGGGCTGCTCGACAACTCTGCTCAACATGATGCCCCCCGTCGTTGCGGGGCGGATCCCCCTTGCCACACCGTTCAAACATGAACTCGCCGGGGTCAGGTTCTGAAAGAACGGCGACCCGAGTCGGTCCTCAGCCCACCGCTAGGGCAAAAGATCGTAACGAGATCGTGGGGGGGCCGCGGGCCACAGCGCGACCCTGACCGGCGGCGGCAGGTTCTGGCCTGGGTGCCCGATTTGTTCGTGAGTCGTTCGGCGGTGTAGGTCAACGGTAGGCTCAGACATCAGCGATCTCCCGGACTGGGCGGATACGTGGCACCCCTGCGGGCCCACGCATTGACGGCCTTCATCCGCGCACGTCACCCCAACGCGTTGCCCCACCAGCGTCAGCCCGGCCCCGCGCGGCCACCGCCACAGCAGCCTGCGCTCGCCAACCACCAACCGGAGTGACGGCACAGATCGACCTACCCCGGTGAACCCGCCCGTTGGTGCGCCTCAACCGGACAGTTGGCCTCCCGCGCCACCGGCGGCTGACACCGGTCGGGAGCGTCGATACAAGACGTCAGCACCAGTTGGGTAACCGCCCGACCACGGCCGCCACATTGCGGTCGCCAGTTGGGCCATGGGTAGACATGAAGGACACCTACCCGGGACGGGAACCACACCCGCCCACGACGCAGCCACCGCACCCCGCCGACCCCCGGCCGGCCACCGGACCCGCCGAGCCGCCCACACCGCCCCAGATCTCGGCCAAGCCCACAGCCGGCACCGCCGACGCCCTGCCTGGTGACCCGCCCGTGCCGGTCACCATCTGGCACGTCACCGATCTTCACAACCGCGGCGCCCACCACACCGACACGATCACCGCCGAAACCGCGCGGCCGGTCGTCGCGTACTACACCAGCGGCCCCGGCGACGCGATCGTCAGCCTCGGCCACGAGCCCGCCCTCGCCGGAGCGGCCGGCGCCGCCGGCTGCACCTACGTCGCCGTCAACTCGCCCGCCGACCTCGCCGACCTCGACCACGTCGCAGGCACCGTCCGACTCCTCGTCCTGCGCTGGCCGCCGCAGCACCGCCAGCTCCCACCCGCAAAGACCGCCACCGCGGAACTGACCGACCTGTTCGCCGCCTGCCGGCTGCTGCTGGCCCACAACGGCTACACCATCGTCGCCGTCATACCCGGTGACGCCGCCACCGACTACACCGCGCACGTCCGACTCGTCGTCCCGGCAGCCCGCCGAGCCGGCCTCGGCTGGCTGCGACACATCGTCGCGGTGACACCGGCCGCAGCCACACAGCCCGCCGCTTGCGCCTTCTACGAGACGACCACGCCGGCAGGTGTCGACCTACTGGTGTTCAGCATCGGCGACAACCCACGCGGCGAGCGACCACCCACCGCCAAAGCCGTACGAGACCGCCAGGACGCCACCGCCGCCAGCCCCCACCTGCACCACACCACCGGCACCAACCAGTTCTTCGTCGACCTCATCGTCCACTCCCGCACCCACGCCGGCTGCAGTTGGCGGCGAGGCAAGCTCCCGCAGTTGCGATCGCGCAGGCGGCGCCGGCCTGGGTGATCCAATCGGCCGAGTCTATCGAGGCACCTCACCAAAGCCCACCGCCCGACGAGTCATATTCAGCGGGAAGGAATCGGTCAGGGATGCCCTCGGCGAAGAATGACCCGACATTGAGAACTCAATGCAGTCGGAGCACCTCGCCGGCAACCGTGCCGCGATCAGCACGACCGCCATTGACGCCAGCGAAGGTGAGGTTTCCCGATGACGCGGAAGACCCTACCAGTCTCACAGTCATACGAGTCACCGACGAAGCCGACCGCGAGCAGGAGGCCGTTGTCCAGTACGCGTTCGGTGAACCGAAGTGATGTGTAGTTGGCGGATTCTGCGGGTTGTCACAACCCCGGGCGGCTGAGAGCGGCCCAAGGATGATCGGCCGGAGCCTCTTCTGCGCCGGATGAGCGGGCCGGCCACAGGCCACTCCGGCCGAGGCACGCGGGAAACATCCGGCAACGTGTCGGTCTGGAAAGAACGTCCGCCGAATGGCTCACAGCAACGTGATGATGTCATCCAGCATGACGACCAGACCGCCGACCACGGCGGCGGTCACCCCAACCGTCACGGCAAGTCCCGGCTCGACAGGCGTGCCAGACAGCGAGGCGAGAAGCCCGACGAGGGCCACGGCGACCAGCGCGATGTTGCGGCCGACGTGACGAGCGCCCAACGGCGTCTCGGAGCGACCGAAGCACCGGCACGGTTTGCGGTTGCCTCGGGCCAGCATTGTCGCGATGCCGGTGGTGAACGCGGCCAGCAGGGCTGCGGCCAACCCGAACCCAAGTACACCCGCCGTCCGGGCCGGCGCGGCTATGGCGAGCACGATTGTGAGTTCGGCGACCACCACGGCGGTAGCCGCCGGACGGGCCAGAGCTGGTGGCAGTACGCCCATTCCCCGTATCGACCGCACAAAGTCGGCGAACGCGTTTGGTCCCCGTAGCTTGCCGGCCACCGCGACGGCGAACACTACGCCGATCAGGACCCGGCAACCGACGGCCAGGTATGTCATGTCCGCCTCCTGGCCAGCGACCGGACGGCCACGCCGACCAGGCATGCGCCGTCGTAGTAGCCGTGCTGCCGCGAGTCGATACTCCTGCCGCAGTTGTCGCCGAGCAGTAGCAGGCGTCCCGGCGGTACCCGTTCCTCGACGTCGAGGGGCAGACCGGGCGGTACGCGGTCGCCGGGTACCGCCGCCACACGCTTGATGATCAGTCCGGGATCGGCATCGAACACCACGATCTGTCCGGCCCTGATCCGGCTCGCGGAGGTGCGCCGGACCAGAATGCGGTCGCCAGGGTGCATCGTCGGCTGCATGCTCGGTCCGGTGACGGTGACCACGAGCCAGCTCAGCCGCAGCCAGCCGAGTCCGCCGGCCAAAACGGCCGCGCCGAGGAATGCCAGAATCACGCTGGCGCCTCCTCTCGGTACCCCGACGCTTGCAAGGTGAACAGGCGCGCATAGAGCTCGCCGCGTCCGATCAGCGCCGTGTGGTCGCCTAGTTCCGCAATCACGCCCTCGGCCAGCACCACGATCAGATCAGCATCACGGACGGCTGCGAGCCGGTGCGAGATGAGCAGGCTGGTGCGGTCGCCCCGGTGTTGCCTGATACGGCCGTGCAGTTCGTACTCGGCCTCCGCGTCAAGCCCAGCGCTGGGCTCATCCAGGATCATCAGGTCCCGCCGGTCTCGGAGGAACGCCCGGGCAAGGGCGAGCCGCTGCCACTGTCCACCGGACAGCAGTACGCCGGTCTCCGGATCCGCCTTGTCCGCCTGGCTGAAGAACATCCGGGTCAGCAGCGTGTCGTACCCGCGCGGCAGGCCCTCCAGCACGTCGTGGATACCGGCGAGCCGAGCCGCACCGACCAGGCGCTCCTCGTCGGCGAGGGCAGACAGATCGCCGACCGCGATGTTCTCGCGTGCGGTCAGGTCGTAGTTGACATAGTCCTGGAACACGGCGCCGAGCCGGGCCCGCAGATCGGCGGGGCGGAAGTCCCTGATGTCGACGCCGTCCCAGTAGATGGCTCCGGCGGTCGGATCGTAGAACCGGCACAGCAGCTTTACCAGCGTGCTCTTTCCCGCGCCGTTCAGTCCGACCAGCGCCACCGCCTTCCCATGCGGGATGCGGAGGTTGACACCGCGTAAGACCCAGGGATGGTCGTCGCTGTACCGGAACCACACGTCACGCAGTTCGATGCCTTCGCGTAACCCGGGCACGTTCCGAGCGCCCGCCGGTTCGGGGAGATCGGGTGGCGCGGTGACCACTTCGAGGTAGTGGGAGAAGAGGAGCAACTGGTGGTGAATGCTGGCGTACTGGCTGACCGTCCCGGACAGTCCGGACTGGACACCGGCCACCGCTGCAACGAACATCGACAGGTCGCCGACGGTGAGGCCGCCGGAGCGGGCCGCCAGTAAGGCCCAGACCAGGCCGCCGCCGGCGACAAGCGCCGCCGTGCCGGACAGGACACTCTGGGTGCGGGCATCCCGCCGATCGAGGACCCGTTTCGCCTGGTCGACGGACCGGCGCTCGGCGAGCATGCGGTCGCGTAGCCAACTGCCGAACCCGAACAGCCGGATCTCCTTTGCCGCCTGGACGCCGCCGAGCAGTTGCGCGTAGAAGGTCTCGCGCCGCTCGGCCGGGCCGACCCGCCACATCAGGTCGGCGCGCTGACGGGCCAGGGCCACTTCGGCGACGAGCGTCGGTACCGCGGCGAGCAGCACGATGACGATCATTACCGGGCTGAGGAAGACGAGCGAACCGACGAAGCCAGCGACGATGAGCAGGCTCCGCACCGCCTGCTGGGTGTCATCGACCAGTTGGGAGGACATCCCCGTGGCCTGTTGCGCCAGCCGCAGCCGGTCCTGGAACGCCGGATTCTCGAACCGGGCTAGTCCGGCGAAGCGACCCACTGCCGTGAAGAGCCGGGCGAGACTGTGCGCACCGACCGTACGTCCGAGGCTCACCCGCAGGTAGTCGTTCCAGTGCGGGATCAGCGCGGCGGTTACGCCGGTCACGACGAGCGCAGCCGCAAGGCCGAGCAGCATGCGCAACGACGCGCCGGAGACCAGCTCGTCGATGGCCAGCTTCGTCAGCCACGCGATCACCACCGGAGTGAGCCCGGCCACCAGCGCCAGGACGAGGTACGAGCAGGCCGCCAGCGGGGCCGCCTGCCAGACCAGGGCGACCACGTACCTGAAGGTCCTGATCATGCTGGAATCCGGGCCGCCCGGTCATTGAGGTCAGCAGCGCGGCCCGCGACCAAGACAATGATGCCGTCGCGCAGGACGCAGTAGCCGGGGTATCCCTTGACCTGGAAGGCGGTCTGCAGGGCGCCGTCGGGGGTGTCCTCGACGACCACCCGGGCGACCTCGCCCAACTCGCGAACCAGCTCTGCGGAGTTGTTGGCCGGATCGAAGACAACGGCCAGCACCCGCTCCCGCGTGCGGGCGTGCTCGATGAACGCGGGAAGCTGCTGCTCACACGGGCCGCAGCCGGGAGTGAAGAAGCCGACCAGCGTCTCGCCGTCCCATCCGGCGTCGGCGCCCAGGACGGTGGTACCGACCGGGGCCATCGGGGGGCCTGGCATGGCACCGCCCGGCTCCGGCAGTGACCCGATGCCTTGTCGCAGCCGCCGGATCACTCCGAACGTCAACAGCAGGTTGAGCACGCACAGCGCGCCGACCAGGACAACTGCGGATGTCAGAACGTTCATGCCTTCTCCTTGGGGCATCAGCTTTGCGTGGACACTCGTTCGCACACTGTGGCCCTGGCTAACGGTGCGGTGAGCTACCTTGGACGATCTCGGACACCGTGCGTACGGCACCAATCGCGCATTGGTACTGCCAAAGAGCTGTGGCCAGGTCACGGGCGAGTCCCAGTCGGCCGCAGTCGGCGGCATGGGCCGTCATGAGCAGCAGGTTGGCATGCTCATCCGCCATCCAGCGCCACGCGCCGGCCCCGGCGTCCGGTACCGGGCGCAGGGCCACCCCGCGCCGTGACGGGTGGCCTTTCTCGCCGCCGCCACCAAGACGGGAGACCGCCACGGCGGCGGCCCGGCGGTAGTAGTCGAACAACCTGTTCGTCGCCGCACGGACCTGGCTGCCGCGTTCCTCCAGGGCGAGAAGTTCCACGGCGTAGCCCCGCACCAACTCGTGAAGGGAGTGCCGGCCGACGCTTGGCTGCCGCACCAGGTGCGCGTCCACCAGGGCGCGCAGGTGCCGGCGGGTGGTCTCGACGTCCGTATCCGCGAGGGCAGCGACCGCATGGCAGCCGATGTCGTTGGCCGGGTGCAGGGCCAGCAGGCGCAGCACGCGCCGCGTCTCGGTCGGCAGGCTGCGGCAGGACACCGAAAGGGCCGATCGGATGCCGCCCGCCAGCGCCAGCGCGACCGGCCGGGCGCAGTCGGCCGCCGACCAGTCCGGGTGCTGCCGCAGGTGCCCACCGACGATCGACAACGCCAGCGGATGCTGCCCGACCTGAGCGGCGATCCGCCACGCGGCGGTGATGTCGGCGTCGACCCGCGCGGCGCCCGCGGCACAGCGGAGCAGGTCGAGAGACTCGGCGGAATCGAGCGCAGTCAGGTGAAGCTGAGCGGCGTCCCGTAGGCCGGTCAGCCGTAGCCGGCTTGTGATGATGACGATGTGGTACGGGCTGTCCGGTACCAGCGCTGCGACGGTCTCCTCGTCGGCGGCGTTGTCAAGAATGACCAAGGCGGGGATGTCGCGGACCAGCGCCCGGTACGCCTCGACCCGGGCGGCAAGGTCACGCGGGATCTGGTCGTGCCGCAGGCCGAGATGTCGCAGGAACCCACCCAGTACGGCCGAAAGGCAGGCCGGAGGCGCTTTCACGTCAAACCCTCGCAGGTCGGCGACCAACTGGACGAGTCCGTCGGACCTGCTGCCCACAAGGCGGTGCGCCGCATGCGTGGCCAACCAGGTCTTGCCGACACCCGGCATGCCATGGATCAGCACCGTGCCGCCAGCGCCGGCCAAGTCGTCAAGATGTCGCAGTTCGGCGTGACGCCCGACGAACCCCTCCGGGGCGGTGGGCAGGTCGCACCGGGCGTCGACGAACGCTGCGGCCGTCGCGTCGCCACGGATCGCGCGCAGAGTGTGGCGCCACCGTTCGGCGTACTCATAATCGGTGCGCAGCGCTAGGACGATCGCGACCAGCAGTTCCTCATCCAGCCGGCTACGCCCGAACGCAAAGTAGCCGGCGACCGTGCTTTTCCTCGTCAACTCGCTGTGGGGCCTGCCTGCCCGCTGCCAGCGATCGTTCACGACACGGGTGATCGCCGCGTACGACATGTCGTGCGACCACGCTTTGAGCAGCCGGAGTGCGGCGACCAGTTCGTCCAGGCTGCCCACCTGCTCAGGATCAGGCAAACGCATTTCGTTCTCCCCCGTTGCAATTGGACGGCCCCACGGTCACGGGCCCGTCCGAGATGGTCCGAGATCGACCAGCGGCATTGGTTGAGGCGGGATGGTTTTGGTGGCGTCTTGCCACTCGCGACTAGAAGGAGATCTCATGACCAGGATCGGAAGGCTGGCGGACCGGATGCTTTCGGCATTCGTCCCGCAGGCCACAGCAGCCGCCGCGTCCGCGGCGGCGTGCGTCACGTACCAGTACTGCCAGCAGTGTGGGTCCTCCTGGAAGATGTGCTGGTCGCAGTACTGTGACGGCGTCTACCGGAACGGCTTCTGCAACTCGTGCGGCTCCTGCTGACGAACCTGTCAGCACTCTGGCGTCCCGTCCGCCCGGGTGGGACGCCAGAGACGCCCTGTTGCGGCAGCACGAAGCCACGCCCCGATCCGGCGCCGCCGGCACAGAGCCATATGCCGACTTCGGTCGGACCGGGACACTGTCGCTGACCAGGGTCAGGTCCACCGCCCGCCAACCGCCGTCGCGCGAGCCGCGCCGGATGGCCGTACGCGGTGGAGGCGAACGTCTTGCCGTCAGGGGTGGCGACGGCGGTCGAGCTATCGGTATGCAGGCTGGGGACTCCACCGTTGCTGGCCTCGGCCAGCGCGGCACGTACGGCGTCGATGGTTGGCGAGGTCGCAGAAGCAGGACCGATCGGGGTGGGTCTGATCGGGTGCGGCGGTCGAGGGCACGGAGACCACAAGGGAAGCGGTCACACCAGCCACGGCGCTGATCGCGAGGAGTGTTCGGTTCATCGCGGGCCTTTCACTCGACGGCTGCGCTACGCGATGCCCTGGAATAGGTAAGCTGATCGAGGTTGTCCGGAGTGTTGTTGTCGATCACCGCATGGTGACGGTGGAACCATCGGCGATGGCGATGGCGATGCCCTCTCCAGCAGTTGGCGTCCCCGTGTTCTATGCACTCTTCCCCCTTTTACTCGGCATGGCTGCGCGGAGAGGATCAGATGAAGTCGGCGAAGGGCTCCCGTCGATACGGCGCCACGAGCCATACTTCAACGTAATCGGTTCTCTCGATCCGGATCCAGGGGACGGGGTGTACGGAACAGTTCGGAACACTCAGCGCAGTCTGCGATTGCCGTAGAAGATCGACATTCTGCTGAGCCGTGGGGCGGTGCAACCGACACTGGGGACGACCAGGTCCTCTCGACGCGAGGCGTCCCCGCTACCGGCACGTCACCTATTACGCCAGCCGCACGCCGTGTTCTGCGACCCCCGCAGCCTCCGGGCAACCTCCGGCACGGACAAATCTCGCCAAAACCAGTCTGCCGCACCGGGGCGGGCCTCATTTGGCGCCGTGGCCCTCACGCCGCTCTTTCCACCCATGGATTTCACTTTCCCTCCCCATGACCTCTCTCTGGATGACAGGGCGGGTCACGTGAGGTCGCGGGCTTCGTGCCCATGCAGGGCGATGGCCGCCACGCCGATCGGGTGTTCGAGCTGCCTGACGCGGGCGGGCACAAGATCCGGCTGGCGTTCGACTCCGGTGCTGTGGACGACATGCGCCAGCTCGACGGTGTGCTGGCCACCGATCGGGTCGAGGTGTGGTCGGGCGTGACCATCCCGAACGGAGTCTCGTTCGCCGGAGGGCGATGCTGTCCGCCGCCCGTTCGGCGCTGATCCGAACACTGTTCGGTGGCTGCGAACACTACGAACGCTCCTACGGTGAGCCGACCTCCACGGCGACGATCTGAACGTCGCCGATCCTGGACAGGAAAGGCTCTCGATGACCCGATCGATCGGCCCCTGGCACTCCACCGCCGGACGGCAACTCCGCCGTCTGCTCAGCGTCGTGCTCACGGTCGTACTCGCCAGCACCCTCCCGGCCCTCATCCGTTCCGTGCCGGCCGTCGCCGCATCCGGCAACCTCATCCTCAACGGCACGTTCGACAGCGGCAGCACCGAACCCTGGTGGACCCGGCTCGCCGCAACCAGCACGACCGTCAACGCCGGGCAACTACGCATCCGCACCGCCCACACGGTCGGCAGGCCCGTCTGGGACGACCTGGTCGGACACTTCGGGTTCGCAGTTACGGCCGGGCAGCCGTACCGGTTGCAGTTCGACGCCTCCGCGGACGCCAGCCGCAACGTGCGCGCCTCGGTCTCCCGGGTCGACACGCCCTTCACCTCCGCGGTCGACCAGACCGTCGCACTCGCCCCGACAATGCGTCGCTTCACCTTCGACTTCGTCTCCCCGTTCGGTGACCCGAAGGCGGTACTGCTTTTCCACTTCGGCGGGCAGGCGGCCTCGACGGTCCGGCTGGACAACATCTCGCTCACCCCGCTGGCCGCCGACGCGGTCAACGATCCGATCCTGTACTGGAACGATGTTCTGCTGGCCAGCTACCGGAGTCTGGCCCTGCCACCCACCGCCGCCGCGCGGGACGCGGCGATCCTGCACGCGGCCATGCACGACGCCGCCGTCTCGGTCACCGGCGTCGGCAACCCTTACCAGGTGCGGGTGCCGGTCAGCTATCCGGGCACCATGGACGACGTGGTGGCCCCGTCCCTGCACGCGGCCATCGACAAGGCGGCGTTCGACGTACTGGTCGCCCGGTACCCGCAGCGACAGGCGATCCTCGAGGCAGCCTTCGACACCGCCGCCGCTCGCCGGCCGTCCGGAGTGAACTCCGCGGAGGCCACGCGGGGTACGACGGTCGGTGCCGCAGCAGCCGCTGCCAACCTTCAGGCTCGCGCCAACGACGGCTCCAGCGACGACCGGCAGTACCAGCCTGACGGGCGGGACGGCGCGTGGCGACCGACCGACGGCAATGCGGCGGTCACCCCGAACTGGGGCCTGGTCACCCCGTTCGCGCTGACCTCCGGCCGGCAGTTCCGGCCCGGCCTGCCGGCCGGCGCCGTCGACTACCAGGACTTGCTCGGCAAGCAGGAGTACCGCGACCAGGTCCAGGAGGTGCGGGACTACGGCGGCCGGACGTCGTCGCTGCGTACCGCCGACCAGACACAGCTTGCGTACTTCTGGGCCAACGACGTGACGGGCACCTACAAGCCGCCGGGTCAGCTCTTCGCGCACACCCAGATCGTGGCGAAGCAAAGGAAACTTGGCATCCTGGCCAGCGCCCGGCTCTTCGGCCTGGTCGGCCTGGCCCTCGCCGACGCGGCCATCGCCGCCTGGGACGCCAAGTACCTGACCGCGATCGACCTGTGGCGACCCGAGTCCGCGATCGGCAACGGTTGGCAGCCGCTGTCGCAGCACGGGAACAGTGTCTCCTTCTCGCCCGCGTTCCCGGCCTACATCTCCGGACACGCCAGCTTCGCCGGCGCCTGGGCAGCGGTGATGAAGGCCTACTTCGGTACCAACGACATCGCCTTCGACGCGACCAGCGACGATCCGCATGCCGAGGGCGTCATCCGGCACATGAGTGGCTTCGACCAGGCTGCCCGGGAGAACGCGCTCAGCCGGATCTACCTGGGCGTGCACTACCGCTTCGACGCCGACGCCGGCCTCGCCACCGGCGGGTCCGTGGGTGCGTATGTCTACGCCAACCGGCTGCGACCGTGAGTTGTCCGCCGCTGTGAAGGGGCTCCCCGCCCGGTCCACCGACCGGGTGGGGAGCGGCCCCGCGTCACAGCGACGGTACGCGGCGCAGGTGGCCGAACCAGCCGTCCACCGGTATCCGCAGCTCGGCGGCGGCAGCCGCTCCCGCAGACCCGGCACAGGGGCCCCTACCTGCCCTGCCGCAGCACGAGCGGGCAACCGTCGGTCGTGACGACGTCCGGCCCGCTGGCGCCCGCCAGCAGCACCCCGTACGCGCCGCCCGCCAACGCGCCCGCCAGCGCGATCGCCGCCAGCCGCAGCCGCCGACGGCCCGGCCGGGTGGCGCGGTACGTCGTCGCCGGAGGCCGCGGCAGAATCGGTTCGACCGGGAGCCTCGCGCCGGGCAGGGCCGGGTCGGGGGACGCCGGGTCGGGGATCGTCGGCTCGCTGACCCGGCGCGCCCACTCTTTGACGCGTGCGTCGATGTCACGCCGCAGCCCGACCCACTGTTCGATGGCCGCTGCCGGCGTACCGCAGGCGGCCAGCAATGCCACGACGGTCCGTTCGCGGGGCAGGGTGGTCCGCCCCAGCATCGTGGCGAGGGTGCTCGGCGGCAGCCAGTGCCCGGCCGCCGAGGCGCGCCGGGAGATCTCCCGGTAGGTCAGGCCGGAACGTCGCCGTACGTCCCGGAGCAACCCGACGTACTCGCCCGCGGTGGCGGCCTGTGGCACCGAATTCTGGGCAGCGTCATCCATCGCATCTCCCCATGTTCGTTGATGTGATCGGGCCCGGACCGGCACCGGTCCGAGCCTGTCGGCCCTACGCCGGTCAGCGGCGGCCATCGAGAAAGACGCTAGGTAACCGCTCTGTCCAGGACAACGCCCTGCCCAGTGCGGTGCGGTGTCCGGGCAGCTCAGGGCAGCATGTCCGGATCTTGTCCGACCACCTCGGACAGCCGCTCGCGGCTCGCTCCGGCGCCTGCGGGCTCGGGAGAACGGACGATGAGCATGGGGGAGCTACGACCGCGCCACGGCCCCGATCAGCCTCGGGAACATCACTCGATGAACTCGAGGACGAAGCGCTGATCGATATGCTGGTCACAGGGCTCCTGGACGGCCTCCGCCGCAGTCTCCGCTCCGGTCGGGTCGAGCAGACCGAGGCACAGGCCGCTGCCCGCGGCTCGCAGGCGCCCCGTGCGGGGTGTGGTGTCGTCCGCGACCGGCTCGAACCGGAAGTGCTGTGCTGGATTTTCGTCGCTGCAGTCTTCCCGGGGTTCCAGCATGTCCCGGATCGGGCCCGCTTGGAGGACCGTCAGACAGCCGATGCCGCCGTCCGGGTGCCGCCAGCGGATGAAGAAGAGTCCGTTACCCGTGGCTTTCAGGCTTGTCTGTGGGATGGCGCTCGCGCACGGGACCTGCGCCGCGACGGCGTGCTGATAGCGCCCCTGGCGGTCGCGTCCCTCGGTCAGGCACATGTGCGGTGCACCGGCGGTGCGGATCAGGTAGATGCCGTCCGCCGGCGGTTGGACGGCGGGCGTCGGTGCGTTCTCGTCTCGGGGCGGCGACCCGGTCGCGCGGTCCTCGGCCTGGCGCGGCACGATCTGCCAGACACCCAGAACCAGCAGCAGGACACCGGCCACGGCGATGATCCACGGACGGATCCGGCTTCGGAGCCCCCTTGGCGGCGACGGTGCTGATGCGTACGGTGCCGCATCGATCGTGGTCCCCGCCGACGCTGCTGTTCCGGTTGTTTCGGGTTCGGGCTCCGTCCGGTCTGTGGCCAGGTCTGCGGTCAGTAGGCTTTCGGCGATCCGTTTCCTGGCCGTCAGCCATGGATCCTGCTCAACCCCGCAGGCACGGACGAAGGCGGCGACCACCTCCGGCCGGGGGAGTGTCCCGCGGCGCAGGACGTCGGCGAGCGTACTGCGCGCGAGCACGTCACCGTTGCTGGCCGCCCGTTCCTCCAGTTGCCGGAACGTCAGTCCGGAACGCTTCTTAAGTGTTTGCATGAGCTCGACGAACTCTGCGACGCTGCCTGCGCGGCGTGGATCCAAATCTGCCTGCATCCCCGTCCCATGTTGCCAGAATCGATGGTTCCCGGACATGTTCGGCATCGATGCCGGACCAATGATGGGACCATTCTCGACTTTCGATCGCGGCGCGGCTAGTACCCCAAGCCGATTCGCCTGTTTGCGCTGGTAGCGGGACCGTCGAGCGTCGGTCCAGGGCGTCTTCGCGGGATTCGATCGGTGACGATGCCGCCTACCGTTGTCATCGGAGCCTCAATGGTGGCGATTCGTGAGGAGTTGCGGTGGCGAAACACCCGATCTTAAGGGGCTCATCCCAGGTGGTTGTTCTTGGTGAGTCGGCGGTAGCAGAGCAGGGTGCGGCCGAGGTCGGCGAAGGCCTGGAAGTGGTCGGCTTTGCGTTCGTAGCGGCGTACGAGACGTCGGTTGTTCTGCAGCCAGGTCCGGCAGGATCCCACGATCCACCGGTGCTGGCCAGGCCGCTGCGACGATGGTGTTCGCGAGTTCCGGGGCACCACCTTCACAGCGAGAGCCGGTCCTGCGTCCGCGGTCCGCCCATGGCCACCGCCGCGAACTCCCGCAGCCGCGACGACACCTCGGGCATATCGCCCCTCCACAGGCGCAGCGTCACGGTCGGGTTCCCGACCGTGACGCTGCGCGCGTCCACAAACGACTGCACGGCCTGCCACACCAGGCGGGGCTTCTTCACCCGCAGCGCATGCGCGCCGCCGGATGCAGCAGGAAGCCCGTCGTAGGTGACCACCTCGACCCCAGGGCGCGGCGCGTTCATGCATGCCCCCGCTCGGCCTCAGGACCGCCGTCCACCAGTTCGCCGTCGGCCCCCGGATGCACCCACCACACGAGCAGGCAGAGCACGCCGATCCCGAGCAGGACGAGCGGCACCCAGACCCCGCCGACATGGATGAACGTCCCGAACGCGTCGGCCAGGTCGAGCTCGACTGCCGGCCAGTCGGTGGCGAGCCACGCGAACCCTGCAGCGGCACCGAGGAGCCAGCAGCCCAGCGCGTATGCGATCGCCTCCCGGTCTCCGACGGCGCGTCGCGAGACGACAGCGGCCGCGTACGTGGCAAGTCCGCCGATGATGCCCGCGACGAAGATGACGATCAGCATGAAGCGGGAAAGGCCGTGCGGGAGCGGGTCCACGCTTGCGTCGGTGATCTCCCCGATGTAGCCGAGCTGGTTCGCGAGCGCGTTGTCGAGCACGTTGACCCGCAGCACGTCATAGGCAGACGCCAGCCAGATCCCCAGGAGCATGCCGCATGCCACGAGCAGAACGGTGGCGATCACCGTCCCCATGGTGTGGGTACGCCTCTTCGGGTTCGCCATGTTTGTGGTCCTCGTCCTGTCAGCCGATGGCGTTCTGCACGGCGATCGCCAGCCAGGCCGCTACTGCGGTCGCCAGCGCGGACGACACCCACAGCAGCGCCCAGACAGCCCGTGATCCGGCCCGGGAGCGGGGCACGGACCAGAGCAGGGCGAGACTCACGCCGAGGCCGTGCGCGGCGATTCCCAAGGCCACCACCGGGCCGGCGAGCAGCCACGCGACGACGAACGCGATGGGGGTGATCACCAGGAGCGCCACGGCCGTGCGAGCCCAGCCCTGTGCGGGTCCCCACTGCGTCGCAGGGCTGCATCGAGGATCCCGAACCCGAGGAACGACAGGATGAGGCCGCCCATCACGGTCAGCAGGTAGAACGCGGCTGAGAAGAGCAGCGCCGTGTCGGTGGAGGGGATCGCGCCCGTTGTCGCGCCCAGGGCAAAACTCCCCAGGAGCATCAGGCCGAGCAGGATCAGCGGCGCTGATCCCGACACCGAGACACGGGTGCCCTCGGCCTTCGACGGCGCGGTCTGCTCGAGCATGCCGCCCTCCTCTCCTGTGCAAGTCTGCCAGTGCGCGAGCCGCGTCCGGTGGCAGCGCGTTGGAGTTCACCAGGAACGCGGCAGCTCCACCGCGTTCGCGCTGCAGTCGACGGCGACCTGCTCGGGGTTCTCGGGGTCGACGAGCAGGTGGATGCTCGAACCGGGAGAGAAGCCGGCGAGGAACCCGCGGTCGATGTGCACGACCAGCTCGGCGTCGTGCGGGGATCCGTGGAGCGGGAACTGCGCCCGCCGTCGGGCTGGGTTCATCAGGTTCCGCCTCCGCTGGAGTCCGACTCATATGGGCGGTTGTCGGGGTGGTACCCGAGCGGGTGGTCCGGGTCGAGCTCGACGAGCAGGTCGCCGGCCGGATCGGTGAAGACGATCAGCGGTGTGCCCGGGACGGGGATCTCGTGCGCGTAGGTGTTCACCCGCACCCGGATCACCTGCTCGCCGGTCTCGTCCTGGTAGCGGATCGCCACATCGCCGCCCCGATCCCAGTCGTTCGGGTCGGGGAGCGCGGCGACGACGCCCGCTCGCCGTGTGCCGGTCTCGCGAAGCCGAAGGATGCGTGCCGCATCTCGCCGAGCTCGGCGCACGCCCCGGACGGCGATCAGACAGGCGGCCGCGGCGGCGAGAGCGCCGATCGTGAACACGGTGACGTTCACGATCTGCCCCCTGTTCCACCCGTCGTGCTCGATCAGCTCCGGGTGCAGACCGATGTCGCTTGCGCGCCAGGCCCACCATGCCGCCAGGGCGGCGAGGCCGAGGGCGACGCCGCCGAGCAGTCCGGTCAGCAGGACCAGGGTGCGGGGGCGCTCGCGCATGATCAGCTCCATGCCCCGTATGTAGACGCCGGCGAGGAAGAACACCGCAAGGCCTGCAGCCGGGACCCCGAGCGCGAGCCACCACCACGAGACCGGCCCAAGATCCTCCGCGAAGCCGGCGAGGACGAGCCCGATCCCAGCCACCGCGAGCCCGGTGCTGACGGCGAGCCCGGCGACGAGAAGCACGAGCCCGGCTCCCACCGGTTCGAGAGATGCACCGTGCGGCACGCGTGTGACGTTGCCGTGCTTCTCCCCGTGGGTGGTGAAGACGGGCTGATCCTTCAGCCATGGCCATTCCTCGGCCATCTCGTGGCACCTCCTCTCGCTATCCCGTCACCATCGACTCGGCTCAAGGGCGACGAACTAGAGTTTGCCGTATGGGATGGAGGGATCGACTGCTCGGCAGAGAGTCTCTGTGCCCTGTGGTCGTTGACCCGTCGTCCGCTGGCGTCGGCGTCCCAAGACCTCACTGACCCTCTCTACGCGCGGGCCTCGGTGCTCGACCTCAATCGCAGCACGGCGGCCGTTGACGTCCAGTCACCGGGCCGGGATTCCTTCCGCGCCGAGCTGCGCGGTGGCACCGAGCCGGGGAGCTTCACAGGGCTGGTGATGCGCTGGCATGCGCCGGTGATCATCGACAACGCGGATCAGAGCACGGTGATCCTGCTAGAGCCCCCGTGCGGTCCTGATCTGCCGCTGGTGCCGCGGCCGGTGAAGCTCGCCCCGCCAGCCGACGTGTCCGGCGAGGACCGCCGCACCGCAACAGGAACCGGCAGCGTCCCATCCGCGTACCAGATGGGCGACGCCGCTGCCGGTAGCCGGATCGGGGCCGGTGCGAGGTCAACCGGTGGCGTCCGATGCAAAGGCCGGCGGCGGAGTCGGTCGGCCCACCGCAGCCGGGGCGCGCCGGGACGAGGCGGCCGAGGCGATAGCGAACGCGTAGCCGACGCATAAGTGACTCGATCACACTGGCCGTCCACAGGGCGTGGCGCGGAAACCCTGCGTAACGAGTCGCCCTAACAAGAAAGGACTGGTATGGCCGACAACATGACCGCGGATCCCACCGCGGGCAACCAGGCCGAGTACTTCCTCGACCTAGACGACCTCGACCTCGCCGGCGTCGACGTCGACACCTGGGACAAGACCGCGGGCGGTACCACCCTGGCGTGCGTCGTCCGGACGATCACGGTGGTCACCCGGGCTGCCTGCGGTTCGATCGACTGCGGCCCGCCGCCGCCCGGTGGCAGCTACTGAGTTCCGTCAGGTTGGTTAAAGACCAGTGAAACAGCTCAGCCCTCCATTGCTGTGGCTGCGGAATGGTCCGGAAGAGGTCCAGAGCCTAGTTGCGGGCCTGGACCTCGTTCGGACCGCCGCGCACGAGGACGCCAGTCACGCGTGGCTTTGCATGATCGCCAATGGCACCGCGCACTACCTGTCCACCTACGCGCCGACGGAACTGCTGTCAAGGCTCTACGCCACTGACAACGAACTGTACGGCGTGGTCGCCCCGGTCGGCCGGCTACGCACCGGCACGGATGGCGGGCTGGTGCTCGACGGGTGCTGGCGGTTCGGCTCGGGGTCGCAGCGGGCTGCCGTAATGGCGATGGGATGCGAGCCGGTGGCGGGACGGCGCGTCACCGTCCTCGTCGACCGCCTGCGGCTCGAGGTGGCGCACCCATGGGAGGGGCCGGGGTTGCTCGCTACCGCCAGTCACACCCTGCGGGCCAGCGGTGTCCGCGTCTCGCCGGCGGATGTGGTCGACATGACGGACGTCCCGGCCGGTCGACCGGTCGGGATCTACGCCGATCCGGATCTGTTTCTGGCGAACATGCCCGGGGTGGCGCTCGGGCTCGCCGAACGGCTGCTGGCGCTGCTCGGCCCGGGGCCGGTGCCCGGTGTCTGGCAGGCCACCTACGCCGAATCAGCCGCCCGCAACACGCTCGCCCGGCGCGGCTTGGTCGGGATGCTGCACAGTCTCGACACGTTGGCCCGGGCGGGGAAGCTCACGCTGTTCTCGCCGGCGTTGCGGCAGGAGTTCCTGCTGATGTTGAGCGCTGCCTATCACATCGGGCTGGATGCCGCGCTCGCGCTGGCGGAGGGGTGCGACTCGACGGACCCGGCGATCCGGCAGGAGCTCGAGCAGGCGCGGGTCGACATCGCGACCATGCGACCGCATGGTGCGATGCGACCGTCCAGGTTGGTCAACGCGGGTCCGTCGGCCCCGGCGGGAGGGCTTCGATGACCTCTGTTCCGTTGCTGTCGACGCCGGGTTGGTGCTTGCTTCGGATTCCGGTACTGCCGGCGGTGCCAGCTGCCGCCGCGCCCGAGGGCCTGGCGCGGCAACTGCTGGACCTGGCCATCGACTACGCGACCGTGTTCCAGCGCGTGGGGGAGGAGCACCGGGACTGGCAGGACCCGGCGACTCGACTGGCCGTCTACGGCAGCCGGGCGAGGTACCGGCCAACCCCGTTCGGTGTGTTCAGCCTGAGCCTGCTCGCCGAAATCAGCGACAACGACGGTGGTGCACCGGCTACCCGGCTCGATCTTGAGACCGATGTGCGGCTGCGCCGCCTTGACTTGCCGCAGCAGACCGGCAGGTGGTTCGTCAATCCCTCCCTCGCCGCCGAGCACGGCCGGTGGTCGTATCTGCACCCGGACAAGGGTGGGGTCACGTCGATGTCGGACGCCCCGGGCGTGCGCCAGCTCGCGGAGCGTTTCGCCGCGCAGTTCGCCGCCGCACCCCGGTCAGCGCAGGAATGGGCGATCGTGCTCGGTGGCGAAACCCTGTTCGACCTGGGGGTACGCCAGAGGTTGCTGCTGCCGGAGCAGGGGCCACCGATACTGACTGACCCGGCCGGGCCGGCCGCGCCGACCGAGGCGGTCAAGGCGGCGCTGGCCGCGGAGCGGCCGTTCAGGGACGACCAGTTCGTGGACGCGTTCAGCGAGGTCCGGGCCCGACTGCCCGGCGTGGGTACGGCGGCGCTGCTAGACGGGGCCGCTCAGCTTCTGCGGACGGACTGGCGACCCGGGCGACTCGACCGGGTGCGGGACCACGTGGCCGGCGGCTACAGCGGCGGGGCGGTGCCGTTGATGTGGCTGCTGACCGCTCCGGTCGACCACCCGCTGGGCAGCTGGCGGCGGCACGAAGCCGATGTCGAGGGCGCCGACCGCATGATGCCGGCGCGACGGCTGTTCGTACCGCGGGCCCGTCGCGACAGCGGCGCGGTGCAGTGGTGGCAGGAAGCGCTCACGCTGGATCAGTGGCAGACCCGCCGCACCGCGCCCCCAAACGCCGCCGTGGTCACCCAGCCGCAGTTCGGGATGGCCAACGGCG
Source organism: Polymorphospora sp. NPDC051019 (assembly GCF_040683055.1). Lineage (NCBI taxonomy): Bacteria > Bacillati > Actinomycetota > Actinomycetes > Micromonosporales > Micromonosporaceae > Polymorphospora > Polymorphospora sp. NPDC051019. Next base: position 71,546 of record NZ_JBFBCH010000019.1, on the reverse strand, counting down.
CACTGCTGGCCGAGCCGGTGGCCGGAGCGGACGCCTGGCTCAAACTGGTCCTGCCGGGCTTTTGGGGTGGGCCCGGCGCCCGGCTCAGTGAACAGCTGGGGATTCCAAAGCCCGAACTCGGTCCGACGGTCCCCGGCTGGCTTGCGGTCGAGATCGGTTGGGTACCGCCGGACCGGCGGGCGCCGTTGGTTCGCCGGCCCGAGAGCGGGTTGCCCCGACTCAACCTCAACCTGCCGCACCGCGCCGGTGACCTGCAAATAGCGGACCTGGCCGTGACCATGATGGCGGGACGGCTCCAGTTGGTTCACCGGGCCGACGGACGCCACGTGCAGCTTCGGTGGGACAGCCCGTTGACGTTGAGTAACAAGGCCAACCCGTGGTCGGTGCAACTGCTGGGATTGCTGCTGGACGAGGCCCACGGCCCGGCGCTGGCCGCCGACCCCAGCCTGTGGGCGCCGCCGGGCGGGATGGTCCCTCGCATCACCGCCGGCCGTTGTCTGGTGGCTCGGCGCAGCGTCGTGCTGGACGCGCAGCACCGCGCCGATCTGCTGGCTCTGGCCGAGGACCCGGCGCAGTTGTGCGACGTGCTCACGCAGGTGGGGCTCGGGCCGCAGGTGGAGGTGAGCGAGGGACCGGATGTGACCATGCGGTTGGATCTCACCGACGTCACTCAGCGCTGGTGGTTCACCCGGCGGCTACGTCGCGAGGCCCTGCTGATTCTGCACGAGGCCCTGCCGGTGGCGACCCTGATCGAGTCGGAGCTGGGCGGGCACATCCACGACGTGTGGGTGCCGTGGCTGCGTCCGGATCCGCAACCGGTCAGGCCGATGTCGCAGACCCGGCTGGTGGACCGGCAGCCGGCTGAGGACCCGGAGTGGATTAGCTGGTTCGTCTACGCCCCGGAGCGGGTGGTGGAGCTCTGGCTGGCGGGCACCGAAGTGATGACGCTGATGCGCCGGGCGCAACTGTTCTACATCCGCTATCACGACGATCGGCCGCATCTGCGGGTACGGGTGCACCACAGCGTCGGCGTCGAGCCGCTCCTGGCCGACCTACGCGCCCACCTGGCCGCGATGGTGCCGCAGCAGCCCTGCGAGGTCGACGTGCGGACCTGGGTACCGGAGGACTACCGGTACGGAGGTGTGGCGAACCGGGCCGATGCCGTACGGCTGTTCTGCGCCGACTCGGCCTGGTGGGCGCAGCGGCTCGCGGCCGGCCCGGACCAGGCCGGCCGGTACACGTTGGCGGTGGCCCGGATCGCCGCCTGGTGTCGGCAGCTTGCCGGCGACGATCAGGCGTTGACCCTGCTCTGCGGGCTGCGCGGGCTGGACCCGCGGCTGCCCAGCTCGCGGGCTCAGCGGGAGTGGATGGCGACCTTCCGTGCTGCACGGGCGGACCTGGAGCAGGCCCTCGACGCCACGCTCGCCGAGCCGGAGCCTGCCTTGGACTACCTGGCCGGCCTGGACAGCGACGCCTATGCCACGGCGCTGAGCAGCCTTGTCCACATGAGCGTCAACCGTGGATTGCCGCTCGGCCAGGCGACAAATCGCGAGCCGGAACTTGTGGTGGCGGCGGCGCGGTTGTTGAAGGGTCGGCAGGCGCGGGCAACCCGAAGCGCAGCGGTCGATGGCTGAGGCCGATGCCGCCCGGCGACTGCTGCGTCGGCTTGTCGCCGAGCTACGGCGGCGGGGGCACGCGAGCCCGCAGGCGGTGGCAGCCCTTGCCCTGCTCGCGTCCCGGCTGGGTCAGCAGGCCCTGGCGGCGTCCCTGACCGAACTGGCCGTGCGGGGCGGGCAGGTGCCCGACTTTCGGGTCGGCTGGCTGCGCCACCGGCTGGTGGGGGAGTGCCTGTCGCCTGGCCCCGGCCACGCCGAGACACTGGCCCGGACCCGGGCGGAGGCGGTCGAAGTGCTCGATGCCTCTTACCGGTACTACGTCGAGGCCGGTGACGTCGATCTGATCAATGGCGCCGCGGGGGTCGGGATGACCCTGTGGGATCTCGCTGACGAGCCGGCTCGCGCCAGGATGGCACAGCCCATCACCGAGATCGCGCGCTCCATCATGGAGCAGGATTCGCCCGGTCTCTACCATGGCCGCAGCGGAGGCATCCTGCTGCTGCGGATGCTGGACCGCCGCTACGGCCAGGACCGGCTGATGACCGCGGCGGTCGACGCGCTGGTCCTGCATCTGGAGCGGCTGACCCCCGACGTGCTCGACAGCGGCTGGTTGGGAACCGGCGGCGTCACCATGTGCTATGGCCAGCCGGGGATGCTGACGGCGCTGGGGCCGGAGGTCGACCCGGTGGTTCTGGCGGGAGTCGTCGATGCGGCGGTCACCGGCCCGGCCCTCGATCGGCTGGATGACCTGCTGGGCGACGTCGACGCCGACGTCACGGTCTGCCACGGACTGGCCGGGCTGAGCCTGGTCACCAAGCTCGCTCCCGGGTGGCGGGATCTGGTCGGCCCGGACCGCCGGACCCGGCTGGCGGCCCGGCTGGCCCGCCACCTGGACCAGACCGGTGACCAGGCGGTGGCTGCCGTCTTCGACACGCCGTTCCTGCTATCGGTGCTCGAGGGGACGCTCGGGATGGCGTTGGCGCTGGCGGAGACCGAGACGACGTCGCGGCCATGGTGGGGGGTCTGCGTGAGTCTGGGCGACGGATCGGCCGCCGTGGCCGGCGGCAGAGCAATGGGAGCATCCGATGACGATCAGCCTTCAGACTGAAGACAACGACTGCGGCGTGTCGGCACTCGTCGCCAGCTTGCGCCTGCAGGGACACCAGTTTTCCGAGCCGCAGTTGCGAGATGCGCTGGCAACCCGGGGCGCGTTGTCGCTTAAGGACCTGCGGGACACCTGTGCCGCCGTGGTCGGCGTGCGTTACCGCGGCCGGCGGGACTTCCCGTTCGCCGAACTGACTCCGGGCACCATTATTCACCTGCGCGTCGATCACTTCGTGACCGTTGAGCGATGGCGAGGGCGGCGCGTACGGGTTTTCGACCCCTCGGTCGGGTACGTGTGGCTGACCGAGGCCGCGTATCACGAGAAGGCCAGTGGATGGGTGCTGTCGCCAGCCACGCCGGCTCCGGCGGCGGGCGCGCCTCGGCGTCCGCGTGCCGCGACCCGGGCCGCCTGGCTCTGGCCGATGCTGCGCTCCGGGCAGATCAAGTTCCGGCAGGTTGTGCCGGTCCTCGCGATGAGCCTGCTGCTCTACACCGGCCTGACCCTGCTCAACATGATCCTGCTGCCCTACCTGAACGAGGTAACCGTCGCCGGCACGGTCGCCACGGGTACCCTGGTCACCGCGTTGGTGGCGTTCAGCGTCGCGGCCAGCCTGCTGTTCTGGCTCCGACATCGGCAGATCACCTCTCTGGGGCTGTCGTTCGACCGGGCCATGCTGCATGAACTGGTCGACCGGTTGACCCGTACGTCGGCACGCACCGAGCTGACCTCCGGCGATGTGCTGCACCGGGTGCAGAGCGCCCGCGCCGTTCGGGAGGCAGGCACCGGTCTGGCGCTGTCGCTGTTCACCGACATGGTCGCCGTGGTGATCCTGCTGGTGTTCATGGCGACGATGTCGCTGCCGCTGACCGGCGTGGTGGCCGGCGTGGCCGCGCTGCACATCGTCCTAACGATCCTCGGACGGATTCCGATCAACCGCCGTACCGAGGAGCAACTGCAACGCGACGCTGAACTCCAGGACCTGTTGATCAGCATCTCTCAGGGGTTGACCACCTACCGGGGGCTCGGGGCGATCTCACACCTTCAGGTTGAGCACTCCCAGCGGCTGGACCGGCTGCAGCGGTCGATCCGCGGGCTGGAGTACCGGCTGGCTCTGGTGTACGGGCCGAGCAACGCCCTGCGGTTCGCCGGCCTGTACGTGATTCTCGTGGTCGGCTCGGTGCTCCTGTCGGCAGGTCTGGTCAGCACCGGAGAGCTGTTCGGGTTCCTCACCCTCGGGGGTACGGTGCTGTTCTCGGTCACCACGATCGCTCAGAGCCTCACCGCCGCCGCCACGCTGGAGCGGCAACTGCGCTACGTGACAAGTCTGTTCACGTTGCCGGTGATGGAGCGGGGAGCCCGCACCGAGCCGGTAGCGGACGCGCCGGCGGTGATGCTGGAGGGGGTCCGGGTGCACCGCCCGAGGGAGCATTTCGACCTGCGGCTGGACCTGCGGGTCGAGCGGGGCGAGACGGTGACCGTCAGCGGTCCGAGCGGGGTCGGTAAGTCCACCATGGCCCAGATCATCAGCGGCTTGGACCCGGTGCCCGCGGGGCAGGCGACCATCTACGGAGTGCCGATCGCCGACTGGGACCCGGATCGGCTCCGCCCGCTGGTGTGCTACGTCCCGCCCCGGTCCGACTTCCTGCACACGACGATCCGCGAGAGCCTGTCCAGCGGGGCGACCGACGTGACCGACCAGGAGATCCACGACCTGCTCGCCGTGATGGAGCTGACCGAGGTGATGCGCCCCCTGCGGCTCGGGCTGCGCACCCGACTGCGGATCAACGGCTCGACCTTCAGCGCGGGAGAAGTACAGCGGTTCGCGTTGGCCCGGGCGCTGCTGCGCCGACCGTCGCTGTTGATCCTCGACGAGGCGACCAACTCCCTGGACCGAGACCTGGAACTGCGGCTGCTCGCCGAGACGCGGCGGCGGGTGGAGACGCTCATCGTGGTCAGTCATCGCCCGGTCGGTGAGCACCTTGACAGCCGGCATGTTCGGATCGTGCGCGACGATACCGGCGTATCCCGGCTCGAATCGACGGCGGCCGCGGCGGTCGTCGGTGCCTGAGGGAGTACGTGGTGTCCACGCCTACTGGCAGCTGCCCAGCCGCCTGCCCCGGGCTTACCAGCAGTTGTCCCGGGTGACCTGGCTGCTGAGCATCCGCTCGTGGCAGCGATACGCCGGGCCGATCACGCTCTACGCCGACCCGCCGACGATGGAGTGGCTCGACCGACTCGGCTGGCTCAGCTGCTACGACCAGATCGAGACGTTGGACGACCGGGATCTCGACCAACGCTACGACCGCGTCGCCTGTTTCGCCCTGCCGAAGCTGCTCGCTCTGGACCGGTATCCTGACGCGACGCTGGTGGACACCGATGCCTACCTGCACAGCCGGCTGCGTCTACCGGCTACCGGATCGGTCTTCGCGCATCTGGAGCACGGCGACGCCGACTTCTACTCCCGGCTGCGGGAACTGCGCAATCCCGCCCAGGTGGATCTGCCCGACTCGCCGCCGGTGGTCGGCAACACCTCGCTGTTCCGGGCAGCCGACGCGCACCTGGCACGCCGGATCAGCCACGCCGGGCTCAGCTTCCTGGCCGGCAACCCGACCACCCCCGGCCGCGACATCCACCTGCACATGACCGTCGCCGAGCAGGTGCTCGCCACCCACCTGACCACCGTCGCCGGGCAGCAGGTGGTCAACCTGTTCGACGCGCTCTGGTGCCCGCGGACGCTGCGCTGGCTGAGCGAACCGCCCCGCTTCGGCCATCTGTGGAACCTCAAACGAGGGGCGCCGGCCGAGCACCTGCTCGCCGCCTACGTGTCAGTCACCCGGACGCTTCAGAACGAATACGGTGTTGCCCAGGACCGGCTACACGCAGCCATGGAGCGGATATGATCTCGACCGAGCTGCTCGATCGGCTGGCGAACACAGGTGCCGGGGTCACCCGACCCGCCGGATCGACCGTCCCCGACGGACTCTTTCCGGACTGGGTGGTGGAGCCAGAATCGTTGGCACAGCTCACCACGCTGGTCCGGATTCTGCACAACAACGGAGTGGACTGGCGGGTAGACGCCCGCGGCCGCAACTGGGGGTACGACGACTCCCGGGTCCGCGAGCCAGGACTGATCGTCCGCCTGGCCCGGTTGGACCGGTTGGATCTCGATGTTGAACTCGGCCTCGCCACGGTGCAACCCGGGGTGACCTTCGCGCAGCTCGACGAAGCGTTGCAGGCAGCCGATGCCCGTTACTATCTGCCCCCGCCGGGCTCCGGCCCGCACACCTCGGTGCTCGGCAACGCCCTGGAGCGAGGCCTGCTCGCCGGCCTCGGCGAGCGGGAACGCCACTGCCGAGACTTCCTCGTCCTGCACCGCGACGGCCAACTCACCCGTATGGGCTGGGACGACGCCGCCGACGACCGGGTTCGGCGGGCACTGCCGTATCCACCCGGCCCGCACCTGCAAGGGTCACTGTTTCAAACAGCCGGGTACGGACCTGTCGTGGTGGAGTTGACGCACGTGCTGCCGGTGGCGACCGTGCAGACGGCCGAGCCGGTGCTGCTCGCCGGTGCCGAGCTGACCGAGGAACTGTTGCGTTGCTGGCGGGACCTGCTCCTGGGCGAGTTGGTAACCTCCACCATCCTCATCTCGCCAGCCCGCCGCCGTGCTCAAGGCATCACCGTCAGCTACGACGGGCTCGTCCTCAACCTGTACATCGCCGCCAGTTCGGCCGCGATGCTGCGCGCCAAGGTCGTCGACGTGCAGCGGCTGGCCCGCCAACACGGGCAGCGGCTGGCCGCACGATTCGCCGGCAGCCACGACGACCTGAGCATCCTCGGCGGCGATCGGAACCATCCGGAGGCGGTCGGTCAACTTCCGGAAGGGCTGGAATGGCAAACAGCGGCGTTGCCGTTCGTCCCTTCGCTTGTCGCAGCCTTCGCACGGGCAGTGCGGACGGACCCGGTGCTGGCGGACATCCCATGGACACTGCGCCCGCTCGATGCCCGGGCGTTGGTCTGGCTGGCACCGATCGTCTACCGCAAGGACGACCCGGACAGCGTCGCGTTGCTGCGGCGTCGGGTGGCCGCCGTCGCCCGGCTCCGCGACGAGTTCGCCGTCCCGGCCTACCGGTCCGGCGCGGTCCGGGGCGACCGATGAGTCATGTTCTGATCACCAGCGTCCATCGGATCCACGCCGGACAGTCCGGCGAGGCGGTCCACCTGCGCCAGCTCACCGAAGCGCTACGAGCCACCGGCGAGCGGGTGACTGTCCTGGATGGCCCGATGGACCCCGGCAGGCCCAGCGCCGGCCACGAGGCCGGACTGCGCTCGCTCGCCGACCAGCTGGACACCCTGCTGGCCCGGGACCGGCCCGACGCCGCCCTGCTCTGGGGGCACCTGGGCGAGGAGACCGAGCTGGTGCGGCGGCTGGCGGCGGCAGATGTTCCGACCGTGCTGGAGCATCCCGCCGCGGACCTCCAGCCGGTGCCGGAGACACTGCGGCTCATTGACGAGGTGGTGGTCCCGTCCGAATTCGCACGGCGGCTGTTCGGATCGCAGACCGGCCGCCAGGCTCGGGCCATCGAGCCGTGCCTGCGCGGCTGCGACTGCCCATCGGATACGCCCCGCGAGCCGCCCCGTAGCGGGCCCTACCGGCTGACATTCATCAACCCGGAGCCGGCCAAGGGGCTCGGGGTGGTGATGCACCTCGTGGCGGCAGCCAGTGCGGCGAAGCTGCCGTTCCGGTTCCGGTTCGTCGAGGGGCGATGGACCGCGGCCCACCTCGCCCGGCTCGGCATCGACCCTGCGGACCTGCCCGGGGTGGAGATCGTCGAGTATCGCGCCGACATCTGCGCGCTCTACGCCGAAACCGACCTGCTGCTCGTACCGAGCCTGTGGCAGGAGAGCTTCGGGATGGTCGCCCGCGAAGCCGTGATCCACGGCGTACCGGTGGTGGCCACCCGGGTCGGCGGGCTGCCGCAGGCGGTCCGTGGCGGGGGAGTATGCCTCGAACCGCCGCAGTGGGGCGACGGCTACCAGGTCACGATGACCTCAGCCGAGGTCAGGGCCTGGCTGACCGCCGTGGCTACGGCGCTGCGCGGCGCTCACCGGCCACTACCAGGCCTACTGTCTCGCACCACCGCGGACAGCGTCCGGGCGTACCGGGCCGTGCTCGGCTCGTCGGCGAAGTGAACGTGAACGGCGGCCCGGCCCATGGCATCGGCGATCACCGAAGCTGGCGTGGTCCAGCGCTGCTCGCCGGCTACCGCCACCACCGTCGCCAGATTCTCCTGCTCTTCGTGCAGCCAGTCCCGCGGCGTGGCGAGCAGCCGGTCCAGCTCCGCCGGCGAGAACAGCGGCCGAGCAGAGCGACCCGGCCGCGGATGCCGATCGTCCATCCGCCGTCGGCGGGACGGCGCCAGCCGGTGGACGGCCTCCTGCGCCAGGACGCTCCAGCCGTCGACCGCGCGCGCCAGCACCTGGTCGGCGGATACGGCGGTGAGGGGCGATTCGTCCGCCGCAGCGGTGAGCGCGTAGGACCGGACCAAGTTGGGGAGCAGGTAGCGGTGCGGGCCCACGGTCTGGCGCGGCACCGGCGTCAGCAGGTGGGAGCCGACCAGCTCGTCCAGTGCCTGCATAGCCTCGCGGGGTGCCAGCCCGGCGCAGATCGTGGGCGCCCAGTCGGGGACGGTGACAGTCGGAAGTACGGCGATCCGACGTAGCGTCAGGCTCGCCGCCTCACTGAGCGCCCGAAACGACGGTGCGAGGTTGTCTCGCATCGACCCGGCGTCGGTACTCAGCTCGTCGAGCCGGTGCTGCGGGTCCCGCAGCAGCGCAACCAGGTCGGCGGCCCACCGGCCCCGGTACATCCGGCAGGCGGCGAACCACAGGGCCAGCGGCAGGCCGTCGCAGAGCACCGACAGCTCGCGGACTGCGACCGGCTCCGCCGACAGTCGATCGGGGCCGAGATGAGCGGCGAGGGTCTCGAGTCCCTGCGCGTGCGACATCGGCGCCACCAGGTGCCGGTGCGCCCCGGGAAGGGAGAGCTGCCAGCGGGTGGTGACCAGCACCGTGCAGCCGGCTCCGGCCGGCAGCAGCGGCAGCACCTGGTCGACCGCGCGGGCGTCATCGAGCAGCAGCAGGCAGCGCCGGTCCGTCAAGAGGCTGCGCAGGAGCGCGGCCCGCGCCGCCAGCTCGGCCGGAATCGCCATGTCGGCGACGCCCAGCGCGCGTAGGAGCTCTTCGAGCACCTGGTCCGGGTTCCGCGGCTGCCCGCTGCCCGCGAGGTCGGCGTACAACTGACCATCTGGATAGGCGGCGGCGACGGCATGAGCGACCTGGAGCGCCAGGGCGGACTTGCCGACTCCGGGCGTGCCGTGCAGCAGCGCGACGCGCGGACCGGCGTTCGCAGGCCGGCCCGGGTCGCTACCCAGGCGCCTGACCAGGTCCGCCAGGTCGGCCTGGCGCCCCACGAAGAGCGGCGACGCGGGCGGCAGCTGGGCTGGCCGTGGCTGGTCGGCGAAACGCAGGGGCGGCAGCTCATTGACGGTGACGGCGAGGCTCGGATCCTGCCGGAGAACGGCCTGCTCCAACTCGCGCAGGAGCGGACCCGGGTCGAGCCCGTGCTCGTCTACCAACAGCTGGCGGCCTTGCCGGGCCACACTGAGCGCCTCCGGCTGCCGGTCGCTTCGGTACAGCGCCATCACCAGTTGGGCGCGTAGCAGTTCCCGCAACGGATACTCGGCGACGTACTGGGTCAACTCCGGGATCAGGTCGCGGTGCGAACCGAGCTGGAGCTCGATGTCGATCAACCATTCCAGGTCAGCCAGCCGGGTCTCCTCCAGCCCTTCACGGGTCGGGGCAACGAACGCGGCGACCGCACCGGTCAGTGCCGGGCCTTTCCACAGCGTCAGCGCATCGCGCATGAGCTTGCGGGCGTTGGGAAGCCGGCGGCGGTTGCCCTCGACTCGTGCCAACTCGGCGAGCCTGGTGTAGGTCGCCAGGTCGAGTTCGTCCGGGGCGAGGTCCAGCACGTAGCCGCCGGGCTTGGTGAGTAGCGGCACCGTCGCGTCGTCGGCTCGCCGCAATGTCCAGCGCAGCGCCGAGATCTCGGACTGAATCTGTGCCCGTGCCGTGGCCGGCGGCGTGCTTTCCCAGATCGCCGTGGTCAGCTGGTCGACCGACACCACACGGTTGGCGTTCAGCAGCAGGTAGGCGAGCACCGCTCGGCGGCGCGGCCGTGCCACGCCGACCGGCTCGCAATCCACAGCTGCGCCGACCGGACCAAGCACCGTGAAGCGCAACGTCATGTGGCTGCCCGGGGGCTCTGTCGAAGACCACGAAGGGCAGCAGCGTAGTGAGCCGGCGGCAGTTGGCGACCTGCTCGGAGCAGAGCCAGCTCCGCCATCCGGGCGGGGATGGACCCGATGCCGGCACGTTTGGTTCTTCGGCAGGTCCGCAGGGGCGTGACCGGGCCGTCGGATAGTTCCGCCGGTCCGGAGGAGGTGCGAGCGAGGAAGTCCGAAAAGCATGCGGGCGCCGATTCCTGGCGACGCTGCGGTGTTCCTGCCGTATACACCCTGAGAACCGTTTTCGCTCGGGTGACAAGGACCGTATGCACCGGGGCTCCTGGATCGGTTGGCGGCGTTGCTGAATCCGTCGCGCGATGTCCGGTCGAGGCCCGATGGCCCGCGCCCTCATTTGAGTGCCAGCGAAGGCCGGTGAAGCGGACACGACACGGATGCCGTTGCGCTTAGGTGTGTCCGTACGGCAGAAGGGTATGGCGATCCACATACAACTTCGGTACAAGTGGCGTACATGCGGAGCCTCAAGCCGTGCCATATAGCAGCGCGTGCCGGATAGCTTCACCTAGCGTGCGTGCTTGGCCTAGGTTGGTACTGCTCGAAAGGGCCAGCACTCCGAGAATTGTCATCGACCGGCTACCGGCCGCAGTGCCGTCCGGAAGCTATGTGGCCGTGGCCAACACGACCACGGCGGTCAACGGCGAGGTCACCGCCGAAGCGGTCCGGGCGTGGAACACCGATGCCCAGCCGAACCTGAAACTGCGAACCCCCGAGCGGATCGCCGAGTTCTTCACCGGCCTTGAGATCGTAGAACCGGGCTGATTCTCATGCTCACGATGGCGCCCCGAGCCGCACGAAGACGGCAGCCCGCCGGTCGAGGTCGACCAGTGGCGCGGAATCGTTCGCAACCCACAATGCGCCCACCTCAGAAGGAAATGTCGACGGGTGGGCGCAGCGGGGCGACGCGCGCCAGCGCCTCGTACATCGGTTCTCCCGGAACGCGTCCACGAATGGGCGGTCCGGTCGCCCAACGACTCCGCAGCCGGTGAGGTCCCCGTCGAACGGTGCCGGGTACCGGATGGACAAGGTCTCCGGCACCCGCAGCGTCCGAAGGTGTCGAACCCTAACCTTCTGACTCGTAGCGTTCGAGACGGCGACGTGTCTCCTCGGCCGCCGGGTCGCCCACGTCCTCGTAAATGCGCACGGCCTGACGCCAGGCGGCGGAGGCAGCAGCCCGGTCGCCCATCCCGTCCCGGGTGTCCCCGAGCCGGATGAGGGTTTCCGCCTCGTGATACCGGTCGACGGAATCACGAAAGAGCTGGATCGCCTGCTCGTAGCAGTCGGCCGCGCGGTCGCGATCACCGAGGCGGTCGTAGGCGAAACCGAGGCTGTCCAGCGTGGCGGCCTGGCCGTTGCGGTCGTCGCTGCGTCGTTGCTGGGCGAGTGCTTCGGTGCAGCTCTCGATGGCCTGGACATAGTCGCCGGTGGCGGCCAGCAGCCAACCGATCGCGTTGAGCGTCCGGGCTTCCCCCGAACGGTTGCCGACCAGCCGGTACAGCCGCAGCGCCTCGCGACCGTGTGTGAGCGCCTCGTCGAGCCGGCCGTCCAGGTAGCAGAGTTCGCAGTAGTTGTGCAGCGTCTGGGCCTGGCCAGTGGGATCGCCGAGGCGTTCGTGCAGCTCAAGTGCGCGCTTCAGCCGGTGCTCGGCGGTGTCGTGGTCGCCGAGTCGGGTCAGTGCGCGGGCGAGCAGCCGGTTGGCGGCGGCCTGCCCGGCGAGGTCGTCGATCTTTTCTGCCGCGGCCAGCGCGACCAGTTGGGTGGCGAGCTGGTCCTGCCACAGGCCGCGCGGTGCCAGGAAGGTGTTCAGCGCCCAGGCGATCTGCCAGGCGTACGCTTCGAAGCCGTTCTCAGCGGCCTGCTGGACCACCCGCATCAGCACCCGGTGCTCCACGGTGAACCAGGCGAGCGCGCCGTCGTGACCGGTCACCGGCCGCCTGCCGGGTACGGGCAGCGGTGGCACCGGCTCGATCGGGGGCCACTGCGGCTGGAGCAGCAGGGCCGCCGGATAGGCATCGTGCAGGTAGTGGTCGTAGAGGCGTGCCCGGGCCGCCTCGTGCTCGTCGGCGCGATCCGGCGACTCCGCGAGCTCGGCCGCATAGACCCGCAGAAGATCGTGGAAGGCGTACCGGCCGGGCGCGTGCTCGGCCAGCAGATGGAGCCGGGTCAACTCCCGCAGTCGCGGCGTAACGTCCGCGGCCGACACGCCGGCGAGCGCCGCGGCCGCGGCGGGGGTCAGGTCCGGGCCCGGATGGAGCCCCAGCAGGGCGAACAGTCGGGCCGCGTCCTGCCCCAGGGCCAGGTACGACCAGGAGAAGACGCGCCGTACGTCGCCGTCGGCCAACGCGTCCAGCCTCGCCTCAGCCGAGTGCAGTTCGGCGGCGATGGCGCCGAGCGGAAACGCGGGATGGGTGGCGACGCGTGCCGCCACTATCGACAGCGCCAGCGGGAGCCGGCCGGTCGCCTCGACGATGTCGGCCACCGCGGCCGGCTCGGAGGCGAGGCGGCCGGCGCCGAGCCGGCTGGCGAGCAGGCTCGTCGACTCCTCGGCGGTGAGCACACTGAGCGTCAACGGCGCTGCGGACTCGGCGGCGATCAGGCCGCCGAGCCGGTCGCGGCTGGTGACCACGACCATGCAGCCGCCGGCACCGGGCAGCAGGGCGCGAACCTGGGCGGAGTCGCGAGCGTTGTCGAGCACCACGAGCATCCGGCGGGAGGCCAGCAGGCTGCGGTAGAGACCCGTCCGGGCCTCCAGGTCGGAGGGTATCCGGGCCTGGGGTACGCCGAGCGCCTCGAGGAAGCCGGACAGGGCGTCGGGCGGCGACACCACCCCGGCTTCGTCGTACCCACGAAGGTTCACGTAGAGCTGGCCGTCGGGGAAGCGGTCGGCCACCCGGTGCGCCCAGTGCAGCGCCAGGGCGGTCTTGCCGACCCCGGCCATGCCGGACACCACAGAGATGACCACTGTCGTAGGCCCCTGCGCCCGGCTGTCCAGGAGAGCGTCGAGGCTGGCCAGCTCGACTCCGCGGCCGACGAACTCCGGCACCGCACGCGGCAGCTGTTCGGGGCGCTGGATGAGCGGCCCCGGTGGCGCGTCCGGTGCCGGCCGCGGTGGCGGGCACGCTGCCAGCCCCGGGCGGTGATGCAGGATGTCGTCGTACAACTTGGTGAGCTCCGGCGCGGGATCGAGGCCGGTCTCCTCCGCCAGCACCTGCCGAGCCTGCCGGAAGGTATCCAGCGCGCCGGCCGCGTCACCGATGCGGTAGAGGCCCACCATCAGCTGCCCCCACGCCCGCTGCCGCAGCGGGTGCCGGTCGAGCAGGGCACGCAGCCGGTGAATCACGTCGGCCGTCGCGCCGAGCGCCAACAGCGCCCCGGTGTAGTCCTCCTCGGCGAGCAGCCGGCGCTCCTCCAACTGCCCCACCCGCCGGGCCAGCGCCGCAGGCAGCGGCAGGTCGGACAGCGGGTCCCCACGCCACAGTCCCAGCGCAGCGGAGAGTTCGGCCTCGGCCCGGGTTGCATCCGAGGCGGCGAGAGCGTCGCGGCCCCGCGCCGCCGCGGCGTCGAACAGGTCCAGATCCCGTTCGCCTGGTTCCACCCGCAGCAGGTAGCCGCCGGCGGCAGCGGTTATCCCCTCCCAGGACGTCCCGCCGCCCAGCGACTGCCGCAGGCCGCGTACGTAGGTGCGCAGGTTCGCCGCGGCCGACGCCGGCTGATCGTCGCCCCACAGCATTGCGGCCAACTCGTTGGTGCCGACGATCTCGTTCGGACGCAGCAGCAGGGTGGCCAAGAGGAGACGTTGCTTCACCGAGCCCAGCGGAACTGGCTGGCCATCGCGGTACACGCGGATCGGGCCAAGGAGGTCGAAACGCACAAGCACCTCAAACGTGGGCGCTGTCACCGAGTGCACCGTAACCCGATGACGGGGGCGAGTTGGTAGTCTATACGTCAGTTGCGCAGCGATTGTCTGGGCTCCACCGTACGTTCGGCCGTCCACACTTTTCCATCGGACAGCGCACTCCACGCGCACTGGATGCGCGACGACCAAGCGGGCGCCTACCCACACCCGCGCGCGGCCACCCTCGCCTCGTCCTGCGAGACCGTCTGACCCGACACGATCGAAGCCCTGCGGGTGCCGAAAACCTCATCCACGCCGGCCGCTGGCCTGCAGCAACCTGGGTAGGTAACCGGCTCTGTCAGACCAGGAGTAGCTTGCCCGCTGCTACCTGTAGTGCGCGTTCTCGGCACTGCCGGCGTGCCCGTCGATCGCCGCAACCCGGATGGCGTGTCGTACGTGCTCCTGTAGGGCGCTGTCCGCCGCGTGGTCCAGTCGTGCCATCGCCGTCGGGAAGGCGTTGGTGAGGTCGATCAGCACATCCAGCACGGCTTCGTCGACGATGGCGGCCTGGTTCACGCCCACCTTGGAACGGGCGGAGGCAAGGCGTATCGGGTTTGCCATCCGCCCGGCGATGGCAAGCAGGTCTGTCAACGTGAGCGGGGCGCCGGCGTCGAAGGGTTGACTATCGTCGAAGCGTTGCTCGTCGAACTCGGCGATCTTGTGCTTGACGATGGAACGCTTTCCGGGCGGCAGCGCCCGATCAGCGCGCAGCACGACACCTTCTGCCAAGTTCCCCGATAGGGGCGGCAGCCCGAGCGAGTCCGGGATTGTGGTGACGAATCTCGTCGGTACCGCGTCGAGATCCTGGCGTCGGCCTCGCCCGAGCAGTGGCACGACGTCGAGTCCCGCGACCACCGCCACCTCGCGTACCTGCGCGAACGGCAGGTACGCACCCTCCTCGTCGTCGGCATTCTGCACGAGTACGTCGAACAGCGCGAACCGCAGGTCCGGGCTGTACCAGATACCGGTCTGCACGGCGGTAACCCCGGGTGCCGGTGGCACATCGGGGTGCGGGTAGGCGCCCCCGTACAACTCGCCGTAAAGGCGCACTGCCGCGCCCGGCCCGGGCAGCGCGGCGTGGGCCGCCGCCACCAGCCGGTCGCGTAGCAGCTGCCAACCGAAGAAGGGGTCCTCGTCACGTAGCCATGCCTTACGCTTGCCGACCCGCGTGGTGCGGCCGTCCGTTGCCACGACCAGCTGCGCACCGTGGATCTTCTCGGCCGCAATCCAGGGACCGGCGACATCGCGGGCGCTAATCGTGCCAATCTTCGGATACTGGATATGCTGCACCCCCACCATTATGGGCACCGTAGACGCCATGTCATCCGGTTTAGACCGGCTTACGCGCCTGCGGCAAAGCGAGGGCGCGCTTCATGAGCGGTTCAGAGCCACTCGTTGATCGCGGCGACGTGGATGGTTGCCTGGTAGCGGACGGCGAGCCTGTCATAGCGGGTGGCCAGGCCTCGGTGACGCTTGAGCCGCTTGATGCCGCACTCCACGACGTGGCGCTGCTTGTAGATCTCGGGCTCGAAGTGCGGTCGACTGCCCTTCGAGCCCCTCCTACGCCGGATGGCGGCCTGATCGCCCTTGATAGGGATCGTGGCTCTGATTCCACGTCTTCGCAGATGCTCCCGGTTGGCGGTCGAGCTGCATGCCTTGTCGGCCACGACCCGGTGAGGGAGGGGGCGGGGACGCCCGCCCCCTCGGCGCGGCACTCGGATGCGCGCGAGGGCCCGAGTGAACTGCGGGCTGTCGCCGCGTTGCCCACCGGTCACCACCACCGCGAGCGGCTTCTGGCCCGGTTCGCAGCCCAGATGCAGCTTGGTGGTCAACCCGCCACGAGAACGACCGAGGGCGTGGTCGGCGGGTTCGTCCTCGACGCCGCCGGGCGGCTCCTTCTGCTCCTACGGTCGAGCGCGGGTGACCGTCGAGTCGATGCTGACATCCCAGTCGACCAGTCCGGCCGCGTCGGCACTGGCGCGTGTCTGGATGTGCCGCTGGCCGGGACCCCGTAACGGGGTCCCGGCCAGCGGGGTGTTTGGTGTGTCAGCTGGTCCAGTGTTCGGCAACCAGGTCGGTGGCCTGGGTTTCCCACTGCGCGTAGTGGTCGGGGAAGGCGGAGACCTGGACGGTCTGCGCGGCCTCGGTCAGTGGCATGTCGTGCCAGCCGTCAACCTGCTTGAGGCCGTTGAGGAACGCGGTGGTGGCGTACTCGGGGTCGGTGATCTGCTCGACGGTGCCCCAGCCGGACGACGGTCGCTGCTGGAACAGGCCCTGCGAGTCGTGGTCGTTGCGCTCACCCAGGTGTCCCAGGTTCTCCAGCTTCGACTCCTGCAGGCTGGTCGCGATCGCGATGACCGCGGCGCGTTCGTCCATGCCGTTCTTCTTCGTCGCGGCGATGATGGCCTTGACGTTGTCGGTCTGTTCGGCGCCCAGGGTGATCTGGGACTGCTCGCCCTGCACCGCGGTGGTGGTGACGGCGGCGGGGCGGGTCTGCGGCGTCGCGGCGCTGGCGGCGGTGACGGGGCCGGCGATGACGCCGGTGGCGAAGGTCAGGCCGGTGATGCCGAGAATCGTCTTACGCAGGATCGTGTTCATGGGGGTGCTCCGTTCGTGGGGGGATGACGCCGACTGGGGGAGGTCGGCGTACGGGTCCGCGAAAGGTGCGGTGGGAAAGGCTGTGGGGTCACCCGTTGGTGCTCGGGTGGGTCGGGGATGTGTAACGACCGGGGGTGGTCGTTCATTCCAACCGACCTGCCCGGAGGCTGAGCTCACGGGGCGGTGGTGCTGGGTGCGTCGCGGATGTGTAACGACCGGGGCCGGCCGTCATTCCGTCGACGTGGTCCGGGACCGGGAGGTTCGTTGTCCTGCTCGGTCCGCCAGGGTGTGTAACGACCGGGGCCTGGCCGGCATTCCGCCGGCCGGGCTTGACCGGCTACGCGGGGTGGGTCGTAACGGACATCGGGCGCATCGGTCCCGCTGGCCGTCGAGAGTGCCGTCCGCGGATGTGGCTGCGTGGAGCCGTACCGGGGTTTTCTGTTATTGGGTGGGCGGTTATGTAGCGTGTGGTGTGGGCGAGTGCGAGTTGGGTGGTTTGCGGCGGCGTTGGATGGTGTGGGTGATGTGTTGCCGCATGGCCGGGGTGACGTGGCTGTAGATGCCGCGGATGCCGGGTACACGGTGGTCGAGTCGCTGGGCTCACTGATGTCAATGGCCAGTGAGATCGGACTCTGACACGGTTTCGGCGATCGCGACTGGTCGATGGTGGATTATGTGTGGTGTCCAATGCTGGAGTCTGCGGCGGGTTCCTTTCGCATCTGTCCAGGTTGTGGGTGACGAACGTATCGGCGATGGGTTCGACGGTACGGATGTACGCCCAGAGGCGTCGAAGTCGCATAGCGCCGGCTGCCCGCTCGCGTCGCGTAGGAGGTCGGGGCCGCAGGCTTGACAATCGAAGATGATCGATTAGTGTTGGTGCCTGCGAGGCGAACCGGACAATCAGCGGCGACTGGCGCCCCTCGTTCCGCCGCGCTGCCGTACGCCGATCTCCGGAGGAATCGCAGCCACCATGAGACTGAAGAGCAGCCTTCTCGGTGTCGCCGCGGCGGCTGTAACGCTGGCCGCCGCCCTGCACGGCGCCAGCGCGCCGACCACCGTGCCGGCCAGCACGGCTCTGCCGGCCAGCACCGCTGTACCGACCAGCCCGTCGCCGACCGGGGCCGCCTGCAGCGTCCGCTACTCGGTCTACACCTGGGACACCTACCTGACGAGCAGCATCACCATCACCAACACCAGCGGAACCCCGATCACCTCCTGGGTGCTGAAATTCCCGCTGCCCGCCGGACAACGCATCACCAGCGGCTGGAACGCGGTGTACTCGCCGTCCAGCGGCAGGGTCACGGCCCGTGGCCTCGACGACCACGTCATCATCGGGCCGGGCGGCGCGATCGCCATCGGGTTCGTGGCCACCCACACCGGTGGCACCGACAGCCCGTCCTCGTTCACCCTCAACGGGACGCCCTGCTCACTCGGCTGAGCCGCCGATCAGTCAGGGCGGCCGGGGCGGGCTACCGTTGCCGGCAAACGGCCGCCGGGCTGGAGGCGGGTTCCGGCACGGCGGCTTGGTTTGCGAGTACGGCGGGTTGAGTTTGTTGACGCGTTCGGGCGCCGGATGTCAGTTGCTTTCAGCGCCACCGACTTCCGGTCGGAGTCGGTGTCAATGAGTTTCGGCGCCAGTCGCGGTGACCCTTGCACGCGGAAGGTCGACCAGGCCGGCCAGACGCTACTGCCGGGCAGCGGGGCGGGCGCAGAGGTCAGCCGGTCACGGTCCATCCGAGGCTGTTGCACCCCGGGCAGTACAAGGCCCACTCGGGTTCCTGTCCATCGCGCCAGGGCAGGATCATCCCCTGCGAGAGCGTCACCTTGCCCCGGCCGCAGCATCGGTCGCAGGTGGCTGCGAGTTGCGGCCGCAAAGGCTTCAGGTAAGCAAGTTCCGGATACTGCTCAGCGGCTCTGGCCAGCGCGAAGTCGTGCTCGGCTTGATCGGCCAGCCGCAACGGGCCGTCCTCCTCGTCATTCATGACGACATCGCCCGCCGGGGTCAAGTACATGACGGGTCCCAAGCTGTTGAACAGGGGGAGGTGCCCTGGACGGGCAAGGCCGCCACGCCAGTCAGGTGCTTGGGCAGTCTCCTCGATCAGTCGATCGATCAGTTCAGCGTTCGTCATGTGACTTCCTGGGGCGCAGCATACGAAGCAGCCGCCAGCGCGTCGCGCGTTCCCGCGCGAATGCCTTTCACGATCGTTCGTGCTTCTTGATCGACACGCGTACTCTCACGCTTTGGATTGTTGGCATGCCTTGACCTTGGGTTTGTTACTGGGTATGAGCGCCACCGGACAGCGGCCTCGATCGGGTGAGTCGATGTAAGCGAGTTTCGGCGCCACCGGTGCGCTGGGAGTATCGGCTGGTCGGGGACGGAGGTCCGCCGATGCCGCGGATGCCGCCGATGTCGAAGATGTCGAAGGTCGAACTGTTCGCGGCGATTCGCAGGGGCTCGCGAGCGGGTCGGCTACCGCGTGACCGGGCTCGACGACGCGGATAGATCCGCCGAGCTGTCGTTCGCGGTCCGTGGCCTGACCATCGCGGCCGTGGTCAACGTGGCCAACGGCGTCAAACTGTCGGTCACCGAGGATCCGTCGACCGGCTCGTTCAGCGCGGCGATCGGCACGACCGGCACTCAGAAGGCCCTACAGGCACAGATCGTCGCGACCGGCCCCGACAGCAACGTCGTACGAGGCCAGTGGAGCGCCACGACACAGGGGTCACCGGTCAACGGGACCATCAGCATCCCTCTTCACGGCCGGCGTGAACCTGGACCCGGTCGTGCAGCTGCTGGAGCTGGACTCCACCGGCCTCGACCAAGCCACCGCCGACCGCCGCAGCCGCGTCATCCCGCTCTGACATCGGCTGGTCCCCGGTGCGGCCGGCGGGGTAGCACAGGTCGCACCAAGGTCCGGTGGGGACCTGCCGCTCGACCCGCGCCTCAGACGCAAGGCCGAGGTGCGGATCTTGTCGGTGGGAGCGGTTAGCGTGGGCACGCCACCCGGTCAGGGCCGGCGCCGACCCCCTCGGAGGACCCGCATGTCGCAGGAGACGACCTACCTCGAACTGTCCGAATCGGACGGTGGAGCGCACAAGTTCTACGAGGTGGTGGTCGACGACACCACCCTGACCGTGAGCTACGGCCGGATCGGCGACCAGGGCCAGGTGAAGACCACCGGCTACCCCGACAATGCGCGGGCGCGGGCCGCCGCCGCGAAGAAGATCGGCGAGAAGGTCCGCAAGGGGTACGCCCCGGCGGTGCGCGGCGTGCGCCAGAAGCGGTCCGTCTCCCGGCGGCAGATCGTCAGCACCCGCTCGACCGCCCGCACCGCCCCGGTGCTCTGGCGGTACAACTCCGGTGCCCCCGCGTTCGGCATCTTCATCGACGGCCGCACCTGCATGGTGGGCAACGAGCGCGGTGTGATCACCACGCTTGACCACGACGCCCGAGTTCTGGACCAGGTCCGACTCCCCGACGGGGTCAAGTGCATCGTCGCCGACGACGCCTGGATCTACGCCGGCTGCGATGACGGCAACGTCTACGACCTCTCCGGCAAGATCCCCCGGGTGGCGTACGCCATCGCCCCCGACATCGACATCTACTGGCTGGACATCCACGACGGCGTACTCGGGGTCTCCGACGCCGACGGCGGCATCGCCGCCATCGACCACGAGGACGAGTTCCTCTGGCGCCGGGGTGGGCGCGGCAAATCGGCCTGGATGGTCCGCTGCGACACCGACGCCGTCTACCACGGCGACTCCACCGGCGTCAGCCGGTACGACTGGCGCACCGGACAGGAGCAGTGGCACATCCGTACCGGCTCGGTGCTGTTCGGCTGGCAGGAGCGCGACGCCGTCTTCGCCGGCACCGCGACCCGCGAGGTGGTCCGGATCGGCAAGAACGGCCGCGCCGCCCAGACGTACCGCGCCGACGCGCCGGTCTTCTCCTGCGCCACCGCCGAGGACGGCCGGTACGTCTTCGCCGGCGACAGCCAGTCCTCGATCTACTGCTTCGCCGCCGACGGCACCCGGCTGTGGAAGCTCGGCACCGGCTGCGGCTCGGCGTACTCGATGCAGTACCACGACCAGCGGCTCTACGTGGTGACCACCAGTGGCCAGCTCGCCTGCATCGACGCCAGCGAGCCGGCGATCCGGGCGGCCGAGGAGGGCAACGTGCCCGACGTGGTCGACGTCAAGGCCCCCACCCGGATGCCGGAGCCGGCTGCGGTGACCCAGGTCGAGGTGGTCGCCGACGCCAGCAACGGCGTGATGGTGGAGTGTGTGGAGGAGGGCGGCCGGCTGCGGGTGCACGTGCTCAGCACCGGCTACCACCGGGACTGGTCGGTGCAGTTCCCCAAGGGCATCCGCGAGCCCGGGGCGCGCTACCTGGTCACCGACGTCCGCGAGGCCGGCCGGGGCGGCTTCTACCGCGCATACGGCGACATCCGCCGCCTGCGGTGACACCAGGGACCCAAGCCCCCCGAACCTGCCGGCTGGCGTCGCGCGACGGTCCCACCAACGCGGGAATTGACCGAGGGCTGAGGGATCAGCCCTCGGTACGTCGTCGACGCTCAGGACGATCTTGCCGCGGTGGGATCCCTTCTCGGCCGTCTCGTGTACGTCGGCTGCCTTCCGGCCGGAAGGGAGAACAGCCCCGATCGGCACTGTGAACCGGCCCTGGATGAATAGCTGGGCAGCACCATCCAGGTCGTGCCGGCCGTCGGGCTCGTCGGCCGGTGGACCCTCGGAGAAACGGACGCCGTGCGCATTTGCCGGCGTGCCGCTTTGAGTTCGTCAGCTAGCTCCGGCATGGGGTTAACCGCCGGCTTGGTCCGCTCGGCGAGTAGCTTGTCGATCTGCATCTGCGTCATCCGGCGGTGCACTCGGATGGTGCCGTCACCCTTCGACAGGTGCTCAATGCGGCCCTCCCGGCAGCCGTGCTCAATCGAACGCAGGGACAGATCGGTCTTCTCGGCGACCTCGGGGAGGGTATAGGTGCCGCTCATGAAAAGAAGACGGTCGAGGCGAGATTGCCGAGGCGGTGCGTCCCTCTGGAGGTAGCTGCCGTCTTGTCGGGTACCGGACATCATGGGCGCCTGGTTAGGGGACCGACATCGCCTGCGGGCGCCGGTACGGTGCGTCGATGGCCAACCACCGGATGCGACCCGTGCTCGTCCTGGCGGCAACCCTCACCGTCAGCGGCTGCTTCGCCAACATCCCCGAGCCCGACCGGAACGAACGCATTGATGCCGAGTGCAAGACCGTCGGAGCCGGCTACGCCCTGTGGACATCCAGTACGGTTCTGCCGAAAAGCGCACTGGCGGCCGACGTTCTTACTGAGGGCGATCTAGACCAGCTTGAGCAGGATGCGGCCATCTTCAAGGCGATAGTTCAGCCCTACACGGGCAAGGAAATGCAGGCCCTTAAGACTGCCATCGTCGACACCGAGACAGCGGCCCATGCTGGCGCCACTGGCGGCCTTTATGAGGCTGTTGAGGCCACTCACGCCGCCTGGTTCGAGTACGACGCTTTCGTGTGCAGCTAAGACGTCTCGTAACTCCGTGAAAGCCCGGCCAGGTAACGGGTCGATGTTCGGCCGGCGAGGATGATGTTGTGGAGATGTGCGATGCCGGAAGCGGTGTCGGCCAAGGTGCGGGCGGCACGCCGGTAGCTCTGGTAGCGGGAAGTGGTGCTGACCAGGGGCGATGTAGGCCGTGACCTCTTCTCGGAGCCGGAAGCCCGTCTCCCTGTCAGCGGATGGCGAGCCTGCCGCATCCATTGTGGGTGCGGCAGGCTCTTGCGGTGGCCGCTGTTGGGGTGTTCTGGGTTACCGGTCGTCGATGAGGGTGTTGAGCTTGTCGAGGATCCAGATGGCGATGATGGCGGTGGTGGCGGGGCCGACTTCGGGGCCGGTGTAGCCGAGGTGGGCGGTGATGGTGTCGGCGATGGTGCCGGCTGTGGCGCCGGTGGTCATGGCGGTGGCGGTGATCAGTGCGGTACGGGTGGTGAAGGGTTTGCGGGGCATCGCGTCTCTCCCGGGGCATCTGTGGTCTGGTTGCTGTCTCAGTAGAGCCCGGGAGGGGTGTTCGGTGAGCCGGAGGCGAACGCCGAACATCAGGCTGGGCAACAACCTGCCCCGATCGGGCTCCACTGTGGCTGGCGGGACCGAACAGACCGAACAGCGGATGAGGCGGGTCGATACCCTGCAGGGGTGCGACTCGAGGTGATGCGGTGAACGCGACTTTGCCAGGCGGCGACCAGCAGCAGCAACTGCTGGACCTGGTCGCCGAGTTGCGGTTCCGGGCTAGAAAGCCGGCCTGGCTGAAGGTTGCCAAGAGGGCCGGGATCTCGCGTAGCCATCTCAGCGAGATCCTCAGCGGTAAGAGCATTCCCAGCGAGGGCACGACTGTCGCGATAATCAAGGCGTTAGGGGGCTCGCTGAATGAGCAGGAGCGGGCCTGCGATTACGCGGAGGCAGCCGCCAAGACTCGCCGCGCAGCCGCCACCGGTACCCGCCGTGAGGCCGCATGGACGGTGATGGCGGGGCAGGCCCCGGAAGGGCCTTTGTCGCGGCATCGGGTAGGGATCGTGCCGCGGTTGGCCGACTGTTTCCAGACCCGTGACGCGGTCGGGGTTCTGAGTGAGGTGACCGCTGACGGGGGTACGGCGGTGCTGACCGGTGCGGGGAACGGTCTTGGCTGCCGTCCCGCGGCAGTCGACCCCGCAGGAAACCGTCGCGATGCTCCGCCCAGCGATGGAGAAGCTCAACGGGATCCATGCTGGGGTCGGTGGTTGTATTGGGCAGGTCGACCAGGCCAAGCAGATTGCCGCGGCGGTCCTGCACGGTGGCGATCCTGGGCCTCTGCTGGCCAGGCTGGATGCGATCCTTCAGGTCCTGGCCGGGGTTGGTCAGCACGTCGACGCTGTCAGGGAGCAGATCGAGGCGGCGATCGGCGAGGCGAGAAGGACCGGTAGCTCGGGAGACTGACTTCGGGTGGCGGACAGAGGGTCGTCCCGGCACCCGTGACAGCACCGGCTCGAATACCACCGAACCGTTCAGCAGTCGAAGAGATCCGTCGGTACGTCGGGCGGGATGTGGCCGCAGGGCGTTTGTACGACGTGGACGGGCGACCGCTGACGCCTCTCGTCGGACCGGGTGACACCGGTGCGGCGGAAGATCTTGCCGAGCCGCGCCGGTCGATGCGTTTCGTTCACCACGTGGAGTCGAACGCGACCGCGTACATGCGCCGGCACGGCGTGCGCTCGGCGGTTCTCTACATGAACATGCGTCCCTGTCAGGGCGAGGACGGCTGCACCGAGAACCTCAAGGCGACGCTGCCGGTAGGTTACCGGGTGACCGTCTACCAGGTGTACGGCAACGGGTCCGTGCGTCTGTGGGACTTCAAAGGGACCGGGGAGGGGCTGACCGATGATCGACGCTGACGACCGCCAAGTGTGGGCCGACCCCGCAACCCTGGCCGCGCTGAACGAGCGGGTGCACGACCTCGACACGCACGAGCTGACTGCCTACGCCGCGTCGCGCGGCGTCCGGCCGCCCGACGACCGCCCTGGCTGGTACATCGTGCTGGAGTATGCCCCCGATCTGACGGAGCGCGGTCTGTTCTGGGTCGGCCCCGACGACGAGTGACTATCGCGATGTCCGGATAGGTGGCGATACGGAAGCCCGGTTGCTGGTGCCGGGGCGCATCTTCCCGGAGCATCCGGCCGCGAGGAGGGCTCCCCGGCTGCTGGCGTGCGTCACGCCCGGACACCCTGACCCGGATCTGGCGCGACGCGCACAAGGTCACCGACGCCATGCTCGCCCTCGGCAAACGCTGGTGTACAGCCCTGGGCGTCGACCCCGACACCGCACCACCCCGGCGGCATGACCGTCACGGCGAACCCTGCCGGCGGCCTCACGACGCCCGGAGGCCACCCCCCATCGCTGGGAGGTGGCCTCCGGGCGTGATCAGCCGGTGCGGCTGGCTGCCGTACCGGCTCTACGGCCTCACCAGTACTTGGGCAGCTGGTAGAAATCGGCGTGGTTCAGGTTGTCGACGGACCCGTCCGCCATCCGCTCGGCAATCCCGACGATGCCGGCCTCGACGGCCTTGGTCAGCTGGCCCTTCTGCTTCTGGCCCCAGGCGTGGGACTGGCCGCGCACCTCGAACAGGACGGTCGCGCTGCCGTTGAGGGCGAACGCCGACCGGGCCTGCCCGGCGTAGTCGCGGTCGAAGCTGTACCCGTCGGCGACCTGGTAGTGCACGTACTGGCTGACCCCGCCGACGAACGGCGAGTTCTGGGCGTTGCCGTTGCCACCGTGCTGGATCATGCCCTGGGCGGCGGCAAGCGCGTGCCGACGGGAGCTGTCCTGGTCGAGCAGCGGCCAGTCGGCGTACCGCGGGTTGCCGTCGATCTCGGAGCCGAGCGGCGGAAAGTCCAGGGCCACCGTCACGTACTGGTCGCTGTCGTTGTTCTGGTTGCACGGGCCCATGTGGTGCAGGTCGACGTAGGTATCGACCTTGCCGAACTCGTTGCGCAGGTCGACGTACAGGTCACGCAGCGCCCGGGACTCGTTGGTCACGAACATGCCGGGGAGGGTCTCGTTCGCGGGCCGGGTCGCCGGCGACGGCTCGGCGGTGAGGTCCGCACTGAAGTCGCGGTTGACGTCGAAGCCCTGTGCGCCGTTGCTGTAGTAGTACGGCGGAGTCGTCCCGGCCAGCTGCGGGAACTTCTCGACCGCCTCGCTCCACGGGAAGTCGTTCTGCCGACGGTTCAGCTCCGCAGCGTCGGGGTTGAACTTCGGGACGGCGACGACGGTCAGGTTCTCGCGGATCAACTGGGCCTGCGGGCTGCCGCTGGACCCGAGGGTCTTGAGCATGCTCAGCAGCGCCTCGGTGCCGGTCTTCTCGTTGCCGTGGATCTCGCTCGTGATCAGGAGCACGCGGTCACCTGTGCCGACCCGCGCCGCGTAGATGTCCCGGCCCCGCTGGGACTGTCCGATGACGTCCACGTCGACGCGGCCGTGGCTGGTCGCCTCGATTTGGGCGAGTTGCTTGCCGAGTTCCTCGTAGTTCGTCCAGCCGGAGGCGGAAGGATTACCGGGCAGATTCTCGCAGTTGGCGTTTCCGTTCTCCGCTGCCGAGGGCGGCGCGAACAGGGTTACGGCACACATTGTTGCGACAGTTGTCGACAGCAAAAGACGTCGGTTCATCAGATCTCCTCTAGGTGAAGAAGTTCAGTGTCCGGTTCATCATTCGGGCGTCATTCGGTTGCCCGGCTCCCTTGATTAACCTGCTCCTTCTGAGTGCACATCGCCTGCGTACGGCCGGTTCGGTGAGGTGGCCACGCCAATTGACGTATGGCAAACCTAAAGTCCTCGGTGAATTGGATCGCTCCCAGGCGGAGCCACTTGAGAAAATCTTGAGTTTCATGGCGGTCGAGGTGGTGCCGCGTTGGTTTACCCCGGTCGGACCCCAGACCTCAGGCCCAATGCCGCTTCCTTAAGCTCAGTGTGTTCCGTCGTGGCTGGGGGAGCCTCGTATCGTCAGGGCGGCGCGGGACAGGTTGCCGGATCGGGTGGCGATTGGGGTGTTGACCAAGACGTTCCGCCGGAACCCGCTTCACCGACACCGCACCCGACACCGTCCTCAGCTACGGCGACCTCATCCTGGTACTGCCGAACCGGTACCGGACACGTTCCGGGAGGTGCCGGCGCAGATCGAAGGCCGGTTTTGCTGCTCGTGTTGACCCTCGACCGGCAGATCCCGGTCCAGTTCGACCACCACTCCCAGGCGCCGGCGTGGCGGGCCCGCACCGTGGCCGCCCTCAAGACCCTGCACACCTACCCACCGCCCGAGCCGCCGGCGGTGACCCCGAGACCGCCCCGGCCGACCTGCTCGCATGGTGCCGCGCCGGCGTGGTCCTGCGGAACCGTCGGCGGCCCGCCACCGTGGGCAGTCGCCCGGCGGGACGCAAGAGGTCCTGAGTGGTGTTCCCCACATTGTCGGCGAACCGATAGTCGTCGGCCGTTCGGAGATCCACATGACAGCCTCGGCATGGCCGACGCCTGTCCAGAATGGATGGAGCGGCTCGGGCGGTCCGGGGGGCGCCGCCCTCTCCACAAGAGAGGGAGCTAGTGAGAAGACGTATCCGTGCCGCGATGTTCGCGGCACTCGCCGCGACGGGGGGACTCGTGGTGCAGGCGACACCTGCCCACGCCGGGCCCTTCTGCGAACGGCCGGACCCGCCGCCGGCCTGCGACCCCGGTGGCCCCGGCCTGCCCCCGATCGGCAGCCTGAGCACGGCGACCCGGGTGCCGGCCGGTATCCAGGTGACCGGCTGGGCCGAAGACGCGGACGGCGGCAACGTCCTGGTCAACATCAGCATCGGCGGCCGGAAGGTCGGATCGGTGACGACCGCCGCCAACGGCCAGTTCGCAGGCACCGTGCCGGCGGTGGCCGGCGCGAACGTGTGTGCCACCGCGATCAACAACGGTGCGGGCCACGACGCGGGGATCGGCTGCCGGACGCTGAACGTCGCGGTCGACCCGGTCGGCGTGCTGGAACCGCTGGAGCGGGCCGGCACGTCGCTGACGCTGCGCGGCTGGGCCGTCGACGGCGACACGAACGCCGCCGTCGAGGTCCGGGTCTACCACGGTGACCAGCTCGTCGGCGGCAAGCTCGCGAACCAGCAGCTGCCCGGAACGTTGGCCGACTACCCGGCGTACGGCACCGCCCGTGGCTTCAGCATCTCGGTGCCGGAGCGGCCGACCGACGGCGACCACACCGTCTGCGTACGGGCCGTCAACGTCGGAGCCGGTGCGGACAAGGTGCTCGGGTGCCACACGTACTCGGTGCGGCACAACCCGTTCGGCGCCCTCGACGAGGTCACCCGGGTCGGCGACAAGGTGCGGGTGCGCGGCTGGTCGGTCGACCCCGACGAGCCGGCGACCCCGACCCAGGTCGACCTCTACCACGACGGCACCTGGGTCCGTAGCGTGATCGCGGACGGTCACCGTTCCGACCTGGACCCGCGGTACGGCACCGCGCACGGCTTCGACATCGCGGACCTGCCGGCGATGATGGTGCCGGGACCACACCGGATCTGCGCGTACGCCATCAACCGGTCCTACGGGACGGTCAACACGGAACTCGGCTGCCGGGAGTACACGCTGCCGGCACCGGTCGTCGCGCCCACCATCCTGCCGTTCGGCAAATGGGGCATCAAGGCGACCAGCATCTCGTTGGGCTGGCGGGACAACTCGACCACCGAGGACGGCTACCGGGTCGAGCGGTCGGTGGCCGGTGGCCCGTGGACCGAGATCTGGCGTGCCAACGTACCGGCGACCGGGACGACCGACCGGGACCTGACCCCGGGCACCCGCTACTGCTACCGGGTGATCGCGTTCAACGTGGTCTCCGAGGCGGCGGCGGAGGTCTGCGCCACGACCCTGCTGCCCCGGCTAGCCAACCCGACCGGGCTGACCGTGACCGGCCGGACCGACTCGACGATCACGATCAGCTGGCAGGACAACGCCGACAACGAGGCCGAGTACGTCGTCGCCTGGCGGTCGGTCGGCAGCACGAACCCGGCCACGACCGCGGTGCTGGCGGCGAACCCGGGAACCGGCCAGATGACGTACACGATCACGGGTATGAGCGCCACGACCCGGTACGACTTCGGCGTCTATCCCCGCCGGTCCGGCCACGAGCTGGGTTCGTCCGCCGACGGCACCGCCTGGACCACGGGCCGGCCGAAGGTCGACCACTTCACCTCGTCGGCGACTGCCGTGCACGCGTGCGCCAACACCTCGGTCAACCTCACCTGGCGGGTGACCGGGGCGGACCGGGTGGTGGTCAGGAGGGGCGGTACCACCCTCTCCGACATCCCGTACGGCGGTGTGGGCACCTGGGAGGGCAGCGTCGGGGGTGGCACGCACGACGGCAACGTGACCTACACGCTGACCGCGTACGCCCCGGACGGCCGCACCTACTCGACGGACCTCACGGTGGCGCGGACCAGCAACCACCCGTTGCTCGCCGCGCTCGACTTCGAGAACGTCGGCTACCAGACCCTGGAGGCGTGGTACAAGGACATCAACGGCAACCTGCTCCAGCGGGCCGCCACCATCGCACCCCGTAGCCGGCTCATCATTCCGCTGTCACACTGCAACCTGGTACGGCTCGAGGTGATCGACCCGAGGACCGGGTACGTCGCGTGGCGGCATCCGACGGGAGGGATCATCCTCGGCCACCACGAGGGCTTCATCCAGACGGGGAAGGGCGCCTGACCTGATCTGACCGACCCACCGGGGCCGGTGGGGCCGCCTACGTGCGGTTCCACCGGCCCTTCGTCGTACCCGGGATGGCTCGGTGTCCACAACAGAGTTCTGGACTGCGATCCGGTCCGGTGTGATGACCGAGGACGCCGCCGTGGCGGGCGGGCGTGTCGTCGCCGGTCGGGTTCCGGTGGTTTCCGCCGGTCGCCACCGGCGAGGTCGCCCCGGATGGTCCGACCCTTCGTGTACGCGTACGCGCACTCCGCAGCCGATGCTGCGCTCATGTCAAGGGGCGGGCGTCCGCCTGTGGTGAGCCACTTGTTCTCGCGGCATGGCCTCTTGACGTGCCCGTAACGTGGAGTCAATATATGGCTATGATGCGCATGGATAGGGGTCGGACGTGACGGAGGAAGAGAGCGAGATCGTCGACACCGTGGCCCGCTTCGTCGATCGCGAGGTCCGCCCGACAGTCCGGGACATCGAACACGCCAACGACTACCCGGAGGCGTTCATCGAGGAGATGAAACGTCTCGGGATCTACGGCCTGCTGGTTCCCGAGGAGTACGGCGGTATCGACGCGTCGATGGAGTGCTTCGTCGCGGTCACCGAGCAACTGGCCCGCGGCTGGATGAGCCTGGCCGGCGCCATGGGTGGGCATTCCGTCGTGGTCTACCTCCTGCGCACGTTCGGGACCGCCGAGCAGCGGTCCAGATACCTGCCAAGCCTCGCGACCGGGCAGATCCGGGCGACGATGGCGCTCACCGAGCCTGGCGGCGGTTCGGACCTGCAGGCCATGCGCACCGTCGCGACCCGGCACGGTGACGGCTTTCTGGTCAACGGGACCAAGACCTGGATCAGCAACGCGCGGCGGGCCGGGCTCGTCGCCCTCCTGCTCAAGACCGATCCCGCCGCGCGGCCCGCCCACAAGGGGGTGAGCGTGCTACTCGTCGAGCCAGCGCACGGCTACACGGTGTCACGGGATATCCCCAAGCTCGGCTACAAGGGCGTCGAGGCGTGCGAGGTGGTGCTCGACGACGTGTTCGTACCCGGGGACGCGGTCCTCGGCGCCGCAGAGGGCGCCGGCTTCGCACAGATGATGCGTGGCCTCGAGGTGGGCCGGATCCAGGTCGCCGCCCGCGCGCTGGGAGTCGGACAGGCCGCGCTGGACGACTCGATCAGCTACGCACAGGAACGCGAGACCTTCGGCAGACCGATCTGGCAGCACCAGTCGATCGGCAACTATCTGGCCGACATGGCGACCAGCCTGCGGGCGGCCCGCCTGCTGACCCTCGACGCGGCCCGGAAGATCGACTCCGGCGGGCGTGCCGACCTGGAGGCCGGGATGGCGAAGCTGTTCGCCAGCGAGACGGCGATGCAGATCGCCCTCGACGCGGTCCGCGTCCACGGCGGCTACGGCTACTCGACCGAGTTCGACGTCGAGCGGTACTTCCGGGACGCCCCACTGATGATCGTCGGCGAGGGCACCAACGAGGTTCTGCGCACCGTCATCGTCCGACAGTTGATCGAACGGGCGAACCGGTGACCGGCCCGGACCCCGCCGCGCCGGGCTTCGCGGCCGGGATCGAGGCGTGGCGGCCGCCAGACATGCACGAGCACGACACCATCACGGCCGGTCCGGCCGCCGGCTTCGCCGCCCTGCTCGACCAGCCGTCGCCGGTACGCGCCGACGGCGACCTGTTGCCCCCGCTGTGGCACTGGTTCTACTTCCCGGTCCACCATCCGCAGGCGGCACTGGGCCCGGACGGCCATCCCCGGGACACCGGCTTCATGCCACCGGTCGACTACGGCCGCCGGCTGTTCGGCGGCGGCCGGATGTGGACGTACGGCGGGCTGCGCTGCGGCGACGAGGTTCAGCGCCGTACGTCGGTGGCAGCGGCGCGGACCCGGACCGGGCGCAGCGGCGAGATGCTCATCGTCACCTTGCGGTCGGAGCTGTCGGTGGCCGGCGAACTGCGAATGGCTGAGGAACGCGAGGTCGTCTACCTGGCCGACCCCCGGGGCGCCCGCCCCGAACGGTCGGATCCGAACCGGCCGGTCCCCGGGCAAATGGTGCCGGCCGAGCCGGAGCCGACCTGGCGGCTGTCGATACCGCCCGATCCGGTGCTGCTCTTCCGGTTCAGCGCGCTGACCCACAACACCCACCGGATCCACTATGACCGCTCCTACGCCACAGACGTCGAGGGACAACCGGGGCTGCTCGTGCACGGGCCGCTGCTGGCGTTGCTCCTGCTCGAGCTGCCGCGCCGGCACGAGGTACCGGTCACGTCGTTCGACTGGCGGGTGCGGCGACCGGTCTTCGACCACGAGACGATCGAGTGTCGCGGCGACCGGTCCGGCGACTCGGCACGGCTGTCGGCCTCCGCCGGCGGAGGCGGGGACCGGGTATCCGGGCAAGCCACACTGGCCGGCGGTTAGCCGTGCCGACCGAGATCCCGCTCGCCGATCTGGACCTACGACGCCATGTCCGGGCCGGTGACACGGTGCTGTGGGGGCAGGGCTGCGCCGAACCGCGGCCACTGGTCGAGCGGCTGCTGGCCGACCGGGCGGACATCGGCCCGTTCCGGTGCTTTCTCGGCATCCCCGCCGCCGACACCGTACGCCCCGAACACACCGACGTGGTCTCGTTCGTGTCCTACTGCGGTACCGGGGCCAACCGCGAGCTGATCCGGGCCGGTCGGCTCGACATCCTGCCCGGCCACTACTCCACGCTGCCGCAACTGTTTGCCTCGGATGAGTTCCGCATCGACGTGCTACTGCTTCTGGTGCCGCCGCCCGACCCGGACGGGACCTTCCGGTACGGCCTCGCGCAGGAGTACCTGACCGCCGCCCTCGCGCGCGCCCGCGTGGTGATCGCCGAGGTCAACGAACTGGTGCCCCGGGTGGAGTGCGGCGGCCGGCTGGACCCGGACCGGATCGACGTGGTCGTGCCGACGCGGCGACCACCGGTCGAGATGCCGTCCAGGCCGCCGGCGCAGATCGACCTCGCGATCGCACGCCGGGTGGCGGAACTCGTGCCCGACGGGGCGACGCTGCAGGTCGGTCTCGGCTCGCTTCCGTCGGCGATTCTGGCGCAACTGGCCAATCATCGCGACCTGGGTGTCCACTCCGGTCTGGTGACCGACGCGGTCGTGGACCTGATGTCGGCGGGCGTGGTGACCGGCCGACGCAAGACCGTCGATCGCGGCAAGGTGGTGACCGGCCTGCTGATGGGGACCGAGCGGCTCTTCCGGGCCGCCGGACACGATCCCGCCTTCCAGTTGCGGGAGACGACCTACACCCATGATCCGGAAGTGCTGGCGGCCCAGCACCGGTTCGTCGCGGTCAACTCCGCGCTGCAGGTCGACCTGACCGGGCAGATCAACGCCGAGGAGGTGGGTGGGGAGTACGTCGGCGCGGTCGGCGGCGCGGTGGACTTCCTGCGCGGGGCGCGGCGGTCGCTCGGCGGCGTACCCGTCGTCGCGCTCCCGGCCACGTCGCGGGGAACCTCGCGGATCGTCGTCCAGTTGAGCGGGCCGGTCAGCACCGCCCGCAGCGACGCCTGCGTGGTGGTTACCGAGCACGGAGTCGCCGACCTGCGCGGGCTCACCCTCGACCAGCGCCGCGAACGGATGCTGGCGATCGCCGCGCCGGAACACCGGCCCGCCCTTGCGGAGTCGCTTCGGGCGTCGGCGTCGCCCGCACGGTCGGGAACCACGAGAGCAGGAGGTCGATGATGAGGCGAGCCGCGATCGTCAGCCCGCTGCGTACCCCGGTCGGGGTGTTCGGCGGGGCGCTGCGTCCGGTACCGGTGGAGGACCTCGCCGCGACGGTGGTCCGCGCGGTCGTCGAACGGTCCGGCGTTGATCCCGGATCGATCGGGGACGTGGTGCTGGCGCAGTCCTACGCGAACTCGGAGACACCGTGCGTGGGTCGCTGGGTGGCGCTGCACGCCGGCCTGCCCGAACACGTTCCGGGGCTGCAGATCGACCGGCGCTGCGGCGGCGGCCTGCAGGCGGTGGTGACCGCGGCGATGATGGTCCAGACCGGTGCCGCGGACTGTGTGCTGGCCGGCGGCGTCGAGTCGATGAGCAACATCGAGCACTACACGACCGACGTGCGCTGGGGTCGGCGGTCCGGCGGCTCGGTCCTGCACGACCGGCTCGACCGCGGCCGGCAGCGGTCGCAACCGGAATGGCGGCACGGCCCCATCTCGGGAATGATCGAGACGGCGGAGAACCTGGCCGCCCGATACGACATCTCCCGCGCCGAGTCCGACGCGTTCGCGGTGGCCAGCCACCGGCGCGCCGCGGCGGCCTGGGCGGCCGGCCGGTTCGACGCCGAGGTGGTGCCGGTCGAGGTCCCGCGCCGCCGGGGCGATCCGGTGCCGTTCGCCACCGACGAGGGCATCCGTCCGGACACCGACGCGACGGCGCTCGCCGGACTCCGGGCGATCCGGCCCGGTGGCACGGTGACCGCCGGAAACGCCGCGCAGCAGAACGACGCGGCGGCCGCCTGCCTGGTGGTGGCCGAGGACGCCCTCGACCGGCTCGGCCTGGAACCGGCCGGGTTCCTGGTCGGATGGGCGGCTGCGGGCTGCGATCCCGCGCTGATGGGAATCGGGCCGGTGCCGGCGACCGCCCGCCTGCTCGCGGCGACCGGCCTGGAGTTCGACGACTTCGACCTGATCGAGGTCAACGAGGCGTTCGCATGCCAGGTGCTCGGCGTGCTGGCCGAGTGGGGCCTGCGAGACGACGAGCGGGTCAACGTCAACGGGGGCGGGATCTCGCTCGGTCATCCGATCGCCGCCACCGGCGTACGGATCATGACCTCGCTCCTGCACGAGCTGCGCCGGCGTCGTGGCCGGTACGCCCTGGAGACGATGTGCGTCGGTGGCGGGCAGGGCATGGCCGCCGCGTTCGAGCGGGCCTGACGCCCGCCCGCGTCGCCGGTACCGAGCCGACGGTGCCGGTCCGACAGATCGTCCGAATCGAACAACCGGCGGTTGCGTGCCGGTGGGAGGTGGTGTCATGCCCAGACGGGTGCCCCGGATGTCCATGCGCGAGCTGGTCGCGGACCTCGTGCCGGACGGGCAGCAGTTGTTGATCGGCGGGTTCGCCTTCGGTGACCCGATGGCGCTGGCGCACGAGATCGTCCGCCAGCGCCGGACCGGCCTGGACGTGCTCAAGACCAGCGGGGGAGTGCTGGTCGACCTGCTGGTCGGCGCCGGCTGCGTCGCCGAACTGGCGTTCTGTCACGTGTGGAACTCGGTCGGCCCCGAGCCGGCCCACGCATTTCGGCGGGCGGTCGAGGGCGGCCACCCGAACCGGCCGGCGATCGAGGAACTCAGCTTCGGCGCGATGACGATGGGACTGGCGGCCGGTGCCCTGGGCCTGCCGTTCATGCCGACCACCCCGGTCACGCTCAGCGGCCACGACCTGGTCCGCCGGCGCTGGCCGGACAAGCTCGGCACGGTCACCTCGCCGTTCGGCGACGGTGAGCTGGTCAGCGTCGCACGGGCGATCACGCCCCGGATCGGGATCTTCCACGTGCAGCGGGTCGACGAGTTCGGCAACGGTCAGGTCTTCGGTCCGACCGCCGAGCTGCGGTATGCGATCGGGGCGTGCGAGCGGATCGTCCTGGTAGCCGAGGAGGTGGTGGCCACCGAGGTGGTCCGGGAGCGGCCCGAACTCACCGTCGTGCCCGGCTTCGCGGTGGAGGCGGTGGTGGTGGAGCCGTGGGCGGCCCATCCGACCGACAGCTCCGGCTACTACCGCCGTGACCTGGACCACCACATCGACTACGGGGCGGCGACCGCCACCGTCGAGGGATTCGAGGACTACGTGCGGGACTGGATCGACGGCACCGACGACCATCCGGGTTTCCTGGCCCGGCTCGGCGGTGACCGCCTGGCGGCGCTGGCATTGCGGGACCGGTGGTGGTGATATGTCGACCGTCCACCCGTTCGAATGGTTCCTGATCAACGCGGCCCGGGAGTTCCGGGACGGCGAGGTGACCTTCGTCGGCTTCCACTGGCCGATGGTCGCGGCGCGCATCGCGCGTCACCTGCACGCACCGGACCTGGTCGTGGTCTACGAGTGCGGCATCGTCGAGGACCGCCTCACCCCGCAGCTGTCAACCTCGCCGTCGGACCTGCGGGCCGCGGTGGGCGCGCCGATGTGCGGCGGCAGCATGGACGCCCTCTATTCGTGGCTGGGGCGTGGCCGGGTGGCCCGTACGTTCCTCGAGGCGCCGATCGTCGACCGGCGGGGCAACGTCAACACGACCGTGGTGGGCGACTACGACCGGCCGACCGTACGGCTGCCCGGCTCCGGCGGCGGGACCGAACTGGGCAGCCTGGGGCGTGGCCTGGTGCTGCTGAGTACCGGTGACCGGGCCCGGGCGTATCCGGAACGGGTCGACTACGTCACCAGCCCCGGACACCTGTCCGGGCCGGGGGAGCGGGAACGGCTGGGCTATCCGGCCGGTCGCGGCCCGGAGGTGTTGTTGACACCGCTCGGACGGCTCACGTTCGACAGCCGGGAGGGCTTCGTCCCGGCGGCGCTGCGCCCCGGGGTGTCCTGGCAGGAGGCCCGCGCCTGCTTCCGGTGGCTGCGGGAGGAGCCGGGCGAGCTGTCGGAGCTGCCGGAGCCGACCGCCGAGGAGGTGGCCGCCACCCGGCACGTGTTGCGCGAGGCGCGGGAGATGCGCTACCGGCTGCCGGCGGACCTGCCGGCCTGACGCGGCGGGCGGCGGCCGGTGGCTCACTGAAAGTTACGGGATGTTACAGCCGTATGTCGTTGACTTGCAAAATCTATGCATACTATTCTCATAGTGGCCGAGATCACGAAAGGCTCGGCGACGTCCGGCATGGACATCTGTGCTGGTCAGGACACCGTACGAGACATTCGGCCGGCTCAACGTAACGAGCCGACAAAGGTTCAGAACTTCCGGCGGACGGTGACGCTCCGGCGCGGTGCACCGCTCGTCGTTCGACCGATCGACCCGCCGGAAGTGGTGCTGTCGAGGACCGCGTGACGCGGTCGGCGCACGAGGGAGACAACCCATGAGATACAAGTCGCGGTTGCTTGTGTCCCTGATCGCCGTGAGCCTGGCCCTGGCCGGCTGCGGCGGCGGGGGCGGGCAGCACTCACCGTCAGGCAACACGTCCGGCGGTGCCCTGGACCGCTCGGCCGAGCTGCGGCTGGCCACCAACGCCTTCGGAACGAGCTTCGACCCACACCTGTCGCGCAACTTCGCGACCGACGTGCCGTGGGACTTCCCGATCTACGACCGCCTGCTGT
The DNA here is from genome assembly GCF_040683055.1 of Polymorphospora sp. NPDC051019. Taxonomy (NCBI): domain Bacteria; kingdom Bacillati; phylum Actinomycetota; class Actinomycetes; order Micromonosporales; family Micromonosporaceae; genus Polymorphospora; species Polymorphospora sp. NPDC051019. The sequence goes on along the minus strand of NZ_JBFBCH010000019.1, from coordinate 35,384 downwards.
CGTTCGCCGACAACAAACTGGAACCGATGCTCGCCGAGTCGTGGGAGCTGGCGGACGACCGCCGAACCCTGACGATGAAGCTGCGCTCCGGCGTGACGTTCCACGACGGCACCCCGTTCAATGCCGAGGCCGTCGCCGCCAACATCACCCGCGGCAAGGAACTCGAGGGCTCCACCGTCGCACGGGTCTTCGCCCTCATCGACTCGGTGCAGACGCCCGACGCCGGCACCGTGGTCTTCAACCTCAACGGCGACGGCAGCCTCCTGCCGTACAGCCTCGCCGACATCCCCGGAGCGATGATCAGCCCGGCGGCGTTCGACGGCAACGTCGCGCAGCAACCGGTCGGCGCGGGACCGTACAAACTGGTGAGTTCGACCAGCGACAGCGCCACCTACGAGCGGTTCGACGGCTACTGGGCACCCGACCGGGCCAAGGTCGCGAAGATCACCTACCGGTCCATTCCCGACGACAACGCCCGCTTCAACGCGCTGCGTACCGGGCAGCTGGACGTCATGCAACTGCCCGCGACGATCTTCCAGCAGGCGCAGGAGCTGGAGACGCGGGGGCAGGCGAAGATCGAACGGGCGCTGGGCTCGGCGGTCATCGGCATTCTGCTCAACACCAAGCACCCCCAACTTTCCGACGAGCGGGTCCGGCGCGCGCTGAACCTCGCGGTCAACCGCGAAGCGATCAACGACGGCCTGATGGAGGGCGAGTGCGTACCCGCACTGCAGCCGTTCACCGCCGCCAGCATCGGCAACGACCCCGCACTCGACAGCCAGATCCGGTACGACCAGGCCGAAGCCCGGCGACTGCTGGCCGAGGCGGGCGTGACGAACCTGGTGCTGCGCACCAACGTGGTCGGGGTCAGCCCCTACACCGAGATCGCCCAGGCCGTGCAGGCCCAGCTCGCCGAGGTGGGCATCACCCTGGAGCTGACCAACGTCCCCGGCGGCGAGGCCCGCGCGGAGTGGCGCAAGGGCGGCTGGGACGCGTTCTCGGCACTGATCACCGCAGGCGTCGATCCGGCACTGACGCTCTCGACCTCCTACCTCGCCACCGACGCGGTCGGTGGGCCGGCGTCGCCGGAACTGACCGCCCTGGTCGACGAGTCGGCACAGTTCGCCATCGGCAGCCCGGAACGCGCGTCGGCGATGCAGAAGATCAGCGGCCACCTGACCGGCTCGCCCACCCACATCATGGTGTGCGCGCCCCAGTTCGGCTGGCTGACCGGCACGAACGTGCAGGTCGAGCCGGGCGCCTTCTACTCCTACTCGTACATCTTCGACCCGACCCGACTCGGCATCACCGGCTGATCCGAACGGGCGGAAAGGACGGCGCGGGACCCCGACGGCGAGCGGTCGGGGTCCCCGTACCGGGGACAGGAGACGGGATGGACGACGAGACCCGGCCGCTGCTGGAGGTGTCCGACCTCAGCGTCGACTTCCAGGGGGCGGCCGGCTGGACCCGGGTGCTCGACGGCGTCAGTTACGACGTACGCGCCGGTGAGGTGCTCGGCATCGTCGGGGAGTCCGGCTGCGGCAAGACGGTCTCCTCGCTGGCCGTCATGCAGTTGCTGGACCTGCAGGGCGGCCGGATCGCCGGTGGCGACATCCGCTACGACGGCCGGAGCCTGCTCGGCCTCGGACGCCGGGAACGGGACCGGATCCGGGGCGCCGAGATCGCGATGATCTTCCAGCAGCCGATGCGCAGCCTGAACCCGGCGTTCACCGTCGGGCACCAGATCGCCGACGTGGTCCGGCACCACACCGGATGCGGCCGCCGGCAGGCGTGGGACCGGGCGGTCGAGATGCTCTCGCTGGTGCACATCCCGTCGCCGCAGGAGCGGGCCCGGGCCTATCCGCACCAGTTCAGCGGCGGCATGTGCCAGCGGGTCATGATCGCGATGGCGCTGGCCTGCTCGCCGAAGATCCTGATCGCCGACGAGCCCTCGACGGCCCTCGACGTCACCGTGCAGGAGCAGATCCTGGCGCTGCTACGGGAACTACGGGACCGGCTCGACCTGGCGATCGTCATCATCACCCACGATCTCGGCGTAGTGGCCGACCTCGCCGACCGGGTGGCGGTCATGTACGCCGGCCAGGTCGTCGAGCAGGCACCGGTCCTGGACCTCTTCGCCGACCCGCAGCACCCGTACACGGCCGCGCTGCTGGCCGCCGTACCGACCGAGGTGCACCGCTCCGAGCGGTTCGTGTCGATCCCCGGCCGGGTCGCCCTGCCCGGCGAATGGCCGGCCGGCTGCCGCTTCGCCACCCGCTGCCCGGTGGTCGACGGCGAGCGGTGCACCGACCATCCGCCACCGGTCCACGTCGACGGACCCCGGTCGGTGCGCTGCGTACGCGTCGGCGAACCGGCTCTCGTCAAGCAGGGAGTTGTCCATGGTCGCCGTTGACGGCGCGAACCCGGCCGGACCGCCGGTGATCGCCGCCCGCAACCTGCACAAGACGTTCGTCACCTCGCGCAACCTGGTCGGCCGGGCGGTGCGTACGGTCCCCGCAGTGCAGGACGTGAGCCTGGCGGTGCACGCCGGCCGCACCCTCGGCATCGTCGGCGAGTCCGGGTCGGGCAAGTCGACCGTCGCCCGGCTGCTGCTGCGGCTCATCAAGGCCGACCGCGGCTCGGTGTCGGCCGGCGGAATCGACGTGAGCCGCCTGCGGCGCCGCGAGCTGCGCGCCTGGCGGCGTAACGCCCAGATGGTGCACCAGGACCCGTTCACCTCGATGGACCCGCGGATGCGGGTTCGCGACTCGGTCGCCGAACCGCTGCACGTGCACGAGCCCGGTCTGGGCCGTGACGAGGTCCGGGCCCGGGTCGACGACCTGCTGCGCAGCGTCGGCGTCGATCCGGGGCAGGGCGAGCGCTACCCGTCCGGCTTCTCCGGCGGCCAGCTGCAACGGATCGCGATCGCCCGGGCGCTCGCGCCGGGCCCGTCGGTCCTGGTCTGCGACGAGGCGGTGGCGGCGCTCGACGTGTCGATCCGGGGCCAGATCCTCAACCTGCTGCGGGACCTGCAGCGCGAGCGCGGTATCGCGCTGGTGTTCATCTCCCACGACCTGTCGCTGGTCCGGGCGATCGCCCACGAGATCGTGGTGATGTACCGGGGCCGGGTGGTCGAGACCGGTGACGCCGAGCAGGTCTTCGCCCACGCGGCACACCCGTACACCCGGCGGCTGCTGCACGCGATCCCGGTCGCCGACCCGGTACGCCAGCGCGAACGGCAGGCGACCACGACGGAACCGGCCACCGGCCCGGCGCCGGTGGCCGGCTGCCAGTACGCGCCCCGCTGCCCGCTGCGGATCGACCGGTGCGGCGCCGAGCCGCCACCGCTGGTGGACAGGCCCGACGGTGGCGCGGTGGCCTGCTTCGTGGCGTCCGGCACGCGGGACGGCACCGGTGGCGGGCCGGCCCGTGCCGGCGCCGGTCCGGTGCGGGTCGAGAAGGGGCCAGCGCCGTGCTGAGCGTCGTCGGCCGGCGGCTGGCCACCATCGTCCCGATGCTGCTGATCCTCATCCTGGGCGTCCTGCTGCTGATGGACCTGACGCCCGGCGACCCGGCCGCCATCGTGGCTGGCGACAACGCGACCGCGCAGGACATCGAGGAGACCCGGGAACGGCTGGGCCTCAACGACTCCATCTTGGAACGCTACGTCGGCTACCTAGGTGACCTGGCCCGGGGCGACATGGGCACCTCGCTCTACACCAACCGGCCGGTGAGCGAGGCGATCCTGGCGGCCTTGCCGGTGACCCTGTGGCTGACCTTCCTCGCCCTGGCCGTCGCGCTGCTCGTCGCCGTACCGCTCGGGGTCCTGGCCGCGGTGAAGCGGGGCAGCGCCTTCGACCGGATCGTCTCGTCGGTCTCCGCCGGCGCGATGGCGGCACCACCGTTCGCGATCGGGCTGCTGCTGGTCACCGTCTTCGCGGTGAACCGGTCCTGGTTCCCGGCCGGCGGCTACGTGGCGCTGGGCGAGGATCCGACGGGCTGGGCGTTGAGCGTCACGCTGCCGGCGCTGGCCCTCGCCGTCGACCCGGCGGCCGAACTGGTCCGGCAGACCCGCGGGGCGGTGGTCGACGTGCTGGAACGCGACTACGTACAGACCGCGGTGGCGATGGGCATCCCGCGCCGGGTGGTGATCGCGAAGTACGCCGGCAAGAACGCGGCCGTACCGGTGGTGACCGTGCTGGGGCTGCAGGCGGCCCGGGTGCTCGGCGGCGCGGTGGTCATCGAGCTGATCTTCACCTTGCCGGGGCTCGGCTCGGAGGCGCTCAACGCCGTCCTCTACCACGACTATCCGATGATCCAGGGGATCGTGCTGGTCAGCGCCGCGCTGATCCTGCTGATGAACCTCGTCGTCGACGCCTCCTACACCTACTTCGACCCGAAGCTGCGGGGGTGACCATGAGCGGCACCGCACCGACCAGGAAGAAGACCGGGCCGATCGGGGCCGGCATGAGGCCGGGGACGAAGGGCGGCCGGCCGGGAAAGGGCGGCCTCGGCCTCGCCCCGAAGGTCGGGCTGGTCTTCATCGCCGGGCTGGTCCTGCTGGCACTGGTCGGTGACCTGCTGGTCCGCACCGACCCGAACGCGCAGGACCTGCTGCGCCGGATGGAGTCACCGAGCGGGGACCACTGGCTCGGCACCGACGCGTACGGGCGGGACACCCTCGCCCGGCTGATCGCCGGCGCCCGGCTGACCCTGGTGGCGACGTTGCAGGCGGTCGGCACGGCAGTGGTCCTGGGCATCCCGCTGGGCCTGGTCGCCGGATACGCCGGCGGAATCGTCGACGCCGTGCTCGGCCGGATCGCCGACTCGGTGATGAGCGTGCCGACGCTGATCCTGGCCCTGGCCATCGTCGGCATCCTCGGGCCGGGCCTGACCAACGCGATGATCGCGGTCGGCATCGTCTTCGCGCCCAGGTTCTTCCGGGTGGCGCGGGGCGCCGCGTCCGGCATCCGCAACGAGCCGTACATCGAGGCGTGCCAGGCGATCGGCTGTTCGCCGGCCCGGATCCTGTTGCGACACATGCTGCCGAACGCCAGCGGACCGCTGCTGATCCAGACGACGTACAGCCTGGGACTGGTCGTCATCGCGGAAGCCAGCCTGAGCTTCCTCGGACTCGGCGTGCAGGCGCCGGACGCGACCTGGGGCGGGATGACCCGCGAGGCGTTCGGGTCGGTGTCCCGCAACGGATTCCCGATGCTGCCGCCGCTGTTGATGATCTTCCTGACCATCCTGGCGTTCTCCATGGTCGGCGACGGCATCCGCGACCGGCTCACCCGGGGTCGGGACGGGAAGCGGATATGACGCCGCTGGTCGGGTCGGTCGAGATCACCCCGTTCCGCCTACCGCTGCGCCGGCCGGTCCGGTACGCCATCGGCTCCGACGACGTCGCCGAGCACGTGCTCGTCGCCGTACGCCTGGCCGACGGGACCACCGGCTATGGGGAGGCCATCCCGCGCCCCATGGTGTACGGCGAGACGCTGGCCTCGGTGCTCGACGTGCTGGACCGGGTCCTCGCCCCGGCCGCCGTCGACACCCCGGTCGGCCGGCCGGAGCTTTTTCGGGCACGTACCCGGCACCTGGTCGGCAACCCGACCGCCCGCAGCGCCGTCGAGCTGGCGATGTTCGACGCGCTGGCCCGCTTCGTCGGGCTGCCCGCCCACCAGTTGCTCGGCGGTCATGCCGGTGACGTCGCCGCCGCCGCGCTGCTCAGCTGGGGGCGGCCCGACGAGGTGGCCGCCGTGGCGGTCGAGGCGTCGACCGGTTGGGGGGTCACGTCCTTCAAGCTGAAGGTCGGGATCGACCTCGACCTGGACATCGCCACCACCCGGGCGGTACGTACGGCGGTCGGCCCGGACGCCCTGCTCTACGCCGACGCCAACCAGGGCTACACCTCGGCGCAGGCGGCCCGGTTCGTGGCGGCGACCCGCGAGGTCGGGCTGGCCTGGCTGGAGGAGCCGTGTCCCCCTGGGGCGGTCGGTGGACCGGCCTTCGCCCGGAGCAGCCCGGTGCCGGTCGTCGGTGACGAGAGCTGTCCCGACCCGGCCTCCGTCGGCGCGGCCGTACTGGCCGGCCGGGTCGGCATGGTGAGCATCAAGACCGCCCGTACGGCCCTGCGCCGCTCGGCGACGATCCGCGACTTCTGCGCGGTCACCGGCACGGACGTGGTCGTCGGCAGCCAGGGCGAGTCGGCCGTCGGCACGTTCGCGGCGGCGTCGTTCGCGGCGGCGACGCCGGATACGAGCCGGTATCCGGCCGAGGTCCTCTACTTCCTCGACCTGCGCCACGACATCGCCCGGGAGCCGCCGGTGGTCGCGGGAGGTCGGCTGCGGCTGCCGGACCGGCCGGGATTCGGGTTCGAGTTGGACGCCGACGCGCTCGCCGCGGCGGCCTGCGGCCCGACGGTCCGGGTCGGTGCGGAAGTGCCGGTCGGACGGTAGCCCGCCCGATCCGAATCTATTACTATAGTTCGCATGGATAGGTTGCCTGATCCGCTCGTCTCGGGGTCGGGAACCGGTGCTGAAGGGGGGACGGTGATGGATCCACTCTGGGAGCGCCTCGGACGACAGGCAGTCGTCACCGAGGCCGCCCGGCAGTTGCAGGTCGCGTACTGCGCGGCGTTCGACCGGGCCGACCGCGAGGCGTTGCTGCCACTGTTCGATCCGGACGCGGTGTTCCGCCGCCCCGACTCGGTCTGCGCCGGCCGTGCCGCGATCCTCGACTTCTACGAGCACCTGTGGGCGGCCGGGACCAGACCCACCCGGCACTTTCCGGTGGTGGTCGAGGTCGACGAGATCGGCGAGCGGCTGCTGAGGGTCCGGACCAGCTACTTCCTGATCCTCGGCCACGGCGACGACCTCTACGTCGGCTGGGGCGACTACGACGACCGGGTCGCGGTGGGTCCGCAGGGGCTGGTCTTCGTGGCGAAGACCAGCACCATCGAGGGCCTCGTCCGCGCCGAGGGCGGCTGGGGCCGGGCCAGTCGTACCCCGCCGCCCTGGCTACCGGGAAGGAAGACGCCGTGAAGCTCGGGATCATCATCGGTGACGTCCGCACGTCGGTACCACCCGCCGAACACCTCGACCAGCTGCTCAGACAGGTCGAGGCGGCGCAACGCAACGGGTTCACCCACATCACGATCGGCCAGCACTTCATGTACGGCGACCTGCGCTGGCTACAGCCCGTGCCGGTGCTGGCCCGGCTGGCCGCCGAGGTCGACCCGCACATCACCCTCGCGACGAACATCGTCGTCGTGCCGCTCTACCACCCGGTGCTGCTGGCCGAGGAACTCGCGACGCTGGACATCATCACCGCCGGCCGGCTGGTCGTCGGCGCCGGCATCGGCTACCGCACCCAGGAGTTCGAATACCTCGGCGTGCCCTACGGCGAACGGATCTCCCGGTTCGAGGAGTCGCTGGAACTCATCCGTCGACTATGGACCGAGCGCAAGGTCGACCACCACGGTCGGCACTGGCGGTTCGAGGGCGCCGAACCGCACCTGCGGCCGGTCCAGCAGCCGCACCCGCAGATCTGGATCGGCGCCCAGTCCGCGCCCGGCGTACGGCGGGCCGCCCGGCTCGGCGACCGCTGGACCATCTCACCCCGCGAGCCGCTACCCGCACTCAGCAGGCTGTGGGAGACATACCGGCGCGAGCGGGAGGCCCTCGGCCTGCCGGTGCGACCTCCGATCATGCGTCGCGACCTGATCCTCGGCCGGGACCGGACGGACGCACTGGAACGCTTCGGCGCGATGGCACAGGGGCGCTACCTCGCCTACGCCAACCGGGAACTGGCCGCGCTCGACGCCGACACCGTCGCCAGCAACTTCTCCGAGGCGGTGAAGGACACCGTCCTCGCCGGCAGCCCCGACCAGGTCATCGACCAACTACGCGCCATTCACGATGCCGTACCGCTCGACGCGATCCTGGTCCGGCCACAGTGGCCGGACATGTCCGCCGCCGACGTCGTGAACTATCTCGACGACCTGGGCCGGGACATCGCACCCCGGCTCACCGAGTTCGCGGCGGCGCCGCTATGAACGCCGTCGTCATCGACGCGGTCCGATCCCCGATCGGCCGGGGCAAGGCCGGCGGCGCGCTGTCCGGCCTGCACCCGGTCGAACTGCTCGGCCAGGTACTCACCGGCCTGCTGGCCCGCAACGGCACCGTCGACCCGACCGACGTCGACGACGTCATCGTCGGCTGCGTCAGCCAGGCCGGCGAACAGTCCGGCTGCCCGGGGCGGCTCGCCTGGCTCGGCGCCGGGCTGCCGGAGACCGTGCCGGCCACCACGATCGACCGCCGGTGCGGCTCCGGCCAGCAGGCCGTCCACTTCGCGGCCCAAGGGATCGCCGCCGGCGCCTACGACCTGGTGGTTGCCGCCGGCGTCGAGTCGATGAGCCGGGTGCCGATGTTCAGCGCCCGCGCCGGCGGCGACCCGTGGGGACCGTCGGTCACCGCCCGCTACGCCCCGGGACTGGTCCCACAGGGCATCTCCGCCGAACTGGTCGCCGCCCGCCACGCAATCTCCCGATCCGACCTGGACGCCCTGGCGCTGCGCTCGCAACAGCGGGCCGCCGCCGCCGCGCGACGTGGCGCCTTCGCCGCCGAGATCGTCCCGATCACCGTCCCGGCCGCCGACGGTACGGTGCGCACCGTCAACGCCGACGAGACCATCCGGGCCGGCACCACCGTCGAGGCGCTGGCCGGGCTGCGACCGTCGTTCGTCGACGGCACCGCCCGGGAACGCTTCCCGGAGATCTCCTGGTCGGTGACCGCCGGCAACTCCTCGCAGTTCGGCGACGGCGCCGCGGCGATGCTGCTGGCCAGCGAGGATTACGCGGCGCGGCACGGGCTCACCCCGCGGGCCCGATTCGAGGGCTTCGCACTGGCCGCCGGTGACCCCGTACTGATGCTCGACGCGCCGATCCCGGCGACCCGCAAGGTGCTCGACCGGGCCGGACTGCGGCTCACCGACATCGACCACTTCGAGGTCAACGAGGCGTTCGCGAGCGTGCCGCTGGCGTGGCAACGGGCCCTGCGCGTCGACGCCGAGCTGGTCAACCCGCTGGGCGGGGCCATCGCGCTCGGGCATCCGCTCGGCGCCTCGGGCGTCCGGTTGATGACGACCATGTTGTACGCCATGGAGGCCGGCGGCACCCGGCGTGGCCTGCAGACCATGTGCGAGGGCTCGGGCATGGCCAACGCGACCGTCATCACCCGCGATGTCTAGGGCTACTACCCATGAGGGGGCACTGTGTTAGCAGGTGGGGCACTGGAGGCAGGCCGGCTGGCCCGACCCGCCACGAGCCTGTCCATCGGATGCGGATCCGGCTATTCCAACGACCGGCTGGATCTCGCGGCGGACCTGGCCGGCAGCGGCCTGGTGAGCTATCTGGGGTTCGACTGCCTCGCCGAACGCACGCTGGCGCTGGCCCAGATGCAGCGCCGGGCCGACCCCGACCGCGGTCACGACCAGCGGATCGGCAAACTGCCGGCGTTGCTGCGGGACTACCTCGCCGCCGGCGGCCGGATGGTCGGCAACTTCGGCGCGGCCAACCCGACCGCCGCCCAGCGGGACTGCCTCGACGCCCTGCGCGCGACCGGCCTGACCGGGGTACGGGTCGGCGTCATCGAGGGCGACGATGTGCTCGACCTCGTCACCGAACTGGACTGCGAGCTTCCCGAACTCGGTTCGACGGTGTCCCGCGAAGCGCACCGGGTGGTCTCCGCGAACGCCTACATCGGCGCGGACGGCGTCGTCGACTGCCTGGCCGACGGCGCGCAGATCGTCATCGGTGGCCGGCTGTCCGACCCGTCGATCTTCGTCGGCCCGATCTGCCACGAACTCGGCTGGCAACTCGACGACTGGCCCCGGGTCGCGCTGGCCACCATGGCCGGGCACCTGCTCGAGTGCGGGGTGCACAGCACCGGCGGCAACTACGAGGATCCGCCCTTCCGGTTCGTGCCCGACCCGCACAACCTCGGATTCCCGTACGCCGTGGTCGAGGACGGCTCCGTCGTGCTGCGCAAGCTGCCGGGCACCGGCGGGCGTATCGACCGCCAGGTGGTCCGCTCCCAGCTCTACTTCGAGATCTGCGACCCGCGGCACTACCCGACCCCGGACGTCACCGCCGACTTCAGCGAGGTGCTCGTCGAGGAGGTCGGCGAGGACCAGGTACGGCTCTCCGGCGTCACCGGCCGGGAGCGGCCGGACCGGTTGAAGGTCCTGGTCGGCCTGGATCTCGGCTGGCGGGCGCTGGGCGAGGCGTCGTACGGCGGCCCGGGCGCGATCGACCGCGCGCGGCGTGCCGAGGAGATCATCCGGCGGCGGCTGGAACCGGTCGCCGCCGAGATCGCCGAGATCGACGTCTCCTACCACGGGGTGAACGCGCTCTTCGGGGACTCCTCGCCTTCCGGTCAGCCGTCCGAGGTACGGCTGCGGGTCGCCGCGCAGTGCCACACCGAGGCGGCCGCCCGTGCCGTCGCCTACGAGGCCGAATACCTCTACTTCGGACCGGCCGCCGCGGGCGGCATGACGTCGAGCGTCAGCCCGGCCATCGGCGTCACCCCGGCCTACGTACCGCGCGCCCGGGTGCGTACCGATTTCGAGGTGGTGACGGCGTGAAGGTCCGGGACATCGCCTACGCCCGCTGCGGCGACAAGGGCGACAGCAACAACATCTGCGTCTTCGTCTACGACCCGGAGCACTACCCGCTGCTCGCCGAGCGGCTCACCGTCGCCCGCGTCGGGGCGGCCTTCGGCGGACTCGTCGCCGGTGACGTCGTCCGATACGACATTCCCAGCAACCACGGGCTGAACTTCGTGCTCACCGGATCGCTCCGCGGCGGCGTGTCGATGTCGCTGCGGACCGACCCGCACGGCAAGGCGTACGCGTCGTTGCTCCTCGGCATCGAACTGTGACAACGAAAACGGAGGTACGGGCATGAGACTCGCAGGACGGGTGGCGCTGGTCACCGGCGCCGGCTCCGGCATGGGCCGGGCGAGCGCGATCCGGTTCGCCGAAGAGGGCGCCACGGTCGTCGCCACCGATCTGGACGAAGCCTCGGTACGTGAGACCGCCGACCAGATCACCGCGGCCGGTGGTGCGGCGCGGTGGGCGGTGCTCGACGTGACCTCACGCGAGAACATCGACCGGGTCGTGGCGGAGGTCGAACGCGACCACGGCATCCTGCACGTGTTGTTCAACCACGTCGGCGCCCCCGGCGCGGCCGGGCTGGACATCACCGACGAGGAGTGGCAGTTCGCCATCGACGTCAACCTCAAGGGCGGGTTCTTCCTGACCGGTGCGGCGCTGCCGTTGCTACGCAAGGCGTCCGGCTCGGCGTCGGTCATCTTCACCGCCTCGACCGCCGGGCTGGTCGGTTCCCCGATCAGCCCGCTCTATTCGTTGACCAAGGGCGGTGTGGTGAACTTCGTCCGTGGCCTGGCGCTGAACCTCGCCGCGGACGGCATCCGGGTCAACGGCATCTGTCCGGGACCGATCGACACCCCGATGCTGCCGAAGTTCTTCTCCCGGGCCGCCGAGGGCGTACCGGCCGAGCTGATGCAGCAGTACATGTCGGTGATCCCGCTCGGGCGGGCCGGCACGGTGACCGAGATCGCCAACGCGGCCCTGTTCCTCGCCTGCGACGAGTCCAGCTTCATCACCGGTGTGCCGCTGCCGGTCGACGGCGGATACCTGGCGCGCTGATGGCGGACGACGGCGCGGCGCGGACGCCCGGCGGGGAGCGGGCCGGACTGCCGACGTACGCGCAACTGCGAGACCGACAGGGTGCCCCGGCCGGGTCGAGCTGGGGACTGTTCGGCGATGCCGACGAACTCGGCACCGTCGCCCTGCTGACGCCGCAGCGGGTGCTGGCGGCGGCCCGGACCGTCCGCCGGGGGGCCGTCTTCCGCCTCGACCTGCCGATCGACGCCTTCGACCCGCCGCTGGCGTCGTCGCGGGGCGTACCGCGTCACACGATCTTCCAGCGGGACCCCAACCACCGTGACGACCTGGTCGACGGGCTGTATCTGCAGGCGACCTCGCAGGTCGACGGGCTGCGGCACTTCCGGCACTGGGAACACGGCTTCTACAACGGGGTCGCCGACGACCGGGTCCGGGAAGGTTCACCCGACCTGGGCATCCAACGCTGGGCCGAGCACGGCATCGTCGGCCGGGGCGTCCTGGTCGACCTGCCCCGCTATCTGCGCTCGCTCGACGACGACTGGGACCCGGCGGGTTGGCGGGCGTTCACGGTCGGGGAACTGGAGGGTGCGCTGGCCTACCAGGGGGTGGCGCTGCGCGACGGCGACATCCTGCTGTTGCGTACCGGGTGGCTGGCCACCGTGCTGGCGCACGACGTCGACCGGCGCCGGGCGTTCGCCGCCGCGCCCACCAGTCCCGGACTGGAGCAGAGCGAGGAGATGCTCGCCTGGCTGTGGGACCACCGGCTGGCGATGGTGGCCTCGGACAACATGGCGGTGGAGGCGCTGCCGCCGGCCCCGGACTCGCCGTTCGTCTCCGGCCGGGAGGCGGCGGGGGAGCGCGGGCCGCACACCGGTCTGATGCACCGCGCGCTCATCCCACTGCTGGGGTTCGCCCTCGGTGAACTGTGGGACCTTGATGCGCTGGCCGCCGACTGCGCGGCTGACGGCGTCTGGGAGACGCTGCTGGTCGTGACCCCGCTGCACGTCGTCGGCGGGGTCGGCTCGCCGGCCAACGTGGTGGCGGTCAAGTGAGCGGCGACCGGCCGGACGGCGGCCGGACCCTAGTGCCAGTCGACGATCTCGTCGAGGAAGCCGGGGTAGCGCTTCTCCGCCTGCGCGATGAACTCGGTCATGTGTTCGCGGGTGAGCCGCTCGGCGAGTTCGGCGTCGCCGGCGGTGATCGCCGCCACGATGTCCGCGTGGGCCTCGACCACCCGGGCCCGCGCCTCCAGCGGGAAGACGACCCCGGTGATGCGTTCGGCGTAGATGTTGCCGATGGCCCGGCTGACGAGATCCAGCACCCGGTTGCCGGAGGCCCCGGCGAGCACGGCGTGGAAGTCGGTGCCGGCTTCGAACTGTGCCCGGGAGTCACCGACCGGGTGTTCCCGGGCCTGCTCGACCACCGTGTTGAGCGCGGCGAGGGTGTCCGGGTCCCCGCGCAGCGCGGCCTGCCGGGCGATCACCGGCTCGAGCACCAGGCGGGCCTCGGCCAGCTCCCGGAACGTGGCACCGGCGACATGGAAGTAGAGGGTGGCCATCTGGCCGAAGTGCTGGCTGCTGACGGTCTGCACGACCGGCCCGCCGCCCGGCCCGGGCCGGATCGTCAGCAGGCCGTGGACCTCGAGAATGCGCAACGCCTCGCGCAGCGAGGCGCGGCCGACGCCGAACTGCTCCAGCATCGCGCTCTCCGAGGGCAGCGCGGCCCCTGCCCCGAGCCGCCGCCGGACAATGTCCTTGACGATCTCCCGGGCGATGACCGAGGCGAGTTTGGTGTTGCCACCGTTTCGTGTCACCTGATCTCCAACCGATCGACTGGCGGCACCGGCGTGCAGCTAATCACTTCAATCCATCCCAAAAATCTCTGTGCATCATAGCACCAGTTTGAGCACGGTGGATTGCCCGGAGGCAGCCTTGTCAGCATCCGACACCACCCTCCCGAACCCGTCCCGTGGTCACCGCGGGACCGGCGAAACCGTCAACTTCGCGACCGGCCGGGGGATCGTGGAGCTGATCCACGACCGCGCCCGCAGTCGCGCAGAGCATGCTTTCCTGTTCTGGGACCCGATGGACGCACCAGTGCAGACCTGGTCCTACGCCCGGTTCGCACACGACGTCGACGCGGTCGCCGCGGGTCTGCTCGCCCGTGGAGTGCGCCCGGGCGACCGGGTGGCGATCGTACTCGACAACTGTCCCGAGTTCGCCATCACCTGGGCCGCGCTGTTGAGCGTGGGCGCGGTCGCCGTATGCCTCAACACCCGAAGCTCCACCGACGAACTCGTCTACTACGCCGGTCACTCCGGCGTGGTGGGCGTGGTGACCCAACCGGCCGCGGCGTCCCGCGTCGCCACGGCGATGCGCGACGTACGGTGGACCGTGGTGACGGCCGGCGACGGCGATCACCGCGCACGGGACACCCCGGCTGAGCCGGGGGACACCTTCGAGGCGTTGCGCGGCGACCCGTCGACGGTGCGCCGGGTGCTGTCCGGCCCGCTGGACCCGGCCACCATCCAGTACACCTCGGGCACCACGTCGCGGCCCAAGGCGGTCCTGTGGACGCACGCGAACTGCCTGTGGGCGGGCCGGGTCAACGCCACGCACGAGGGTCTGCGGCCGGACGACGTACACCTGATCTCCCTGCCCCTGTTCCACGCAAACGCGCTGGGCTATTCGTTGCTGCCGACGCTGTGGGCGGGGGCCAGCGCCGTGCTGCTGCCCCGGTTCAGCGCGTCCCGGTTCTGGGAGGTCTCGCTGCGGCACCGGTGCACCTGGGCGTCCATGGTCCGGTTCACCTACCAGGTGCTGGCGACGCACGAGGTGCCGGCCGGGCACTCGTACCGCCGGTGGGGCCACAGTTTCTGCGCGTCGGCCGAGACCTCGTACGCCGGTACGGAGACCATCGGCTGGTACGGCATGACCGAGACCGTGTCACACCCGCTCTGCGGGGAACTGCACCAGTCCAATCAGGACGGCAGCATCGGCCGCCCCACCCCCGAGTACGGCGTCGCCGTCGTCGACGGGCAGGGCCGGCCGGTCGGCCCCGGCGAACCCGGCGAACTGCTGGTGCGCGGCGTACCGGGCATCTCGCTTTTCGGGGGCTACGCCGGCGACCCGGCCGCCACCGCGGACGCGTACGACGAGGCGGGCTGGTTCCGCACCGGTGACCGGGTGCGCTACGACGAGGCCGGGGTCTTCCGCTTCGTCGACCGGGCCAAGGACATGCTCAAGGTCGGCGGGGAGAACATCGCCGCACTCGAGGTCGAGACCGTGCTCCTCGATGTGCCCGGGGTCCGCGAGGCGGCGGTGGTCGGCCGGCCGGATCCGGTGCGGGGCGAGGTGCCGGTCGCGTTCGTGGCGGCGGCCGGGCCGGACGGTGTGGTGGGCGAGCGGGCGCTGGCGGAGTGCCGCCGGAGGTTGGCGGATTTCAAGGTGCCGGCGCGGGTCGTCGTGCTGTCCGAGTTGCCCCGGACGACCATCCACAAGATCGCCAAGTCGGAGCTGCGGGCGCTGGCCAGGGATCTGGACCTTGGGTGACCAAGATTCTATGCGTATGATACGAACAATAAAGACGACTGAGGAGGACACCGTGCTCCCGTCCGATTCCGCTCCCACCGGTCCGCTCGGTCCCGCCGCGGCCCGGCTCGTGGCCGGCGACCTTCTCGTGGCCAACACCTGGGCCGCGGGCCGGGGCGAGGCCCAGGAGACCGTCAACCCCGCCGACGAACAGCCACTGTGGCGGATCAACTCGGCCACACCGGCCCAGGTCGACGCCGCCGTGGCCGCCGCCCGGGCAGCCTTCGACGGCGGTGAGTGGTCACGGTGCGGGCCGACGGGCCGCCGCGACCTCCTGCTCGCGCTCGCCGACCAGATGGAGCGGCACCGCGCCGAACTGGAGGAGATCGTCGTCGCCGACGTCGGCACACCGGTCTCGCTGGCCCGCACCCTGCAGGTCGCGATCCCGATCGCCAACCTGCGCTGGTTCGCCGACGCGGCCGTCCGCGGGCCGCGTGGCGGCTACGACGAACCACTGCGACCGCACTTCGGCAACGTCGCCTCGACCAGCATGCTGCTGCGCGAACCGGTCGGCGTCGTCGCCGCCCTGGTCGCCTACAACTACCCGCTCTACCTGACGGTGTGGAAGATCGGCGCTGCCCTCGCGGCCGGCTGCCCGGTCGTCCTCATGCCGTCCCCACGCGCCCCGCTCGCCGTCGCGGCACTGGCCGAGTTGGCCGTACGGGCCGGCTTCCCACCCGGCGCGGTCAACCTGGTGCAGGGCCCGCCGTCGGTCGGCGAGCAACTGGCCCGGCATCCCGACGTCGACATGGTCAGCTTCACCGGCTCGGAGACCGCCGGCGCCGCGGTGATGCGTGCCGCCGCCGACACCACCAAGAAGGTGGTGCTGGAACTCGGCGGCAAGTCGCCCGACATCGTCCTACCCGGCGTCGACCCCGACCAGATCCTGCCCGCCGCAGTGCTCCGGTTCACCCGCAACGCCGGCCAGGGCTGCGGCGCCACCACCCGGCTGCTGGTGCCCCGGCAGCGGTACGACGAGTTCGCCGCCGCGGCCATCGCCGCCCTCGAGAGCCTGAGGGTGGGCGACCCCACCGACCCGGCCACCGACGTCGGGCCGCTGATCAGCGCCGGGCACCGGGCCGGGGTGCTCGCCCGGATCGGGCGCGCGACCGCCGCCGGCGGCCGGGTGCTGTGCGGCGGCCAGGCGCCGCCCGGACCCGGCTACTACCTGCGCCCGACCCTGGTGGGCGGACTGTCCAACAGCGACGAACTCGCCCAGGAGGAACTCTTCGCACCGGTCGGCGTGATCCTGCCCTACGAGGACGTGGCGGACGCCGTCCGGCTGGCCAACGAATCCCGCTTCGGCCTCAACGCCAACATCTGGGGCCCGACCACCGAGGCGTTCCCGATCGCCCGCCGGCTGCGGGTCGGCAACGTGACCCTCAACGGCGGCGGCGACGTACGCCCCGAGTCGCCGTGGGGCGGCTACAAGCGCAGTGGCGTCGGACGCGAAATGGGCGAGGACGGCCTGGCCGAGTACTTCCACGTCAAGCACCTGCAGTGGCGGATGTGAAGGGAGAACGATCATGAAGACCAACAGTCGACGCGAACGCCTACTGGCATCCGTCGCCGAGCGGCTGGTCCGCCCCCGGATGATTCAGATCATGCGGTTCGTCCCGGTGATGCCGCGCGCCTTCAAACCGAAACGCTGGCCGGCCGACCCGCAGATCCGAGTGCCGGAGAACCTGCGTTCCACGCCGGGCATCCGGCGTGACCGGCAGGCCGAGGAGAATGCCTTCGCCGAGGGACCGATGCCCGAGTTCGGCAAGGCACACAGCAAGGCGATCCACTGGGCGCACCAGATGATGTGGCGCTCCTGGATCCCGTCGGCACCCCGGCTCATGCGCGCCTTCCACCGGGTCCGCACGGCACCGACCGCGCCGAGCCACGCCCGGACGCACCAGGTCGACGCGGCGGATCTCACCGCCGAACTGCGCAGCGTCGCGGCCGCCGCCGGCATCAGCACGATCGGCATCACCAATCACGACGAGAAGTACACCTGGGCGCCGTACCTCGGACAGGCACCCGGGGACAAGATCGTGGTATGCATCCTGGAACAGCCGTACGAGCCCACCCAGACCGCACCCAGCGGCCAGGCCGAACGAGCCGCCCTGCGGACGTACGCCGAACTGATGAACCGGGCCCTCGCCGTCGGTCGGTTCCTGCGCGAGCGCGGCTACCAGGCCAATGTCAACGACATCCGCGGCCACGGCGCCTCGCTGCACTACGCCGTCGAGGCCGGCCTGGGCCAACTCGGCCTCAACGGCCAACTGCTGACCCCGGCGGCGGGCTCCCGGTGTCGAATCCTGATGATCAACACGGATGCGCCGCTGACCATCGACCACCCGGTCGACTACGGCATCGAGAAGATCTGCGACAACTGCCTCGCCTGCGTGGAACGGTGCCCATCCGGGGCGATCCCGGCCCGCCGCGACTTCCACCGCGGCGTCTACAAAGCGAAGATCAATACCAAGCGCTGCCTGCCCGTGGTCGCCCAGGTCGACGGCTGCGCCGTGTGCATGAAGGTCTGCCCGGTTCAGCGGTACGGCCTGCCGGCCGTGCTCGACCACTTCGAGAAGACCGACACCATCCTCGGCCGCGGCACCGACGAACTCGAGGGCTACGGCTGGCCACTCGACGACCAGCGCTACGGCCCCGGCCAGAAACCGAGGCTGACCCGCGAATTCTTCGAGGCGATGCCGGAACGCTTCGACAACCAGACCAAATCCACGGGTGACGACAGCGTTGCCTTCCTCTGACCCGGGGGACCGGCCGGACCGACCCGACCCGCGCGACGCCCGCTCGCTGCTCTTCGTACCCGGCAACCGCGGTGACCGTTTCACGAAGGCCGCCGCGAGCGGCGCCGACGCCGTCGTCTGCGACCTCGAGGACGGCGTCGCACCCGCAGCCAAGGACACCGCCCGCGACACTGTGGCCGGCTGGCTGCGGGCAGGCGGCCGGGCAGTCGTCCGGATCAACGCCCCCGGCACCCCCTGGTACGACCGTGACATCGCGGCCCTGGCCGGGCTGCCCGGCCTACTGGGTGTCATGCTGCCGAAAGCGGAGAGCACGACCGACCTCGCCACCCTCTGCGGCACGCTCGGCACGGTGTTGCCCCTCGTCGAGACCGCGCTCGGCGTCCACCGGGCCCACGAGATCGCCGCCGTGCCCGGCGTGGTCCGCTTGGTCTTCGGTTCGCTCGACTACGCCCTGGACGCCGGTACGGCGCTCACCGACACCGCGCTGCTGCACGCCCGGTCCACGCTCGTGCTCGCCAGCCGGGTCGGCGGGATCATCGCACCAGTCGACGGGGTTACCACCGACCTGGCTGACCCGGCCGCTACCGCCAGTGCCGCCCGGCTGGCCCGGGACCTCGGCTTCGGTGGCAAGCTGTGCATTCACCCCCGACAGGTCGATCCTGTCAACCACGCCTTCAGCCCGAGCACCGAAGAGATCCGGCGAGCTACTCAGATCGTCAAAGCCGTGACGGACGACGGAGTCGCCGTGGTCGACGGCGCGATGGTGGACCGGCCGGTGGTCGAGGCCGCCCGCCGTACGCTCATCCACGCGGCCCGCCGGCAGGTATCGCTTGAGCGACGGGACCGGCACCAGAATGGGCTCTCCTGACGCTGTCGTGGGTGGCTTGAGGCCCTGATCAACAAAGCGCGCCGCTACGAACGCAAAGCCGACCACTTCCAGGCCTTCGCCGACCTCGGCTGCGCCCTACTCGGCTACCGCCGACTCACCAAGAACAACATCTGGGATGAACCCTCAGGCCCTGCCCCGGGTCGGTCCGATTTGGCGGCCCGCCCTACCGGTAGGTAGGCTGCTGGCATGACTTCGCTCCCTGCCGTCGACATCGTCGGCCTGACAAAGACCTACGGGGACCGGAACGCGCTGGACCACCTGTCGCTTCAGGTCGAGCGCGGAACTCGCACGGTGGTGCTCGGTCACAACGGCGCCGGCAAGTCCACCCTCCTGGAGATCATCGCCACGCTGCGCACACCAACCTTCGGCACGGTGACCGTCGAGGGGTACGAGACGGTGAAGCAGGGGCGGGAGGTGCGGCGCCTGATCGGCCTGACCCCGCAGTCCAACGCCCTGGACCCGCTGGCGACCACGGCGGAGGTTCTCGAGTTCCAGGGGGCTGCGCTCGGCCTCGACCGCCGGAACGCCGCGCGCCGGACGCGGGAGCTCCTTGACCTCTTCGGTCTGGCAGAGCACCGCGGGACGCGGATTTCCAGGCTGTCCGGCGGAACCCGCCGAAAGGTCGACCTCGCCGTGGCGCTCGTGGCCGAGCCCCCGGTCGTGATCCTTGATGAGCCGACCACCGGCCTCGACCCGCTCAGCCGCCTCGACTTCTGGGACGAGCTGAAGCGACTGAACCAGGGCGGCAGGACCCTCCTGGTGTCCACCCAGGACCTGCACGAGGCCGACGTCCTCGCCACGGACGTCGTCGTGCTCCGCAACGGAACGGTTGCCGCGCAAGGTTCCCCCGAGTCGCTGAAGCAGCGCGTCGGGGAGCGCACCCTGACCCTCGTGCTGACGGACGCGGACGCCTCACAGGCGCTGCTCGCCTCCTCGCGTGCGCCATTTCGAGCCGAGCCGGACGAGCCGCGCACCGTGCGCCTCGCGCTCCCCGGCACGGCCGGCGCACTGAAGGTCGCGCTCGATGACATCGGCCAGGTCGCGGGCGACGTCGAAGAGCTCCGCCTCACCGAACCCTCGCTCGACGACGTCTTCGTCGCGCTCGCCGCTGGCTGACCCGAATCCCCATCACCTCATGTGAGGACTCGATCGTGACCGCTTCCGCCGTCTCTGTCGTCCCTGCGCCCAGCGCGGCGGTCCCCGTGACCCTTGCCGCTGTCAGGCGCTCCACTCGCATGTTTATGCGCTCACCGGCCCTTCTGATCACCCCGATCGCGCAATCCCTGTTCTTCCTCCTCGTCTACGCCGGACAGCTCAGCACCGTCGGCGGCAGCTATCTCGCGGGGGCCAGCTTCATCTCCTTCCTGCTCCCGCTGATCCTGCTCACCGGTGTCGCCACCGGAGCGGGAGCCGCAGGCACGCTCGTTCTGGGCGACGTCACCAGCGGATACCTCGACCGACTCCGACTCGCCCACGGCACGACAGTCCCGTTCGTCCTGGGTGCCGTCGCGGCCGCCCTCGTCGCCGTCACCGTCCAGATGCTCGTCACGATCGCCGGCGCGGCGCTCATCGGCTACCGGCCGGAGAACTGGCGGAGTGCGATCGCCATGATCCTCCTGATGTTCACGCTCGGGCTGGGCGTCGCCCTGCTCAGCGTCGCGGTCGCCATCCGCACCGCATCCGCATCGAGCACCAGCCTCGTCACCCTCGCGGTCTTCGGGCTGTCGTTCTTCACCGGCGTCTTCGCACCCGTGGACGAGCTTGCCGGCTGGATGCGGGCAATCGCGACCTTCAACCCACTCACCTACGTCATCGACGCCGCCCGCCAGCTCGAGAGCGGTGCCACGCCCTCGGCCCTGCCGATCGCCCTCGGCGTCCTCGTGGTCCTCGTCGCCGCCGGGACCGCCTCCTGCGCCCTCGCACTCAACCACGTCCGGAGAAACCGATGACACCCGCAGCAGACACCCGTTCACAGATCATGGACGCCTTCGGCGAGCAGTTGGCCGCCGCGGGCTACCCGGGCATCTCCCTCGTCGGCGTCGCCCGAACCGTCGGCATCCAGAAGCCATCCATATACCACCACTTCCCCGGCGGCAAGGAAGAACTCTATGCGGCCGTCGCCCTGAGGTTCATCGAACAGCTCCATGACCGTCTGGTCACCGCGCTCGCCGCCGAAGGACCGACGGAACAGAAGCTGCGGTCCCTTGCGGTCGCTGCCGCCGAGCACTCCACCCGCACCATCTCGTTCGAGCAACGCGTCTACGACGCGCTGGATCACGTCTCCGACGAGACCAGAAGCACCGTGTCGCAGAAGTACGTGCGCGACATCCTCGATCCCGTCGTGGCTCTCTTCGCCCACGCCGTCGACGTCGGTGAGGTGACTGGTGAGCCCTGGTTCCTCATGAACGCGTTCCTGCACCTCGCACGCGCAACGGACCTCGTGAACACCCCGGACGGGGCGACCCGGGTCGTCGCGCTATTCCTGGAGGGAGCCCGGCCCCGCTAGTGCCTCGTCATGCAGCCATGAACAGGTGATCGGGGTGGCGGATCTTGGAGTTGATCGCGAATCCGGTCTTCGGCTGTGCGAGGAACTGTTCCAGACCGGCAAGGGCCAGGTCGGCCTGCACCACTACCAGGTCCGCGGCTGGACCGGCTGGCACCGGTTCATCACCCTGGCCATGCCCGCCCTGGCCGTCCTGACCACCCTCGCCGCCACCAGGCAGCCCGCCTCCGCCCCGGAGATCACCGCGTTGCCCGTCGCCGAGATCCGCCGACTCCTCAACGCCCTCGTCACCCAACCACTCCCACCAGCACACCATGCATTGGTCGATCTGGCGACGAACATTCCAAGCCCGAGCCAGACAGGCCCACATGACGACGATCCAGCCGAGCTGGGACTTCAACGGATGGTGGCGGCCTCGCTGGCAGCCGGCGTTGCGGTCTGCAACAAACCTGCACGTATCTAACCCTTGCCACGCCGGCAAGCGCTTTCCTAGCATGTTGTTTCATCGATGTTTCGATCCTTGACCGGGCTGAGGGTGCGGACATGAAGCTACGTGCGGTGTTGGGTTGCGAGGGTAATGCCCCGCACCGTGCTCACTCCCGAGGAGTCCAACAGTGAGAACCGCAGTGCGACACAAGCTCCTTGCCGGCGGCACCGCTGTGGCCGTGGCCGCGGTCGTCGCGGCGCTGCCGATGCCCCAGGCGTCAGGTGCCTCCAGTGGCCCCAGTCCCGCATCGGTCGGCGTCAACGCGACCAATCTCAGCCTCGGGGCCGGCTCCGACGGCTCCAGCAAGGCCAGCGGCACCAGCTACGGCAACGTGCTCGACGGCAACATGAGCACCTACTGGTCACCGGCCGGATCGACCGGCCGCATCTCGATCAAGTGGGGTTCCGCCACCACGGTGGGCTCGATCAACATCCGGGAGGCGGCCGGCGCTGTCGGAGTCATCGGCTCCTGGCGGGTCGTCAACAACGACACCGGCGCCACCCTGGCCAGCGGCACCGGAGCCGGGACCATCACCTTCGCCGCCACCTCGCTGCGCAAGATCAACTTTGAGATCACCGGCTCGACCGGCACACCGAGGATCGCCGAGTTCGAGACGTACGCCTCGGGCACGACCACTCCGCCGACCACGCCGCCGCCGACGACCGGGCCGACCACCCCGCCGCCGACCACGCCCCCGCCGTCGAGCAGCACGCTGTACGTGGCACCGACCGGCACCGACAGTGCGGCCGGCACGGAGGCGAACCCGACGACGCTCACCTCCGCGATCACCCGGGTCACCGCCGGCGGCACGATCTACCTGCGCGGCGGCACCTACCGCTACTCGCAGACCATCACCATCGGCCAGGGCAACAACGGCACGTCGAGCGCGCGCAAGAACATCTTCGCCTACCCGAACGAGACCCCGATCCTGAACTTCTCGGCCCAGAGTGAGGATCCGGCGAACCGTGGACTCGCGGTGGGCGGATCGTACTGGCACATCCGCGGCATCATCGTCGAGCGGGCCGGGGACAACGGCATCCTGCTCGCCGGCAACAACAACATCATCGAGCGTACGGTGACCCGCCATAACCGGGACTCAGGGCTTCAGCTCTCGCGGCTGGTGGCAAACGCGCCCCGCGACCAGTGGCCCTCCAACAACCTCGTGGTGAGCACCGTGTCGCACGACAACGTCGACTCCGACGGTGAGGACGCCGACGGTTTCGCCCCGAAGCTCACCGTCGGCCCCGGCAACGTCTTCCGCTACACCGTGGCACACAACAACATCGACGACGGCTACGACCTCTACACCAAGAGCGACACCGGGGCCATCGGCACGGTGACCATCGAGTCCTCCCTCGCCTACGGCAACGGCACCCTGAGCAACGGTGGCCAGGCCGGCAACGGTGACCGCAACGGCTTCAAGCTCGGCGGCGAGGACATCGCGGTGAACCACACCATCCGGGGCAACATCGCGTACGACAACGGCAAGCACGGGTTCACCTACAACCGCAACCCCGGCACGATGACGGTGTCGAACAATGCCAACATCGGCAACGCCGAGCGCAACTTCAACTTCGACGGCGGCTCCTCGGTGTTCCGGAACAACACCTCGTGCAACAGCGGCTCGAACGACCGGATCGTCGGAAACTCCGACAGTTCGAACCAGTTCTGGTCCGGCACCAACGGATCCCGGTGCTCCCAGTACTCCGGCGCCCTGGGCTGGTCCTTCGCATCCGACGGTCGTCTCGTCGTGACCTTCGGCGGCAGGGTGGTCACACCGTAACGCAGCAGGACGACGCCAGCGGCGCGGGCGGCACCGGAGTAGGCCGGCACCCGACGGTCACGCCGCCACACCCCACCGGCTCACCGGTCCCGGCGCGAGCACGCCGGGACCGGTGACCGATCACATCAGGGCCTCTGATGCCCCTGTGTTTCGTCAAGTGGTTCGTGGGGTCTGATTCGTTGGGGCTGGCTGGCGGAGCAGGTGGTAGACCTCGCGGACGATGTCTTGATCCCGAACCGGGTTGGTACCCCTGCTCCCACGTTGTCCGCCGAGTTCGGAACCAACGCCCCACCGGCGTGGGTCGAGCGAGCCCATGCTTGGAGTCCATTAGGGTGTGGAGCGTCCGCCCTCCTGAAGGGACGGACGGGACAGACACCAGAAGCCGAAGGGGAGACCACCGTGACGAAGTTCGGCCGGATCGGCAAACTTGCCCTCCTGAGCACCGTGACCAGCGTTGCGCTGGCCATCGGCGCTGCCGCGCCGGCTCACGCCGCCTGGTCGACGTTTGCCGGCCAGTCCGGCACCGCTGTCGTGATGGCGTGCAAGACGGCGGTCGAAAGCGGGTACGGCCCGTTGTGGGAGATCACTCTGGTGGCGGCGACCACGCCCGGCCGTACTGCGGGAGCCCGGTTCGAGGTGTGGCGCGGCAGCAGCCTCGTCTCGCGCGTGGACCTCGCTGCCAGGGACGGCGCGTGGGACGTCAAGACGACCTGGGCGTCGCGCATCCTCGGCGACACGTACACCGGGGTGGCAGGCACGGGCCTTACCAGTGGTGAAGGCGCCGGCGGAGCGATCGGCGGATCGTTCTCGACCATCGCGGGCTGCTGATCGGAGCGAGACGGACCATGCCCGGCCGGCTCCGATGCCCCTATGTTTCGTCAAGCGGTTCGTGGGGTCTGATTCGTTGGGGCTGGCGGAGCAGGTGGTAGACCTCGCGGGCGATGTAGCGCTTCAGGCATCGGGTGGCTTCGCGGCGGGTGAGGCCTTGGCTGCTGCGTCGGTCGAGGTAGTCGCGGGTGCGTTGGTCGGCGCGTGATCGGGTCAGGGCGATGCGGTGGAGGGCGGCGTTGGCGCGGCGGTCGCCGCCTCGGTTGAGGCGTCGGCGGCGGGTCTTGCCGGAGGACGCCTCGATGGGGTTGACGCCGCATAGTGCGGCGAAGGACGCCTCGCTGTGCATCCGGTCTGGGTTGTCGCCGGCGGTGACCAGCAGGGCCGAGGCGGTGTCGGGACCGACTCCGTGCCGGACCGAGCAAGCGTGACACTGGAACGAACGGCTCTGGCGCAGAAACGGTGGTCACCATGGGTGATCTACGAGAGCAGGATGCGCTGCCGGAGTAGGGCGAAGCCTGCCCGGCCGTACATCTGTTGTTTCAGGAACTTGCCCTCGGTATTGACGCCCTCGATCGGTCCGTTACTGCCCGGCGAGGTCACCGCCACCGTGGTTGACCACCGCGCCCTGACCGTGGTTGCCGAGCCGGCGAGCTGACCCCGTCAGCCCGAACCCGGCGATGCCGGCGGCATCACCGCCGCGCAGGCCACCGACGCACCACGCCACCCAACTGGAGCGCACCATGACAACCGAGCCCAGCCCGCTGCGGGACAACGCGAACTATCGGAATCAAGCTCGGCGGGACCGGCGTGAGACCCGGCGGACCGTGTGACCGGCCGTTGCGGCAAGGCGGCACCCTGCGCGGCCCTCCATGCCGTCTGGGAATCTCAAGGACGCGGTGTGCGATCGACCATCCTTGGACCACCGGCGGTCCGACGACCGTCGTTGCGCCGGATATGGCTGTCCCGTAATGGATGAGGAGTGTGATATGGGCCCGGACCACGATCCGTTCGACGTCCACGTGGTCGCTGTCGGCATCGACCAGTACGCGGCGGGCGGCGAGTGGAGCCTGGTCGGGCCGGTCGACGACGCCATCCGGTTCGCCCGCTGGTTCGTGACCCGAGGGGTCCCGCCTGGGCAGGTGACCGTGCTGCTGTCGCCCGATCCCGGGCCGGACGCCGTCCCGCCCGGAGTCGTGCTGCGGTCCGCTGACCGTGCGACCGTACGCGAGGTGCTGCTGCGGGAGCTGCCCACACGGCAGGCGTCGACCCTCTACGTAATTTGGGGTGGCCACGGCTATGTCGACACCGGTCGCCACCGGAGGCTCTACTACGCCGACGCCACCGCCACCGATGCGGGCTCTCTCGACCTAGATTCGATGCTCGCCACCTTCGCCTCCGATCTTGTCCCCGCGTTCGGGCGGCAGGTGTGGATCGTGGACGCGTGCCAGCTGCACGATCGCCCCCAGGGCCTGCGCCTGGCCGGCAACGAGACCTTCCCGGTCGGGGGAACCGTCGCCGGACGGCGACAGGATGTCCTGTTTGCCGCCGGCGTCGGTCAGGCCGCCACCAACCTCCGTGTGCGACGTACCGGGCTGTTCAGCCGGGAGGTGCTGCGTCTGCTCGACGATGGCGACGGGGATCGGCTCGCCGATCCGGAGCGGCTCGTGGCCACCCTGCGAGAGCGGTTCGACAAGCTGCGGTCGAGCGGCCTCACCGCCCAGACCCCCACGTACCTCTGGTACCGCAACGCGCTCGGCGACGAGGGGTTCCTGCTCAGCGGATCCGGGGCCGGGCGTCCGGCTCCTGCGGCGCCCGCGCCCCCACCCCCGGCCGCTATGGCCCCCCTCGTGGACGCGCTTCTGGAGGTCCCGGAGTTCCTGCGACCGAACGACCGTGAGGAGATCCTGTCGCTGCTGCGCGGCCAGGTGTACGCGGCCATCCGGCGTAGCACCGCGGCGCGGCTCGATGCCATCAGTGTCGTGCGGACCTGCCTGCGCTATCCGGGTGCCCTGTCGGAACTCGTCGAGGCGGTCCGTTTCTTCGCCGCCGACGACGCCACGATGGCCCGGGTCGAGGACGGTGCCGCCCGGCTGGCGGCGCACACCTGACCCGAACACACCTGGGAATCCAAAACGGACGGCCCGCGGCCTGAACCGGTTTGTGGTGTCGACCGCTCGACGCTTTCGCTGCATGCAGGCATAAGTAATATGGAGCTATCGACCGTCATCATCGGGAGGGTTGCCGTACATGAAGAAACGCCTCGCCGGTATCGAGTCTGAGCTGCTCGACCTGTCAGCGGTGACCGTGGCGACCCTACGGTCGGCTGATCCTACCGGCATGACTGCGGCGATTTCGCGGGTACGAGAACGAGTTGCCGATTCGGGGGGCAGTATCAGCGGCTACAACGGCTCCTTCCCGAGCCGGATGCGACCCGCCGGGCCGGATTCGGAGGAACATGTCGTCTGATTCCTTCTCGTTAGGTCCGACCTACCTCGAACAGGCACACTTCGAAACCCTGGCCACTGGTGCCGGAGACGAATCGAGCGTCGCGGCGCTCTGGCGGTCCGAGCGCAGCTGGCGGCTGCTAGTGCTGCGCGCAGTGCTGGACACGTGCGTCATCCGGCCCGAGGCCTGCGGTCCGCTCGCGCCTGCCAGCGACGCCTGGCAGTTGCTGGTCCGGGCCTACGGAGCCGCTCCGGACAGCACCGAGGACGTCCTGGCCCAGCCACAGGTCGGCATCTGGGCCGCGCACACCCTGCGTCGGCTGGGCGACGACGCCGACCCCCTGGTGCCGATGTGGCTGGACGTGGGATACCTACACGCCCTCGCGGCCGCGTGTGCTGTTCGGGCCGATCTCTCCTTCGAACTCGACATACCTGTGCGCCAGGGTTCCGCGATGCTGCCTACGGTGGGCTCCGCGTCGGTCCCCACGGACCGCGCGGTCGTCCGCGTGCGGGCCCGCGACGGGCAGGTCGATATAGACACCGGCGCCCGCACCGTACGATGCCTGTCCGGCGATCCGGACTGGCACGTACCCGTCGTCGTCGAGGTCGGTGAGGACGGCGTCGACCTCCGGGTCGAACTGCTCGACCGCGACGTGTACCGCGACCTGCGAGGCCCCACATCGCCGCAGCCGCTGTCGGCGACCGAGATCACCCGCTGGCGCGTGCATCTCGCGCGTGCCTGGGAACTGCTGGTCCGCGAGCAGCGCGCATGCGCCCTGGCGATCGCCGGAATCGTACGGACCCTGGCACCGGTGCCACGCCGCGAACGCTTCCGTCCGCTGTCCGCGTCGGGCGCCGAGGCGTTCGGGGGCATCCTGCTCTCCGAACCGGACGACGCGGTGCAACTGGCAGTCACCCTGGTACACGAGTCGCAGCACCACAAGCTCGGTGCCTTGTCCCACCTGCTCACCCTCTGCGACCCCGACGACGGCCTGCGCTACTACGTCCCCTGGCGAGACGACCCAAGACCCCTCGCCGGTGTCCTCCAGGGTGCGTACGCGTTCGTTGGCATCACCCAGTTCTGGCAGGTTCACCGGCACCACGCGCCACCGCAGGAGCGGGCAGCGGCGGACTTCGAGTTTGCGCTGTGGCGCCGGCAGACCCTCGGCGTCCTGCGGATGATCACGACGTCGGGCCGGCTGACCGGGCATGGCCAACAGTTCGTAGACACCCTGCACACAGAGCTGAAGGCAGGCCAGGACGATCCGTTGCCCCCCGCCGCGCTCGACGCAGCCCACGCCGTCGCCCTCGATCACTATGCACTGTGGCGAGGCCACAACATCCGCCTGGACCCCGCCGAGCTTGACGCACTCGTCACCGGCTGGCGGCACCGTGTCCCGGCGGCGGACGCCGTCCTCGCCGTCGGTGCCGAAAAGGTGCTGGCGGAACCACCGCCCGGCCTGCTCGACGCCCGGGCCGTCCTACGCAGATACCTGCTGTTCGATCCGGACGCCTTCAGGCGGCTACGCGCCGCCCCCGACGAGGTAGGGGACAGGGTCGCGGGTGCCACCCCGGCCGACCTCGCCCTCGTCGCGGGGGACATCGAGCAGGCACACGCCGGCTACCTTGGCGAGCTGAGGCAGAACCCGTCGCACGTACACGCCTGGGTCGGCCTCGGTCTCACCCGGCTCGACCGCCCCGCCGATCCGGCGACGCGGGCTCTGCTCGGCCGCCCGGAACTCATCGTGGCCGTCGTCCGAGGGCTACGGGCGCGCGGGGCCGCGACGGTGACCCTGGATCCGCTGGAGATGGCTGGCTGGCTCGGTGACGGGCTCCCCGACCTGCGGTTCGACACCGTCGACCCGGCGGGCTGGCAGGCCGTCTGACCCGCCGGATCGGACGTTGTGTCGCTACAGGGGGAGCGGGTCGATGTCGCAGTTGGCCCGTACGCCGGCACCGGCCGCCGCGACCGCCGGGTGCCGGAAGCCGAGGGCCTGCCGCAACTGCTCGAGGTTCGAGTCGAACAACCTGCCCGCCTCAGAATCGCGCCCGAGTTCCCGCAGATCCATGGCGAGGTTCAGAGCGCACACGAGCGTGGTCGGGTGGGTATTGCCGAGGACCTGACGACACTGCGTGAGGGTATCCGCGTCAAGGGCGTGGGCATCCTCGTAGGCGCCGAGTTCGTAGTGGTCGCTCGCGAGGTCGATCCGGGCGGCCAGCACCAGGGCATGCGACGGACCAAGCCGGCTGGTCAGCCGCTCCAATGCCACCTGGTCGAGCTCCCGGGCCTGTTCGCACTCTCCGAGCAGACGAAGCGTCACCGCCAGGTCTACCTGCGCACCGGCCGTATGCGGATGGTCCTCGCCGTACAGCCGGCGCAGGCCCTCCACCGCCACCTCCGCCGCCTCCCTGGCTGCGCGCAGATCGCCGGTCATCCGCTGGTCGATGGAGAAGGTCAGCGTGGCGAGCACGGTGTCGGGATGGTTGTCGCCGTAGCGCGTACGGAAGCGGCGCAGCACGTTGCTGGACAGGTCGAGCGCGTCGTGGTGGTGACCGGCCTTGCGCCGGAAACTCGCCAGCATGTGGCTCTGCCGCAGCAGATCCGGGTGGTCGTCGTACTTCAGCATCCGGCGGGCCATGGCGACGACGTTCTCCTGGTTCGCGTGCGCCGCGATGTAGTCGCCGAGTTCCCGTCGGTCCAGGTTGATGCCGCCGAAGGTGCTGAGGCTGTCCGGGTGGTCGGTGCCGTAGATCTGCACGAGACGCTGGTAGGTCTGCTCGTCGAGTTGGAGAGCCCGTCCGAACAGGCCGGACAGCCGCATGCTCACCGCGAGATTGTGGGCGGCGCGCAGCGTGAACGGCTCCTCCTCACCAAAGTTCTGCTTCGCCTGTTCGTAGACGACGAGCGAGCGGTCCAGCGCACCGGCGAAGTCACCTGCGACCCGGTGGTCGGCGGCCACGGCACCGATGGCGTCCAGGGTCTCCTCCCGCTCGTCGCCGAGGGTCTGTCGGTAGAGTTCGAGCGTCTGGGCGTTCAGTGCGGCCGCGGCGGCGTAGTCACCGACGACGAAATGCATGAAACCGAGCCAGCTCGCCATCCGGAGACTGTCCGGGTCGGCACCCCCGCCGTCTGCGGTCCAGGCCGTCCATGCCCGCTGCGAAAGATCACGTGCACCCAGGTGGTCCCCCCACCGCCACAGGTACTTCGCCTCGTTCAGCACCATGTCGCGCACCAGTTCGTTCGCGCACTGCTCCGCACCGGAGGCGACGATGTGCGGGTACAACTCGGCGTACCGCGGCCAGTGGTCAGCGTCGTCAGGCTGGTCGGGGTCGTTGCCGGCCAGCAACATGTGGGCGCCGTGCCGGAGGGCTTCGCGGTCTTCCGGATCCATCTGGTTGATCAGTACGCGTTGGACGAGGCGGTGCATCTGGAAGGAATTCGTCCGGTGGTCGATTCTCGCCAGCGAGAGGCGGCCGACCGTACGAATCGCCCGGTTGAGGCGGATCGGGTTGCGGACCAGGGGATCGAGGTCGGGATGGATGTGCAGCGCGCGTGGCTTCGACAGGAGCACCTTGCCGATCGGCTCGGGCGCGAAGAATGAGCACACCTGCAACAACCGGAGGGCCGACAGGTCCTGGTCGCGCAGCCAGTTGAGGGACACGTTCCATGCCGCGGCGACAAGTTCCGGGTAGTCCTGCTGCGCGGTCTCGTCATCGAGGATCGGACGGCTGGCGTCGAGGAGTTCCAGGTACTCGTCGGTTGGCATCCTCGTCTCGGCACGCCAGGCCGCCGCCTGCTCGATGGCCAGGGGAAGGTCACCCAGGGCCGCGGCGAGCCGGTCAGCGTCGTCGACGGCCAGGTCCGGCCCCCGACGGCGAAGCAGATCGATGCTCTCCCGCCGCTCGAACACGTCGACCGGAAGACTGTTCGCGATGCCCCGCCACGCGCCGTTGCGGGAGGTGACGACGATGCTTCCGGGGCCGCCCTTGGGGAAGAACTGCTCGACGTCGTGCGGATCCTCGGCGTTGTCGAAGATCAGTAGCCAGTTGGAGTACGGGCGTCCGACCCGCAACGCCTCAAGCACCGCCGGCACCGCCGTGTTGGCGGTCGACGGGACCGGCAGGGCCAGGCGCGCCGCCAACTCCACCAGCGCGGACTGGATCTGCGCCGGCCGCTCGGCCGGGATCCACCAGATGAGGTCGAAATCCTGCTGATGAAGGTAGACGTACTCGATGACGAGTTGCGACTTGCCCACTCCGCCGGAGCCGTGCAACGCCTCCGGCAGCACTGCGGTGGTGCCGGCACGCAGGCGCTGGTGCAAGGAGTCGAGCAGTTCACGCCGGCCGGTGAAGTTCGCGTTCCGGAGCGGCAGGTTGCCGACGACAGCCGGCGAAGGCCCGTCGAGCCGCGGTACGGTCCGCAGATCGTCGATCGGAGCCCTGCCCGAGATGCCCGGCTCGGCATCCAGCATGACGTGTGCTGCGGAACCGAACGAGACCCCCGGGGCCGGCGGGTTCACTCTGTCAGACATTCCGGACTCCATGGTCCTGTGAGCGGTAACGGATGGTGGCTGCAGTACTCGACGTACCTGCCGTGGGATAGGAGAGCCGAGCGCCTGGCCCAGCCGTGCGGCCGCGACGAGGTTCGGCCCGCCCAGCGAGAGGTGAACAGCCAACTCGACCCGTAGGTACGGTTCGGCGGCCGGAGTGACCCGCTCGTACGAGGCGTTCTGCGGATCCTTGACGCGAAGGGTCAGATTGCGTACCGCCTGCACGTCGTGCGCGAGCTCGTACTCCACGATGTGCTGGACCTCGACCGTGCGGTCGCGGTACCCGAGCGCGAGGAGTCGCTCGCGGACACCGTGCACGAATTCGTAGCCGATGCGGGCGCCGCCTGTCGCCGCCGCGTGCCGAACCGGCT
The DNA here is from genome assembly GCF_040683055.1 of Polymorphospora sp. NPDC051019. Classification (NCBI taxonomy): domain Bacteria; kingdom Bacillati; phylum Actinomycetota; class Actinomycetes; order Micromonosporales; family Micromonosporaceae; genus Polymorphospora; species Polymorphospora sp. NPDC051019. The sequence goes on along the minus strand of NZ_JBFBCH010000019.1, from coordinate 3,468 downwards.
GCACCAGATCGCTCGTCAGCACCTCGGTCAGCTGATCCGGCCCCGATCGGATCACCGTCCTCGCCACGGCGCGCACGACGGCGACGTTGAGCGGAGCGGCGGCCAGCCGTGTCGCCAGCGTGAACGCCGCCGGTGACACGCTGGCCCGGAACCGGGCGACGAGATCCTGAACCGAAACCGCTCGGCCGGGGCGGCTGCCCGCCAACCCGCCGGGCGGCAGCAAGAGTGCCGGCATTCGCAGTTCGCCCGTTGCCGGCCCGGCCAGCAGCCGGCTCCACCGTCGCAACCAGTCCGTGCCGCGCTCGATGACCGGCACCGCCGTCAGCCGGGCCTCGTCCCGCTCGTCGGAGGGACGGAGATCAAGACCGCTCACCCGCCACGACCGAGAGGTCGCCGGACCCGGACCTTCCAGGCTCCATGCCACCTCGGTGGTCTCCATGCCCCGATCGCGCCACCGCTGTTGGGGTAGCAGATGGACCACGGCAACGGTCATACCGGCTGCCCACGAGACGAGCACGGGGCGGATGAGTCCGCCCCGCCAGGCATCGGACCCGCCGTGGGTCAGCAGGAAGACGACCCGCCGCCCTGTGGGATCAACCAGACTCTCGGGCGGAACGTCGGCAGCCTCGCGGTCACCGGTCACCCGCAAGACACCGCCCTCGACACTGGTACGTCTGACCTCGACGGAGGTGAAAACGCGCTGGGCTCGTAGTACCGCGATGAAGGTCGAGATCTCATCGGCCCAGAACTCCATCACCGGATCGTCATCGACGACCACGACGAGATCCCGGCCTTGCTCCGCCGGCTCCACCGGTGAGTCGTTTGCCCGTCGGCCGGCGGGTGCGGAGATCGCAGGCACTGCTCGGCTCATCGCGGATCCGCCGTCGCCGACGCGGGCCCCGACGATCGGGCGCCACGGTGCCGGCCGGTGACGCTGCCGCCCGTCCGGCGTGGATACCGGTCATCGGCGGCCCACATCCCGTGGCCGTTGCCGCTCATGCAAGGACCCTTCGCCTGTCGCCGTCGGCGAAGACCGCTCCTCCTGGCTGCCGATCCGGATCATCAAACAAGATCACAAATCCGTGTCCGATGTGCTGGTCGAGCCCTTTGGGGTCCTCGCTCCACGCCAACTGCCGCACTTCCGCGAAACGCCACGGAAGCTCGATCACTCCAGCGCCTGTCGCGCGATCACCGACCATCGACGCGACAGTGTCGCACACATCCCTTGTGGACGACCGGTTGCGATGCCAGACGATGGCCGGTACCCCGGACCGTAGCCCGACAAGCAACTGCCGCTCTCCGACGCTATCCACAGCCGGTGACTCGCTGAGCACCAGCACCACGACGCCGCTCTCGCGTCTGAGGGTCGCCTCGAGCTGGACGTCGACATGGTGCCCCGAGGCGCAGTGAATCAGCTTCCGCTCGCTGCCGCGACTGGCGAGGCCCTGCCATCGACTGCGCCACACACGGTGCCACTGGCTGGCGCGGATGCGTTCCAGGCTCCTGATCACCAGGGGATACTCCGTGGTCAGGGGACTTGGCATCAGTGAGTGGAGTTCCTTGCGCCAGGTGTCGACCGGTTCGTTGATCAGCTGCCAGGGCAGGACGAATTCGATGGTCACGGCACCGGCCTGATCCGCCCAACGGCGCTCGATCTCGTTTATGACCCGGTCGACGGCCGCCTCGAGTTCTCCGTACGGCACGTGCCGGTCCTCACCGCGGAGGGGCTGCCAGACCGCAGACGCCCACTGGTACCAGTGCGACATGATGTAGGTGTCGTCGTCACCACCGTACTTCTCGAACTGGATCACGAGGTATCCGGTGCCGACGGCCGCGAGAGGATTCGTCGGGGCCACCTCCAACTGCTCCGTGAACCCCCAGTCCTTGGCCAGCTGCGCGACGAACTCCCGCATCCGGTCCAGCGACGCCTCCGGCACCGCCGGCACCAACTTTGCGAGCAGCCCCAGCCACGCTGGCGTCTCACCTTGTGAGTTGGTCGACGCCAGGTGGGTGAAGAGATCCCAGGCGCTCTTGCACCGCAGCGGGGCGGGGACCGCGCGGGTCTCGGTGACGAACCGCCGCAGATCACGGGTCACCTCGACCGTGGACAGCAGGCCCCGCAGCCAGGAGATGTCGTAATCGGCGAACAACTCGACCACCTGCCACTCGTCCGCCAGTCGCAGCAGTTCGGTCGTGTGCTCGCTGCCCGGCTCGAGCAACTCCAGACATTCCACGAGGCAGCGCAGCCCGCCCGGGCGGTCCACGCACACCGTCACCAGCTCGACGATCTGGGGCCGTAGCAGACCCAGTTCCCGGTAGCCCACGGCGCCGCCCAACGCATGGCTCAACTCTTGAAGCAGCAACTGTCGGCTGTTCGGGTCGCGGATGACCGACGACGCCTCCATCGCGGCCGCGACCTGTTTGACGAGTCTGAGGCGTTCCTCCGCCACCGCCGTCGAATACTGCCGCGACGGCTCACGTACGCTCCTCGCCAGATCGCTCACGGGCGAGACCTCGGCGGGACGCTGCGGCAGGGCGCCATCAGGAAGGCTCCGACCTGAACGGGTCAAGCCTGTCCAGCACCTCGACGACGTCGGCCGCCTCTCCGGTCACCTCCACGCCTCGTCGCTGGACACCGTCATCGTAAATCGCGCGTACGCTGACCTGCCCGGTGTGCCGGCGCAGCATCGACTGCAAGGCGTACCATCCGGCGGACGAGCCGATTCCGATACCGATCTGGAGCAGCGTGTCGGTCACCAGACCGCGCGACGAGGCGAAATCGCATTCCGAGGCGGGATGCCAGGTATCCACCACCAGTCCCGTGGCCACTAGTTCCTGCATCAGTACCGGAGTCGATTCAGGATAGACCGGCACGCCGTCGTCCTCGGCGAGCGGCAGAAAGGTCACGTCGACGCCGGCTCTCGGGCCGGGACCGGGGTTGTGGTCCATGGCGACAATCGAGACCTTTGATGACATGCGACCATCGTATTACCGATGCGGCGGCGACGGAATTACCGGCGACGACATCCCTGGACTGTCGCTAACCTGACACAATCCCGTCTTGCGTATGCCCGACTCCCTCGTCTGCATGTAAATGCTGATCAGAGTGGGTCGGCAAGCGGTCGTGTCCGGAATGCCCCGTCCGTTCGGATGATCAGCAGCAGACCGGTGGTGCCCACGACGATGTGGCGCCTGCGGTCGTTCACTCTTTGCCGGTGTCGTAGCCGCGCGGTCCGTTGCCGCACCGGGTGGTGCTGCCTGTGCCGGTCTCTGCGGCGAGTTGCTCCACCCTGGCCAGCGCGGTGCGAAGTAGGTCGATGGCCTCGTCTGCCCGGCCCTGTTTCTCGAGCAGGTTGGCTAGAAGCAGGGTGGTGGCGGCGCTCGCGGCGGCCTCCTTGTCGCCGAGTTCGCCGTGGCAGACCGCGAGTTCGGTGTGCAGGACGAGTAGTGCGATCGGATCCGGCAGTC
>NZ_JBFBCH010000018.1:0-174242 GCF_040683055.1 Polymorphospora sp. NPDC051019 | reverse complement strand
TGGCTCGCTCCGCTTCGCGCCGCCTGGATGCACCGTCTTCGCCCTGCGGGCCGCGACCGCTTCGCGGCGCGGTCCTCGGGCTCCAGACGGTGCGGCGGCGCTCGGTCGACTCGCGACTTGGGTCGCGGTCTAGGGCTGTCCGCCGATTGCTTCGTTGAAATGTCCCGCTCTTCGGTGGTGACCGCCGTCGCGACGCCCGCCACCAGTGTCCGCTTTGTCGGAACCGCGTGTGGTGGCCATTGTTGATCTGGGCGGGAGAGACCTTATCCGGCGCGGGTAAGGTTCCTTCCGCTCAGATCAACGTCACGCCCGGCAGCACCCGTGTGAGGTTGCCGTGGGAGTTGTCCCTTTTGTCTTCGTCAGGGCTGCGAGCGGGCGCTGCGGCGGTCAGGGTGAGCGCCAGCGGGTCCTACCGGGCGACCGTCGCGGACCCGCGACGTTCGGCGAAGCAATCGGCGGACAGGGTTGACCGCAACCAGAGTCGCGAGTCGACCGAGCGCCGCCGCACCGTCTGGAGCCCGAGGACCGCGCCGCGAAGCGGTCGCGGCCCGCAGGGCGAAGACGGTGCACTTGGGCGGCGCGAAGCGGAGCGAGCCAGCCGAGCCGAAGGCGAGGCCAGCTAGCACCGAGCCGGCCCCGCCGGAGGCGGGGCCAGCTAACTCAGTCTTCCTCGTCGGAGTGGCGGCCGGTGCGCCAGCGTTCGTTGGCTTGCCTGCCACCACGGTCGTCGCCGATGAGGCGTTCGTCGGGCTCGCTGGGTTCGAAGTGTTCGCGGCGTACCTCGTCGGGGTCGGGGACGTTGACGGGGCGGGCGCCGGAGCGCGGGTCGGGGTGCCAGTCGCGGGCGGCGTGGGCGCCGTGGGCGCCTTCGGCACTGGGTGCGATGTCGGCCGGGGTGGGCCGGGCGGGGTGGAGTTCTTCGGTGATGTCCTGCGGCGGTTTGGTGGACCGCTGCGGGAGGTCGCGGCCGAGGTCGGCGACGAGTGGGCCGTACTTGGCGTCGAAGGCGGGGCGTTCGGAGCGGATGCGGGGCATCTTGTCGAAGTTGCGCAGCGGCGGCGGGCAGGTGGTCGCCCATTCCAGCGAGTTGCCGAATCCCCACGGGTCGTAGACGTCGACGGCGCGGCCGAACCGGTACGACTTCCAGACGTTCCAGATGAAGAAGAGGGTGGAGACGCCGAGGACGAAGGAGCCGATGGTGGAGATGGCGTGCCAGGTGGTGAAGCCGTCGGTGGGCAGGTAGTCGGCGTACCGGCGGGGCATGCCGGCGGCGCCGAGCCAGTGCTGGATGAGGAAGGTGATGTGGAAGCCGACGAACATGGTCCAGAAGTGGATTTTCCCGAGCCGCTCGTCGAGCATGCGTCCGGTCATCTTGGGGAACCAGAAGTAGATGCCGCCGAACGCGGCGAAGACGATCGTGCCGAAGAGCACGTAGTGGAAGTGCGCGACGACGAAGTAGCTGTCGGTCACGTGGAAGTCGACCGGCGGGCTGGCCAGCAGCACCCCGGACAGGCCGCCGAGCAGGAAGGTGACCAGGAAGCCGGCGGCGAACAGCATCGGTGTCTCGAAGGTCAGTTGGCCCTTCCACATGGTGCCGATCCAGTTGAAGAACTTGATCCCGGTGGGTACGGCGATGATGAAGGTGGCGCCGGCGAAGAACGGCAGGAGGACCACTCCGGTGGCAAACATGTGGTGTGCCCACACGATCATGGAGTAGGCGAAGATGGCGATGATGGCGAAGACCATGCCCTTGTAGCCGAACAGCGGCTTGCGGGCGAAGACCGGGATGATCTCGCTGATGATGCCGAAGAACGGCAGCGCGACGATGTAGACCTCGGGGTGGCCGAAGAACCAGAACAGGTGCTGGTAGAGCACCGGGCCGGCGTGCGACGGGTCGTACACGTGGGCGCCGAGCTGGCGGTCGGCGAACAGGGCCAGCAGGGTCGCGGCCAGCAGCGGGAAGACCACGATCGCCATGAGCGCGGTGATCAGGATGCTCCAGGTGAACAGCGGCATCCGGAACATCGTCATGCCCGGGGCGCGCAGGATGACGATGGTGGTGATGAGGTTGACCGAGCCGAGGATGGTGCCGAGGCCGGAGAGGACCAGCCCGATGATCCACATTCCGGCGCCGACGCCCGGGGTGTTGGCGGCGTCGCTGAGCGGCGTGTACGCGGTCCAGCCGAAGTCGGGTGTGCCGCCGGGAGTGAACAGGCCACCGAGCACGAGCAGCCCGCCGAGCAGGTAGAGCCAGTACGCCAGCGCGTTGAGCCGGGGGAACGCCACGTCCGGGGCACCCACCTGCAGCGGTACGACGTAGTTGCCGAACCCGAACACCAGCGGGGTGGCGAACAGGAACATCATGATCGTGCCGTGCATGGTGAACATCTGGTTGTACTGCTCGGGGGAGAGGAACTGCATCCCGGGCTGGCCCAGTTCGGCGCGCATCAGCAGTGCCATGATGCCGGCGATCAGGAAGAACCCGAACGACGTGATCAGGTAGAGCAGCCCGATCTGCTTGGCGTCGGTGGTGCCGAGCAGTCTGCTCAGCGCGGAGCCGCGCGGGCTGCGCCGTACCGGACCGGGGTAGCCGGTGATGCGGCCCGGCGCCACGATGATCGGTGTCCGGCCGCGCTCCTCGGTCGGCGTCCCCTGCCTGGCCATTCGCCCTCACCCCGTCCACGACCGTGCGAAAAGTCGGCCGTGCCTACCCCTTAGCGGGGCGTTGAAACATCCGGGGTGGAAAAAGGTCAGGCGGGGGCTATCCGGGCTCCCAGGCCGTCGCCGTCGGGCGGCAGGCCGAGCAGTTCGGCGACGCCGGTGATCCGCAGCACCCGGTCGACGACGGGTTGCGGGTCGCGTACGGCGAGGGCGGCGCCCCGGGCCAGGGCGGTCGATCGGCCGTCGAGCAGCACGCGTACGCCGCTCGAGTCGAGGAACGGCACCTCGGCGAGGTCGACGGTGACCTCGGTGACGCCGGACCGGGACAGCGCGGTGGTCAGTTCCTGACCGAGCCGCTCCTCGGTCTCGAGGTCGACGTAGCCGCGCACCCGGACGACCACCCTGCCGTCGCCGGCGGACTCGGTCCGTACGTCGAGCGCCATACCACCCCCACCTCCGCTGCCACCACTGCGGCGACAACCGTACCCATTGGCCTCAAAGGCCATGCCAGCAGGCGACCGCCGCCTCCCGACGGAGCGGGAGGCGGCGGGGTCGTCCGGGCCGGCGCGGCCGGTAGCGGTCAGCGGCGGGCCGGTGGCCGCTGCCCGGCGCCGCGGCTCGAGATCAGGCCCAGGGCGATCAGCCCGACGCCGAGGCCGAGGTGCAGCCAGTTGTCGGCGGTGTTCAGCGGGATGAAGTTCGCCGGGCTGTCGTAGCTGACGGCGAGCCCGTAGAGCCACAGGATCAGGTAGATCGCACCACCGCCGATCAGGAACGTGCGGGCGGCGGCGGCCGTACGCGACATCGCCAGTCCGGCGACGCCGAAGGCCAGGTGCACGATGTTGTGCAGTACCGAGGTCTGGAAGATGCCCAGCAGCTTCGCCTCGGAGTGGTGCCCGGCGAACTGCAGGGCGTAGTAGTCCGTGGTGATGCCCGGTATGAACCCGAGGATCCCGATAATCAGGAAGATTATGCCGGCCGTGGCCGCGAACGTACGGGCCAACGGTCGTCCCGTCGTGCTGCGGGCCATCGTGGCCCGGGCAGTCGGGGCACCGCTTCTGCTCACCATGTCGCTTCACCTCCATCGACGTGATCCGGTCACGCGTTCCCGTCCGCCCCGGTCACAAACGACCGTCCGCCGCGATCGCGGACGCGGCGCCGGACGGATCCGGCGGATCGGGGCGAGGTGGCGGGAAGGCGGCACGGGGAACGGGGCGGCGCCGGGAGGCGGATAACGTATCGGCATGACCGAGCGGAGCGGGGCGGGTGCGTGACCGAGCGGGGCGGGGCCACGAAAGGGCTCAGGGTGCGTCGGACGGCCGGCGGGCGCGGTGCCGGCGGGGGCCGGCGGGTCGGGCTGTCGGCCCTGTTGCCGTACCTGCGTGACCACCGCGGCACCCTCGCGGTCGTCGCCGTGCTCTCCCTGGTCGGCGCCGGGGCGTCGTTGGCCCAGCCGCTGCTGACCCGGGCCGTGCTCGACGGCATCGGTGCCGCCCGGCCGGTCGCCGGCGTCGTCGCCCTGCTCGTCGTCCTGCTGGTGGTCGGCGCCGCCCTGTCCGGGCTGCGCGACTACCTGCTGCAACGCACCGCCGAAGGGGTCGTCCTGCACACCCGGCGGCGGCTCGCCGGCCACCTGCTCCGGCTGCCGATCACCGAGTACGACCAGCGCCGCACCGGCGACCTGCTCTCCCGGGTCGGCGCCGACACCACCCTGCTGCGCGCGGTCGTGACCTCGGGCATGTTCGAGCTGGTCACCGGCTCGATCATGGTGGTCGGCGCGACCGTCGCGATGCTGCTGCTCGACCCGCTGCTCTTCGGGGTCACCGCGGTCGGGGTGGCCGCCGGGCTGACCATCGGCCTCGTCTTCGCCCGCCGGATCCGTGGCCTGTCCCGCGAGGCACAGGCCCGGATCGGCGAGATGACCTCCACGATCGAGCGCGCGATCACCGCCGCCCGCACCATCCGCGCCTCCCGCGCCGAGGACCGGGAGACGGCCGGGGTCACCGGCAGCGCCACCGAGGCGTACGACGCGGGCCTGCGGGTGGCCCGGTTGCAGGCCCTGATCGGCCCGGCCAGCACCACCGCCATCCAGGGCTCGTTCCTGCTCGTGCTCGGCGTCGGCGGCGCCCGGGTCGCCAACGGCGCGATCAGCGTCGGCGACCTGGTCGCGTTCATCATGTTCCTGTTCTTCCTGGTCCTGCCGCTCGGGCAGGCCCTGCGCGCCTACACGCAGTTGCAGAGCGGCCTCGGCGCGCTGGAGCGCATCGAGGAGATGTTCGAGCTGCCGGTCGAGGGCGCGACCGACCGGCCCGGCGCCGTCCCGACCGGCACCGCTGCCGCCGCCGCGCCGGCCGGGGCCGCCCTCGAGTTCGACCGGGTCGGATTCGGGTACGCCGGCGGGCCGCCGATCCTGCACGACGTCAGCTTCGCCGTGGCCCCCGGCACCCGTACCGCGCTCGTCGGCCCCTCTGGCGCCGGCAAGTCGACGCTGCTCAGCCTCGTCGAGCGGTTCTACGAGGTGGACAGCGGGACGGTACGGCTGGCCGGCCGCGACATCCGGGACCTGCCCCGCGCCGCGCTGCGCGCCCAACTCGGCTACGTCGAGCAGGAGGCGCCGGTGCTCGCCGGCACGCTGCGCGAGAACCTGCGGCTGACCGCGCCCGAGGCGACCGACGCCCAGATGTACGCCGTACTCGACGAGGTCAACCTGCGCGGTATCGCCGACCGCGCCCCGGAAGGGCTCGACGTCCAGGTCGGCGAGGGCGGCGTGCTGCTGTCCGGCGGCGAGCGGCAACGGCTGGCCATCGCCCGTACCCTGCTCGCCGGCCCGCCGATCCTGCTGCTCGACGAGCCGACCAGCAACCTCGACGCGCGCAACGAGGCGGCGCTGCGCCGGGCGATCGACGCGGTGGCCGTACGCCGGACGCTCCTGATCGTCGCCCACCGGCTGTCGACCGTGGTCGACGCCGACCAGATCGTGGTGCTCGACCACGGCCGGGTCGTCGCCACCGGCACCCACCGCGAACTGACCGAATCCAGCGACCTCTACCGCGAACTGGCCACCCACCAACTCCTCGTTCCCTGATCCACGCCGATCCGGCGGAGGTGGGGACTGGAAGCCGGCGAAGTTTCGCGTACCGTTTCCGCTCATGGGTGTGTCGCAACGGTTGAAGAACAGGGTCCGGCGTTTCCTCCAGCGCCCGGGGACCACGGTCGATCTGGCCCCGCTGGAGAAGCTCCTGCCGGCGATCGAGAAGCGCGAGGACGAGCTGGCCGCGCTCGACGACGCCGAGCTGACCGAGGCGGCCGGCAAGGCCGAGAGCTTCACCGACATCTGCGCGGTCGGGCGTGAGGCCGCCAAACGCGGCCTCGACCAGCGGCCGTACGACGTCCAGCTCCTCGGCGCGATGTCGCTGCTCGCCGGCAAGGTCGCCGAGATGGCCACCGGTGAGGGCAAGACGCTGACCGCCACCATCGCCGCGTACGGCCACGTCCGGCGCGGCAACGGCCCGGTGCACGTGCTGACCGTCAACGACTACCTGGCCCGCCGCGACGCGCAGTGGATGGAGCCGGTCTACACCCTGCTCGGCCTGTCCGTCGGCTGGGTCACCGAGGCGTCCACGCCGGAGGAGCGCAAGGAGGCGTACGCCAGGGACGTCACCTACGTGGCGGTCAGCGAGGCCGGCTTCGACTTCCTGCGCGACCAGCTCGTCACCGACATCGAGGACAAGGTCCGGCCGCCGCTGGCGACCGCCATCGTCGACGAGGCCGACTCGATCCTGATCGACGAGGCCCGGGTGCCGATGGTGCTCGCCGGCTCGGTCCCCGGCGAGCAGGACCCGGTGCACTCGGCCGCCGAACTGGTCAAGGGCCTGCGCCCCGGCAAGCACTTCGAGGTGGCCGAGGACGGCCGCAGCGTGGCCTTCACCAGTGACGGCCTGGCGACCGTCGAGGCCAAGCTCGGCGACATCAACCTCTACGCCGACGAGAACGTCGCCCAGTTGTCGGCGGTCAACGTCGCCCTGCACGCCCACGCGCTGCTGCACCGCGACGTCGACTACATCGTCCGCAACGGCGGCGTCGAACTCGTCGACGAGATGCGCGGCCGGGTCGCCCAGCGGCGCCGCTGGCCGGACGGCCTCCAGGCCGCCGTCGAGGCCAAGGAGGGCTTGAACGCCACCGCCGAGGGCGAGGTGCTCGGCACCATCACCGTCCAGGGCTACATCGCGCTCTACCCGACGGTCTGCGGCATGACCGCGACCGCCGTCCTCGTCGGCGACCAGCTCCGCGAGTTCTTCAAGCTCGAGGTCGCGGTCATCCCGCCGAACACCCCGTGCATCCGCGTCGACGAGCCGGACCGCATCTACGCCACGCGGGCGGAGAAGGACGAGGCGCTGATCGACGAGATCGCCCGCTGCCACCAGGAGGGCCGGCCGGTGCTGGTCGGCACCCTCGACGTCAAGGAGTCCGAGGCGCTGGCGAAGGGCCTGGAAGCCGCCGGTGTGCAGTGCGTCGTCCTCAACGCCAAGAACGACGACGAGGAGGCGGCGATCATCGCCGAGGCCGGCGCGTACGGCGCGGTCACCGTCTCCACCCAGATGGCCGGCCGCGGCGTCGACATCCGGCTCGGTGGCAGCGACCAGTCCGACCGGGAGCGGGTCGCCGAACTCGGCGGCCTCTACGTGATGGGCAGCGGGCGGCACGACAGCCGCCGCGTCGACGACCAGTTGCGTGGCCGGGCCGGCCGGCAGGGCGACCCGGGCGCCTCGGTCTTCTTCGTCAGCCTCGAGGACGACCTCGTCGTACGGCACGCCCCGGACGCCGTACCGGCCTCGCCGCGGATGAACGCGGACGGCCTGGTCACCGACGACCAGGTCGACTTCGCCGTCGAGCACGCCCAGCGCATCGCCGAGGGCGTCAACCACGAGATCCACCGCAACACCTGGCGCTACAGCGTCGTGATCGAGCAGCAGCGCAAGGCCCTCGCGGAGCGGCGCGAGCGGCTGCTCACCAGCGAGGTCGCCGCGCTGATGCTGCTCGACCGCTGCCCGGAGAAGGCCGGTGACCTCGACGAGGACATCCTGTCCCGGGCCGCCCGGTCGATCGCGCTCTACCACCTCGACCGGCTGTGGGCCGAGCACCTCGCCGAGTTGTCCGAGGTGCGCGAGGGCGTACACCTGCGGGCGCTCGGCCGCCTCGACCCGCTCGACGAGTTCCACCGGGCCGCGGTGCCCGCGTTCAACGCGCTGATGCCGGCGATCGAGGAACGCACCGTGGAGACGTTCGAGGAGACCGAGTTCGGCGACGACTGGGAGCCCGACGAGTCCGAGCTGACCCGCCCGAGCGCCACCTGGACCTACCTGGTCCACGACAACCCGTTCGGGTCCGAACTCGACCGGCTCATCGCCGCGGTCGGCCGCCGGCTCACCTCCGGCGGTCGCTGACCGTACGACGTACGCCGGGCCGCTTCCGTCATCTCGGGAGGGGCCCGGCGCCGGCCGTCCTCCGGTCGGGTGATGCCCGAATACACGCTCCAGGCATGTCTGTCCCGTGCGGGGTGGTTTCTGCCACCCTGGCAGGGGTACCGATGGCAACGGCACTGTTGACGGACCTGGGGGAGTGGTCACGGTGAATAGTCGTCTGAAGGTGTCGGGCCATCCGATCCAGCCGATGCTGGTGACGTTCCCGCTCGGCCTGTTCGTGTGCGCGACCCTGTTCGACATCGCCGACGTCGGTGGCGGGCCGGCGTTCCTGGGCGAGGTCAGCTACTGGATCACCGTGGCCGGGCTGGTCGCCGCGGCGCTGACCGCCGTCGCCGGCATGATCGACCTGTGGGACGTGCCGGCCGGCCCGACCCGCCGTACGGTCGTCACGTTCAACCTCGTCAACGCCGGCATGGCCGCGCTGTTCGTGCTGGTGTGCCTGATGCGGGCCGGCACCGCCGACCGGGGCGCCAACGGCGGGCTCGTCGCCGTCGAACTGCTCGCCCTCGCCGTCGGCGCGTTCGGCGTACGGCTGGGTGCCATCCTGGTGCGCCGGTTCGACGAGGCGGCCGACGACGCCACCACCTTCGACGCGCTGCGGCCGACCGCTGAGATCGGCCGGGGCACGATCTACCGCGCCACCGCCCGCTGACCGGCCCGGGCCGGGATCGCGGCCGCGCCGCCCGGGTTCGGCCGGCGGCGTGGTCCGGCCCGGTGTCAGGCGGCGTCTGCGGGACGGGGCCAGCCGGCCAGCTTGGCCCGCAGCTCGGCGATCGCGGGCGGGGTGAGCCCGTAGCGGCCGAAGAGCCGGTCGTCCATCGCGTCCAGGTGGGCGCCGACCCGGACGACGTCCTCGGGATCCAGCGCCGGATCGGCGCGGTGCCCCAACGCCAGCAGTTCGCCCAGGTCGTAGCGTTGCAGCGCCGCGGCCGCGTCGATGTAGTCGCGCACCTCGCGCCGGTTGACCAGTGCCGCGATCTTGCCGGCCACCAGGTCGTCGATGTGCATGACCGGCCCGAGGTCCATCACCACCGGCGCCCGGTGCCGGTCGAGGCGGCCCAGCGTCAGCCGCAGTTCCCGACCCTCCCGCCCGACGACCAGGTCGGCGAGGTCGTGGTCGAAGCCGTGGAACAGATCGCCCAGCTCGCTGTCCGGCTCCTCGGCCCGTACGTCGAAACCGGCCGCCTCGAGCGCCGCCCGCACCTCGTCACGCGCCGCGCCGACCGGTGCGTCGACATCGCTGAACAGGTCGATGTCCTCGGTCGGACGGTGCACGACGCCGTGCAGCACCAGCGCGAGACCGCCACCGAGGGCGAAGCCGTGCCGGCGGGCGACCCCCAGGGCGATACGGGCGACGTCGGCGAAGATCGGGTCCAGGGATGGTGCGGTGGTCACGTCGCGCGGCGCAACTGGGCGTGCCGGCCCTCCCAGGCCCGGCGGACTCCGCGGGGCAGGTTGAGGGTCGGCCACAGCCGCACGAGGGTGTTGCCGTCGAGCCAGCGGCGCAGTTCGTCACCGCGGATCGCCTCGCGCAGCACGTTCTCGTACATCCAGCGCAGCTCGACGGGATCGTCGAGGTCGAAGGTGCGGTCCGGCGCCCAGAACAGCCGGACGGGCAGCTCCACGGTGCCGCGGACCGGACCGCGCAACTCGGCGAGGTCGCCGATGACGCGCGCGGCGCGACCGGGCCGGGCCGGATGGAGCACGGCCCCCGGCGGCTGACCCGTCACGGCACCCATGCGTCACAGCGTAGGTCCTGCTCGACCGCCCGCACCACCTCGTCGCGCCGATCAAGGTGAACTTGCGCGACAAACCACCTCAAATCCGGCCCATCATCTCCATGATCGCGCATCGGGGAGACGGGGTCGCCTCAAGATCCGCTTGATCCGGGGGCTCGTGAAGATCCGCGTGATCAGGGGCCCTGTACTCCGACGCGCCGACGACACGCCCGACCTGGTCCCTGATCACGCGGATCATGGAGGCGGGCGGGCGGGCGGGGCGGGGAGTGGGGGTCAGGTTGGTAGGAGGGCGCGCATTCGGGTGATCTCGGCGGCCTGCTCGGCGGCTACGTCGTTGGCGAGCTTCTCCACCTCGACGTCGATGCCGGCCCGCAGGACGTCGGTGGCCATCCGGATCGCGCCCTCGTGGTGGCTGATCATCATCGCCACGAACTTCCGGTCGAAGTCCGCGCCCCGGGCGGCGGCGAGGTCCCGCATCGCCTCGGGGGTCTGCATGCCGGCCATGCCCTCGCTCTGGTGACCGTGCCCCGCCGCGTCGGCGTCGATGCCGCGCGCCTCCAGCCAGGCCCGCATCACCAGGATCTCCGGGGCCTGGCTGGACCGGATGCGGTCGGCGATGGCGACCAGGCCCGGGTTCTCGGCCCGGTCGGCGGCGAGCGTCGCCATCTGGAGTGCCTGGGTGTGGTGCGGGATCATCATCCGCAGGAACCAGGTGTCCATGGTGTTGTAGGTCTGGCCCGGGTTGGTCGGGATCTGGTCGGGGGCGAGGACCGAGGCGGACTCGCCCGGGCGGCCGGGCACCACGACCGGGGCCGCCGGTTCGGCCGGCGTCGGCGACGCGGCCGCGGTGGGCCGGGCGGCGCCGGTGTCGTCGCCGTCACCGCGCAGGAAACCGGCCATGACGATGCCGACGACCAGTACGGCCGCGCCCGCGATGGCGGCGATGGTGCGCCGGTGCGTCGACGTCACGGGCACCTCCGGTGCGGGTGGGGATTGTCGGGAGTGTATTGGTTCCCGAAAGGTCATCAATGTGACTCGCATCACATCGATGGCTGCTGGTCGTCGGTAAGGTGTCCAGCATCATCAATCCCTTATCCCTGTGAGGGGTGCCGCTATGAACAAACCTTCCCTACCTGGGGCGCGGCAGTTCAAGTTCTTGGCGGTGGGGGCGGCAGCCCTCCTTTTCGTCAACCTCGTGGCCGCCGTACCCGGCAACGCGCAGGCACCGGTCGACCAGTGCGCCCCACTCGTCGGATCGGGTGACGACTTCGCCGAGCTGTGCCTGACCGAGCAGGAACTCACGGCGATGGACACGACCGGCGCCGATCTCGGTGTCGACGAGATCGCCAGCAGCCGCAACATGCGGCAGATCGCCAACGTCCCGAAGCAGGCGCCGTTCAACACGCAGGCCGCCCTGGGGACGGACATCGCGTTCCAGGGGCGCTACGCCTTCGTCGGCAACTACGACGGGTTCGTCATCTACGACATCAAGAACCCGCGCTCGCCGAAGATCACGTCGCAGGTGCTCTGCCCCGGCGCGCAGAACGACGTCTCGATCTACGGCGACCTGCTCTTCCTGTCGACCGACTCGTCGCGCAGCGACGACTCCTGCTCCAGCGTCTCCCAGACGGCGAGCAACGCCGCGTCCTGGGAGGGCATCAAGATCTTCGACGTCAAGGACAAGCGCAACCCGCGCTACATCAAGTCCGTCGAGACCAACTGCGGTTCGCACACCCACACGCTGGTGCCGGGCAAGGACCACCGCAACGTCTACCTCTACGTCTCGTCGTACGGCCCCAACGCGTCGTTCCCCGACTGCCAGCCGCCGCACGACCTGATCTCGATCGTCAAGGTGCCGGTGCGGGCCCCGACCGACGCCCACGTGCTGTCGGCCCCGGTGCTCTTCCCGGACGGCGGCAACCCGGGCGGCAACGGCAGCTCGACGACGAGCGGCTGCCACGACATCACGGTCTTCCCGAAGAAGGACCTCGCCGCGGGCGCCTGTATGGGCGACGGCGTGCTCTTCGACATCGCCAACCGTGAGGCGCCGCGGGTGATCCACACCGTCCGCGACACCACCAACTTCGCGTTCTGGCACTCGGCGACGTTCACCAACGACGGCAGCAAGATCGTCTTCACCGACGAGCTCGGTGGCGGTGGCGCGCCGACCTGCAACCCGACCATCGGCCCGACCCGCGGCGCCAACGCGATCTACCACCTGGAGGGGCGGGGCGACAACCGCAAGCTGGTCTTCAAGAACTACTGGAAGATCCCGCGGACCAACGGCCCGACCGAGAACTGCGTGGCGCACAACGGATCGCTGATCCCCGTCCTCGGTCGCGACATCATGGTCCAGGCCTGGTACCAGGGCGGCATCTCGGTGTGGGACTTCACCGACTCCGCCCGGCCGTTCGAGATCGGCTACTGGGAGCGCGGCCCGGTCGACGCGAACCGCATCGTGACCGGCGGCGCCTGGTCGACCTACTACTACAACGGCTACATCTACTCCAGCGACATCCAGAAGGGACTGGACGTACTGGAGATCAACGACTGGCGTACCTGGACCGCCAAGCTCCAGTGGTTCCCGGAGCTCAACGTCCAGACCCAGCCCGGTTACTGGGACTTCTGATCCGCCACCGGCGGACCGACCACCGGCCCGGCTCCCCGATTCGGGGAGCCGGGCCGGTCCCGTTTTCCCGCCCCTCACGGGCCGCAGCCCGGGGATCAGGGAGTAGTCCTGAACCGGACGGATCCGGCACGACTACTCCCTGATCGCGGGAGAACACCCGCCGGACGGGGGCGGGCGTCAGGGGCTGGTGCAGGTCGCCGCCGGGGTCGCGGCGGGGGTGCCGGTGCCGAGGTAGCCGAACGTCACCGACGTACCCGGGTTGAGCGAACCGTTCCAGCCGACGTTGCCGGCGGTCACCGCCCGGCCGGTCTGGGTGACGGTCGCGTTCCACGCCTGGGTGACCTGCTCGGCACCGGCGTAGCTGAACCGCACCGTCCAGCCGCCGATCGACGCCGTCCCCGCGCGTACGGTCACCTCGCCCTGGAAGCCGCCCTGCCACTGGTTGACGATCCGGTGGGTGGCGGTGCACCCGCCGACCGGCGGCGGGGTGGTGGGCGGTGGAGTGGTCGGCGGCGGCGTCGTCGGTGGCGGGGTGGTCGGTGGCGGGGTGGTCGGGGTGACCCCGCCGAGGGCGGCGGTCAGGGCCGGCAGCCACCGGTCGGCGATCCGCCGGTCGCCGGCGGCGTTGGGGTGCACCCCGTCGTAGGTGTCGGTGGCGGTGCTGAATCCGGTCCACTGGTCGACGACCACGACCGGCGATCCCGCCCTGCTCTTGGCGGCGGCCCAGGCCGGGATCGCCGCGTTGAGCGCGACCACCCGCTGCCCGCACTCGCCACAGGTGGGCGGCGCCATCGGGATGAGCTGCGCGACGAGGACCGTCATCGCCGGGTTGCTGGCCCGCATCTGGTCGACGAGCTTGTCGTACGCCGCGATGATGGTCGCCGTCGGCACGTTGCTCCAGGCGTCGTTGGTGCCGAAGTGCATCAGGACGATGTCGGGGCGGGTCGCCGACAGCCAGCTGGGCAGCTGGTTCTGGTTGGCGACCGTGGTGACCAGTGCGCCGCCGTGGCCCTCGTTGTCGCCGTCGTACGGCACTCCGCAGCCCTGCGGGCCGAGCGTGCCGACGAAGTCGATGTCGGTGTGACCGGCGGCGGTCAGCGAGTTCCACAGCATGGCGCGCCAGCAGCCGGGCGAGCCGGTGATGGAGTCGCCGAGCGGCATGACGCGGGTGGGGGCGGCGGCCGCGAGGGCGGCGGGGCCGGATGCGGGTCGTGGGTCGGGCGTGCCCGCGACGGCGGGCAGGGCGGCCACCGCGGTGGCGGCGAGCAGGCCGAGCACGGTGGCGACCGCGGCCGGGAGTGCCCGGCGGGTGGGCCTTCGGAGCATGGGGAACCGTCTCCTGTCACGGTGATGGAGAAAGTGAGGTCTGACGGCCCGGTGCTCCCGCCGTATTCAATCAGCTCCCGTCGATGACAGCAATGCCGGCCGTGGTGCGGGATGGCAGCAATGCCGGCCGCGGTGCGGCATGACAGCAATGCCCGCCGGCGGGGCGGAATGGCGGCGCGGGCCGGGGCGGGCGAGGATGGGGCGGTGACCCCGCATGCAACCGTGTCCAGGCTGGACCTGGGATATTTCGTCCGACCGGCCGACGAGGTCGGCGGTCCGCTGCCGAGGGTGGAGCCGGTGCTGGCCTACCTGGTGCGCCGGCCGGAGGGGCTGCTGCTGTTCGACACCGGCATCGGGGCCGCCGACCCGGAGACCGAGGCGCACTACCGCCCGGTGCGGCGCCCGCTGGCCGGGGCGCTGGCGGCGGTCGGGGTGGCCGTCGACGACGTGTCGGTGGTGGTCAACTGCCACCTGCACTTCGACCACTGCGGCGGCAACCCGCTCTTCGCCGGCCGGCCCATCCTGGTCCAGGCGACCGAGTTGGCCACCGCCCGCGCCGGTGACTACACGTTCCCGGAACTGGTGGACTTCGCCGGGGTCAGCTACCGGGAGGTCGACGGCGAGGCCGAGATCTGGCCGGGGGTCCGGGTGGTTCCGACGCCCGGGCACACCGCCGGGCACCAGTCGCTGGTGGTCCGGGAGCCGGACGGCACGGTGGTGCTCGCCGGGCAGGCGCACGACTTCGCGTCGCAGTTCGGGTCGGACGAGCTGGCCCGGCGGGCCGGGCGCGACGGTGTGGCCGCGCCGCTGCCGGACTACCGGCCGTGGGTCGACCGGCTGCTGGAGTTCGATCCCCGGCGGGTCGTCTTCGCCCACGACGGGGCGGTCTGGGAGCCCTCCGGGAGCTGACGACCTGCTTCTATCGGCGGGTTTGCATGTATTGACAGGTCGTGTCGAAACAGTGAAGACTCTTTAGAGAGAGCGCTCTCACGTCCTCGTCAGTACGCCGTACCCCCGAAGGGAGTCCGCATGAGACGGACCCTGAGTGCGTTCGCGTCCGCGGCCACCGTCGCCGCGACGCTGGTGGCGATCCCGGCCGCCCCCGCCCTCGCCGCGCCCGCCGAAGCCCCGGACGCCGCCCCCGTCGTCGTCGCCCCCGTCGACGTGCCCGCCCCGATGCTCGCCGCCATGCAACGCGACCTCAAGCTCACCGCCGAGCAGGCCAGAGCCCGGCTGGCGACCGAGGCCGCCGCGCCGGCCCTGGAACGCCGGCTGCGCGCCAGCCTGGGTACGTCCTTCGGCGGCGCCTGGCTCGAGGGCGACGGCAGCCGCCTGGTGGTCGGCGTGACGTCGGCCGCCGACGCCGCCGCCGTACGCGCCGCCGGTGCGCAGCCGCGCCTGGTGACCCGTACCGAGAAGCAGCTCGACTCGACCCGGGCGACGCTGGACGCCAACGCCCGCAAGGCCGGTTCCGCCGTCCACGCCTGGTACGTCGACCCGGCCAGCAACAGTGTCGTGGTGGTCGCCGAGGGTACGGGCGCCGCCGACTCGTTCGTCCGCGGCGCGGGCGCCGACGCCCGCGGGGTGCGGGTCGTCGCCTCGACCGAGGCCCCCCGCACGATGTACGACATCCGGGGCGGCGACCAGTACCTGATCAACGGCAACACGCTGTGCTCGGTCGGGTTCTCGGTGGTCGGCGGGTTCGTGACCGCCGGGCACTGCGGCGGTGTCGGCAGCGGCACCGCCGGCTACAACAACGTCGCGCAGGGCACCGTGCGCGGCTCGTCGTTCCCCGGCAACGACTACGGCTGGGTGCAGACCAACGCCAACTGGACCCCGCGGCCGTGGGTCAACAACTACGCCGGTGGCAACGTGACCGTGGCGGGCTCGCAGGAGGCGGCGATCAACGCCTCGGTGTGCCGTTCGGGCCGGACGACCGGCTGGCGCTGCGGCGTGATCCAGGCCAAGAACGTCACGGTCAACTACGCCCAGGGCGCGGTGTACGGGATGACCCGCAGCAACGCCTGCGCCCAGGGTGGCGACTCCGGCGGGGCGTGGGTCTCCGGCAACCAGGCGCAGGGCGTAACCTCCGGCGGTTCGGGCAACTGCACGACCGGCGGCACGATGTACTTCCAGCCGGTCAACGAGATCCTCGGCGCGTACGGCCTCACCCTGGTCACCACCGGTGGCGGCAGCACCAGCCGGATCATCGGATACGCGAACAAGTGCATCGACGTGCCGAGCTCCAACGGGGTCGACGGCCAGTACCTGCACCTGTGGACGTGCAACGGCACCAACGCGCAGAACTGGACGTTCCCCGGCGACGGCACGATCCGCGCCTTCGGGCTGTGCATGGACGTCGCCTGGGGTTCCACCGCCAACGGCGCGGTGATCCAGTTGGCGCGCTGCAGCGGCAACCCGGCCCAGCAGTTCGTCCTCAGCGGCGCGGGTGACCTGGTCAACCCGCAGGCCAACAAGTGTGTCGACGTGAGCGGCTGGAACTCCAACGACGGGGCCCGGCTGGTCCTGTGGGAGTGCCTCGGCGGCGCCAACCAGAAGTGGCGGCGCGGCTGATCCGGTAGCGGAGCCCCTTCCGCGGTCAGGCGCGGGAGGGGCTCTTTGCCGCGTGCTAATTTGGTCGAGTGACTAAGTTAGTCGACCGACCAAATGGTGCGAATGGCACAGGTGGTGAGAACGGCCCAGGTGACGGGAGCGGCCCAGGGGGTGGCGACCCGGCGGGCGGTGGCCCGGGGGCCGACGGTCCGGGGCGCGGTGACCGGCGGCGGACCGACCTCGTCGAGGCCGGCCTCGACCTGCTCGCCGAATCCGGCTGGCCGGCGGTGACCAGCCGGCTCGTCGCCGCCCGCGCCGGCGCCAACGTCGGGCTCGTCCACTACCACTTCGGCGGCATGCCCCGGCTCCGCGTCGAGATCGCCCGCCGTGCCACCGACCTGCTCGTCCGGCCCGTCGTCGACGAACTGGTCGGCTGCCCCGACCCCCGGGCCGCCGGCGAACTGGTCCGGGCCGCGGCCGGACTGCCCGGCGACGACCGGGCGGCCCGGCTCACCGTCGAGATCACCGCCGCGGCCATCCGCGAACCCGAGGTCGGCCAGGTGCTGCGCGAGGCGTTCGCCGACGCCCGGCGGCGGATCGCCGACTGGCTCGGTCAGCTACATCCACACTGGACGACCGCCCGGCGGGCCGACACCGCGACGCTGCTCACCGCCGCCCTCGACGGCCTGCTCCTGCACCGGATGCTCGATCGCGACCTGGCGGCCGACGGCGCCGTCGCCATCCTCGCCACCCTGCTGGAGGCCGACGATGACTGACCACCCGCTGCCCGCCGCCGTGCCGCCGAGCCGGAGCGGGGCGGCCGGCCGGCCCGGAGCCGGCGGCTGGCTCTTCGGTCCCGGCGCGACCCGGGCCGAGCAGGTGTTCGCCTGGTTGGCCGCCGCGGCCGGCCTGGCCGCCGTCGGCGTCGCCGCCCTCGATCTGGACTGGTCGTGGTGGCAGGTGCTGGTGGCGGCCGTGCTCGTCGTCGACCTGGCCGGCGGCGTGGTCGCCAACGGGCTCGACTCCGCCAAGCGCTTCTACCACGGTCCGCCCCCGGCCCACCTGCGGGCGACCGGCCGGTTCCTGCACCACCCGGTCGGCTTCGCGGCCGTGCACGTCCAGCCGATCGCCATCGGGCTGCTCTTCGCCGGTGGCGTGTGGTGGTGGGGAACCCTCTGGTGGGCCGTCGCGCTGGCCGGCACCGTACTGGTGAACCGGCTGCCCGCCCACCTGGCCCGCCCGGCCGCCCTACTGGTGGTGACCGGGACGGTCTTCGCCGCACCGGCGGTGCCGGGACCGGACGGCTTCTGGTGGCTGCCGGCCGTACTGACGCTGAAACTGGTGCTCGCCCACGCCGTCCCCGAAGGGCCGCGCCGGACTCAGGACGCCTCGATCATCGCGACGACGTCGACGGTGGGCCGCACGTCACCGAACGTGCGGTAGATCGTGTGGAGCGCGGCGTTGTGATCCCGGTCCCGTAGTGCCGCGTTGGCGTCGGCGACCATGATGACCCGATAGCCCAGGGTACTGGCGTCCCGCGCGGACGATTCGCAGCAGACGTTGGTGACCGTGCCGGTGATCAGGACCGTGTCGACACCCCGTGCGGCGAGCAGGTCGGGCAGCGGGGACCGGCCCGGGAAGAAGGCGCTCGCCGCGGTCTTCTCGACCAGCAGGTCGCCGTCGTGGATCTCGAACTCGTGCCACAGCCGGTCCCGAAGCGGGCCGGTGCCACCCGAGCGTCGGTACATCTCGGCGACCCGCGGCCCGTAGAACTCGACGGCCACCGCCGGCTGCCCGTCCGCCCCGGGCAGCACCCAGGCGACCGTCCCGCCGGCCCGGCGCAGGGTGTCGGCGATCCGGCCGATGTTGGGCACCACGCCCCGGCAGTATTCGTTCTGCGTCACGAAGAACGGCACCATGTCGACGACCACGAGTGCCGTCCGGTGTGGATCGAGGTGGCCGAACGCGTGCCGCCGGCCGCGCCGCGCCTCCTGCCGGGCGTACTCCCGATCCTCGATCAGCCATGCGTGGACCCTGCGCTGCCCGTCGGCCGCCATGGCGGTCGACCCTACCGGCCGCCGCGGTACAGCGCCCGGGTGCGGCGGCCGCTGGCCCTCCGGGGTGCGCCGGCGGCGGCCGCGAGCACGGTGGCCAGCTCGTCGAAGCCGCCGCGGACGAGGCCGGCGGTGACCCGTACGTGGTCGCCGCCGAGCGGTCCGACCTCGAACGGCGTACCGGGGGCGACCGCGATCCCGTGGCCGGCCAGCGCCAGCATCGCCACCTGCTGGTCGTGCACGGGTAGCCACAGGTTGATGCCGTCGGCGGCCGACGCCCGCACGCCGTGCCCGGCCAGGGCGGTGAGCAGCCGCACGCGGCGGCGGGCGTACTCGGCGCGCGCTGTGGCGACGGCCCGGAGCGCGTCCGGGTCGGTGAGCAGGTCGAGCAGTACGCCCTGGAGCACCCGGCTGGACCAGCCGGGCCCGAGCAGCCGGCGGTCGGCGACCGCGGTCACCACCTGCGCCGGGCCGCCGATCGCGGCGAGCCGCAGGTCGGGCCCGTGCGACTTGGAGAAGCTGCGGACGTGTACGACCCGGTCGGGCAGCCATTCGCCGAGCGACAGCGCCGGTGCCGAGGCGATGTCGCCGGCGTGGTCGTCCTCGATGACGGTGAGCCCCGGGTGGGGGCGCAGGACGGTGGCGAGCGCGGCGGCCCGCGCCGCCGACATCGAGATCCCGGTCGGGTTCTGCGCCCGTGGTTGCAGGACCAGCGCGGCCGGCTCGTCCGACAGGGCGGCGGCCAGTGCGGTCGGGTCCAGGCCCTCGTCGTCCATCGGCACCGGTACGGGCACCGCGCCGACCGACTCGAGCAGGTCGAGCATCGGCGGGAAGGTCGGGTTCTCGACCAGGACGCGGTCGCCGAAGTGGACGGTGCGGGCCAGGATCCGGTCCAGCGCGTCGAGCGCGCCGTCGACGACGGTGAGCCGTTGCGGCGGGTACGGCCACCGTTCGCGCAGCGCCTCCTCGAGCCGGGGCAGCACCGGCTCCTCGAGGTAGCTGGGGGTGAGCCGGGTGTCGCCGATGCGGCGCAGCGCCGGGGCGAGGTCGGGCAGCAGGTCGTGGTCGGGTACCCCGGTGGACAGGTCGTGCGGCAGGGTCGCGGGGCTGGCGGTGAGCCGGGCGTACCGCATCCGGTGCCGGGGCCGGATCGGGGCGAGGACGTAGGTGCCGGAGCGCCCCCGGGTCTGGATCGCGCCGGCACCGGCCAGCGAGCGCCACGCCTCGCTGACCGTGGTGGGGCTGATCCCGAGTTCGCGGGCGACGACGCGGACCGTCGGCAGGCGGGTGCCGGCGGGCAGCGTGCCGTCGCGCACCAGACGGCTCACCGCCGCGGCGATCCCACGGGCGGTACGGTCGTTGACCGCTTCGGCGATGAGCTGCAGCATGTTACTTCTCCGCAATCCGCCGTAACGAATTGGTTATTGTCCACCCGGACTTGTGTCACTAAAGTCCTACGCCATCCGTCCGGAAATCCACAAGGTCCGAAAAAAGCTCCACGCCGACGAGCGCCGCGACGACGCGGCGACGAGGAGGGATTGGTCATGGCGGACATCGTCCGTGCCGCGATCGTGCAGACGAACTGGACCGGTGACAAGGAGTCGATGATCAAGGCCCATGAGGAGTACGCCCGCCAGGCGGCCGCCCAGGGTGCCAGGGTCATCTGCTTCCAGGAACTGTTCTACGGCCCGTACTTCTGCCAGGTGCAGGACAAGGAGTTCTACTCGTACGCCGAGTCGGTGCCCGGCCCGACCACCGAGCGGTTCCAGGCCCTCGCCGCCGAGTTGGGCATGGTCATGGTGCTGCCGATGTACGAGCAGGAACAGCCCGGCGTCCTCTACAACACCGCGGCCGTGGTCGACGCCGACGGCAGCTACCTCGGTAAATACCGGAAGACCCACATTCCGCAGGTCAAAGGCTTCTGGGAGAAGTTCTACTTCCGCCCCGGCAACCTCGGATACCCCACCTTCGACACCGCGGTCGGCCGCATCGGCGTCTACATCTGCTACGACCGGCATTTCCCGGAGGGCTGGCGCGCGCTCGGCCTGGCCGGCGCCAAGATCGTCTTCAATCCGTCGGCGACCAGTCGCGGCCTGTCGGCCTACCTGTGGAAGCTGGAGCAGCCGGCCAGCGCGGTCGCCAACGAGTACTTCATCGGCGCGATCAACCGCACCGGCGTCGAGGAACTCGGCGACAACGACTTCTACGGCACGTCGTACTTCGTCGACCCCGAGGGCAAGTTCGTCGGCGAGGTCGGCGACGACCACAACCCGGAACTGATCGTGCGCGACCTCGACATGGGCCTGCTCGACGAGGTACGCGACCGGTGGGCGTTCTACCGCGACCGCCGCCCGGACGCCTACGACAGCCTCGTCAAGCCGTAAGGGAGCCGACCACCATGTCCCTGCTGATCACCGGCGGCACCGTCGTCGGCCCGAGCGGCTCGTACCCCGCCGACGTGCTCGTCGAGGGCGAGAAGATCGCCGCGCTGTTCGTTCCGGGCGGCGGCCCCGACGGCGTCGAGACCGTCGACGCCACCGGCAAGTACGTCATCCCGGGCGGGATCGACGCGCACACCCACATGGAGCTGCCGTTCGGCGGCACCAACGCCTCGGACACCTTCGACACCGGCACCCGGGCGGCGGCCTTCGGCGGCACCACCACCATCATCGACTTCGCCGTGCAGCGCACCGGCGAGGTGGTGCAGGACGGGCTCGCCGCCTGGCACGCCAAGGCCGAGGGCAACTGCCACGTCGACTACGCCTTCCACATGATCCTCGGCGGCGTCGACGACGACTCGCTCAAGGCGATGGACCAGCTCGTCACCGACGAGGGCATCTCCAGCTTCAAGCTGTTCATGGCGTACCCGGGGGTGTTCTACTCCGACGACGGCCAGATCCTGCGGGCGATGCAGAAGGCCCGCGACAACGGCGCGATGATCATGATGCACGCCGAGAACGGCATCGCGATCGACGTGCTCGTCCAGCAGGCCCTGTCCCGCGGCGAGACCGACCCGGTCCACCACGGGCTGACCCGACCCGAGGCGATGGAGGCCGAGGCGACCCACCGGGCCATCCGGCTCGCCGAGGTGGCCCAGGACTGCCCGCTCTACATCGTGCACCTGTCGGCCAGCCAGGCCCTGGAACAGGTCGCCGCGGCCCGCGACGCCGGCCGCAACGTCTTCGCCGAGACCTGCCCGCAGTACCTCTACCTGACGCTGGAGGACCAGCTCGGCGCGCCCGGCTTCGAGGGCGCCAAGTGGGTCTGCTCCACCCCGCTGCGCAGCGGCAAGGAACACCACCACCGCGACCTGTGGAAGGGCCTGCGCAGCAACGACCTGGCGATCGTCTCCACCGACCACTGCCCGTTCTGCTTCAAGGACCAGAAGGAGCTCGGCCTCGGCGACTTCTCCAAGATCCCCAACGGGATCGGCGGTGTCGAGCACCGGGTCGACCTGGTCTACCAGGGCGTCGTCGACGGCAAGCTGTCGCTGGAACGCTGGGTCGAGACGATCTCCACCACGCCGGCCCGGATGTTCGGCCTCTACCCGCGCAAGGGCGTCATCGCCCCCGGCTCCGACGCCGACATCGTGCTCTACGACCCGGCCGGCCGGACCCGGATCAGCGTCGAGACCCACCACATGAACATGGACCACTCGGCGTACGAGGGGTACGAGATCGCCGGCAAGGTCGACACCGTGATCTCCCGGGGCACCGTCGTCGTCGCCGGCGGCGCCTACCACGGCCGCAGGGGCCACGGCCGCTACCTGCCCCGCGGCCTGTCGTCGTACCTCGTCTGAGCCCGGGGGAGTTGAACATCATGGACATCGGTGTCGTGTTCCAGTGCGACCCGC
Source organism: Polymorphospora sp. NPDC051019 (assembly GCF_040683055.1). Lineage (NCBI taxonomy): Bacteria > Bacillati > Actinomycetota > Actinomycetes > Micromonosporales > Micromonosporaceae > Polymorphospora > Polymorphospora sp. NPDC051019. The sequence goes on along the minus strand of NZ_JBFBCH010000018.1, from coordinate 151,944 downwards.
CCGCCCGCGAGGTCGTCCGGCTGGCCCGGCAGGCCGAGGCGGCCGGCTTCAGCCACGTGTGGACGTTCGACTCGCACCTGCTGTGGCAGGAGCCGTTCGTCATCTACTCGCAGATCCTGGCCGAGACCTCCCGGGTCATGGTCGGGCCGATGGTCACCAACCCCGGCACCCGGGACGTGACGGTGACCGCGTCGCTGTTCGCCACCCTCAACGAGATGTACGGCAACCGCACCGTCTGCGGCATCGGCCGGGGCGACTCGGCGCTGCGGACGCTGGGCTACCAGCCGACGACCATCGCCGAACTGCGGGACAGCGTCAACGTCATCCGCGACCTCGCCAACGGGCGGGCCGCCACCTACCGGGGGGCGCAGGTGCACTTCCCGTGGGCGGCCGGCGGCGAACTGGAGGTGTGGGTCGCCGCGTACGGGCCGCGGGCGCTGGCCCTGACCGGTGAGGTCGGCGACGGTTACATCCTGCAACTCGCCGACCCCGATCTCGCCGCCTGGATGATCTCCACGGTGCGTTCCGCGGCGGAGCGGGCCGGCCGCGACCCGGCCGCGATCAAGTTCTGCGTGGCCGCGCCCGCCTACGTCGGCGACGACCTGGCCCACCAGCGCGACCAGACCCGCTGGTTCGGCGGCATGGTCGGCAACCACGTCGCCGACATCGTCGCCCGGTACGGCGCCAGCGGCGCGGTACCGCCGGCGCTCACCGACTACATCCGGGGCCGGCAGGGCTACGACTACGCCGAGCACGGCCGGGCCGGCAACAGCCACACCGACTTCGTGCCGGACGAGATCGTCGACCGGTTCTGCGTCCTCGGCCCGGTCGAGGCGCACCTGGAGAAGTTGCGGGTGCTGCGCGAACTCGGCGTCGACCAGTTCGCCGTCTACCTCCAGCACGACGACAAGGAGCACACCCTCGCCGCGTACGGCGAGCACGTCATCCCGGCCCTGCGCGGCGAGACGCCGAAGCCCACCCCGGCGGCAGCGTGAGCGAGCGTGGCGGGCGAACCATCGGGCTCGGTGGTTGGCACGCGGCGGCCGAGCGTAGCGAGGTCGCCGCGTGAGTCTCGGACAGACCTGGCGGCGCCGGGCGCGGGTGGCCCTGGGCGTCGTCGGGGCGCTGGTCGTCGGGGTGCTGCTGTGGGAGGGCTACAAGGCGGTCGGTGACCCGGACGGGACGGTGGTGCTCGGGGTACGGCTGCTGCCCCGGGCCGACGACGCGGCGATGCCGCACGTCGCCGACATCGTCGGCCGGTTCGCCGACCCGGAACTCGCCGGCGGCGACCCGATCGGCCTGGTCGTGCTGTCGGCGTGCCTGTTCACGCTGCGGTCGGTGGCGGTCGGGTTCGGACTCGGGGCACTGGTGGGGCTGCTGCTCGCGGTGCTGATGCAGCGGCTGCGGGTGGTCGAGCGGGGGCTGCTGCCGTACGTGGTGCTGTCGCAGACGGTGCCGCTGATCGCGCTCGCCCCGGTCATCGCCGGCTGGGGCGGCGGGCTGTCGCTGGGGGCGTACCCGTGGCAGCCGTGGATGTCGGTCGCCACGATCGCCTCGTACCTGGCGTTCTTCCCGGTCGCGGTCGGGATGCTGCGCGGGTTGCAGTCGCCGGCGCCGATCGCCGAGGAACTGATGCACAGCTACGCGGCCGGCTGGTGGCGGACCCTGGTCAAGCTCCGGTTGCCGGCGTCGCTGCCGTACCTGTTCCCGGCGCTGCGGCTGGCCGGCGCCGCTGCGGTCGTCGGCGCCGTGGTCGGCGAGATCTCGACCGGTACCCGGGGCGGCATCGGCCGGCTGGTGATCGAGTACTCGCGGGAGGCGACCGCCGACCCGGCGAAGGTCTATACCGCGATGATCGGCGCGGCGCTGCTCGGGCTGGTGGTCGCGGCCGTCGTCGGCGCGCTGGAGTTCCTGTTGTCCCGACAGCGGAAGGTTTTCCCGTGACCGAGCGGAGCGAGGGAACCGGTTGGCTCAGTGGATGGCACGGCGGTGCCGAGCGGAGCGAGGTGACGCCGTGACCGAGACCGCTGTCGCGCTGACCGGCGTGACCAAGGTGTTCAACCCGGGCCGCCCCGACGAGGTGACCGCCCTGACCGGCGTCGATCTCACCGTCGGCCGGGGTGGCTTCGTCTCGCTGATCGGCCCGTCCGGCTGCGGCAAGTCGACCCTGCTGCGGCTGGTCGCCGACCTGGTCGCGCCGACGACCGGTACGGTGACCGTCGCCGGTAAGCCGGCCCGGACGGCCCGCCTCGACCAGGAGTACGGCATCGCCTTCCAGCAGGCCGGGCTCTTCGAGTGGCGGACCGTGGCGCGCAACGTGGAACTGCCGCTGGAACTGCGTGGCACCGGCCGCCGCGAGCGCCGGGAACGGGCCCGGGAGATGCTCGACCTGGTCGGTCTCGCCGACTTCGCCGACCACTATCCGGCCCAGTTGTCCGGCGGCATGCAGCAGCGGGTGGCGATCGCGCGGGCCCTCGCCGTGCATCCGCCGCTGCTGCTGATGGACGAGCCGTTCGGCGCGCTCGACGAGATGACCCGGGAACGGTTGCAGGACGAGCTGTTGCGGATCTGTGCCAGCACCGGCACCACCACGATCTTCGTCACGCACTCGATCCCGGAGGCGGTCTACCTGTCCGACCGGGTGGTGGTGATGTCGGCCCGGCCGGGGCGGATCACCGAGGTGGTCGAGGTCGATCTCGGCCCGCGTGGGGAGGCGACCCGGCAGTCCGAGGAGTTCTTCGCCGGTATCACCCGGGTCCGGCGGGCGCTGCGCGGTGGCCCGGCGGACGGTGCCGTACCCGCCGCGGCCGGTCCGGCGACGCCGGTGGGGGAGCGGTGACCAGCACCGTCGACCCGGTGGTGGCCGCCGATCCGGCCGCGCCGGTCGCCGCGTCCCGGCGCCGCCGGTCCGGCCGCGGCCCGCTGGGTACGGTCCTGCCGCCGCTGATCTTCGGCGTCGGCGGGCTCCTGCTGTGGGAGGCGACCGTCGTGCTCGGCCGGGTGGCGCCGTTCATCCTGCCGGCGCCGTCGGCGATCGGGAGGGAGTTCGGCGGCAACCTCGCCGTCATCTGGCAGGCCGGTCTGGCCAGTGGCGCCAACGCCCTGGTCGGCCTGCTCGCCGGGGCCGTGGTCGGCATCCTCGCCGCGATGCTGGCCGGCCGGTTCCGTTTCCTGGGCGAGGTGTCGGTGCCGGTGGCGGCCGCGCTCAACGCGCTGCCGATCATCGCGCTCGCCCCGATCCTCAACAACATGTTCGAGTCCACCAGCAGCATCCCCCGGCGGCTGGTGGTCGCGATCGTGGTGTTCTTCCCCGTGTTCGTCAACACGTCGCGCGGGCTGCGCCTGGTCGACCCGACGCACCGGGAACTGATGGACAGCTACGCGGTGCGGGGCTGGACCTTCACCCGGCTGGTCCGGCTGCCCGGCGCGCTGCCGTTCGTCTTCACCGGACTGCGCCAGGCCTCCTCCCTGGCGGTCATCGCGGCGGTGGTCGCGGAATACTTCGGCGGTCTCCAGGACGGCCTCGGTTCCCGGATCACCTCGGCGGCGGCGCTCACCGCGTACCCGCGGGCCTGGGCCTTCGTGGTCGGCGCGTGCGTACTCGGGCTCGTCTTCTATCTCGTCGCACTCGGCCTGGAACGTCTCGCGACGCCGTGGCGCGCGCGGCGGCCCGGTTGAGCGGACCCGCTCCGCACCTGCCCGCCCGGTCCGCCACCCCCGGCGGCCGGCGGTCGAACCCCCAACAGTCGGAGGACCGATGAGTTCCAACACCCGGCGGCTGGTCGCCGGTCTACTGATGTGCGCCGTACTCGCCGGCTGCGGTACGGCCGACAACGGCCCCGCGGCACCCACCACGAGCGGCGGCCTGACCAAGGTCAAGTTGCAGTTGCAGTGGTTCGTGCAGGCCCAGTTCGCCGGCTACATCGCCGCCGTCGACCGGGGCTTCTACAAGGAGGAGGGTCTCGACGTCGAGATCCTCGAGGGCGGCGTCGACATCGTGCCGCAGACCGTCCTCGCCCAGGGCAACGCCGACTTCGCGGTGGCCTGGGTACCCAAGGCGCTGGCCTCGCGCGAGCAGGGTGCCGGCATCACCAACATCGGCCAGATCTTCCAGCGGTCCGGCACCTACCAGGTGAGTTTCGCCGACAAGAACATCCGTACGCCGGCCGACCTGAAGGGCAAGAAGGTCGGCAACTGGGGCTTCGGCAACGAGTTCGAGCTGTTCGCCGGCATGACGAAGGCCGGCCTCGACCCGGGCCGGGACGTCACCCTGGTGCAGCAGCAGTTCGACATGCAGGCGCTGCTGCGCGGCGACATCGACGCCGCACAGGCGATGAGCTACAACGAGTACGCCCAGTTGCTGGAGGCGAAGGACCCGGCGACCGGGCAGCTCTACCAGCCGTCGGCGTTCACGGTGCTGGACTGGAACGTGGTCGGCACGGCGATGCTCCAGGACGCGCTGTGGGCCAACACGGCCCGGCTCGACGACGCGGCCTACCAGGATGTCGCGGTCCGGTTCCTCAGCGGCACGATCAAGGGCTGGGCGTACTGCCGGGACAATCCCGAGCAGTGCCGGGACATGGTCGTGGCCAAGGGCGCCAAGCTGGGGGCGAGCCACCAGCTGTGGCAGACGAACGAGGCGAACAAGCTGGTGTGGCCGGCGCCGAACGGCATCGGCGTCATCGACGAGGCGGCGTGGAACGCGACCGTCGACCTGTCGCTGACCACGCGCAACCAGGACGGTCAGACGGTGCTGACGAAGCAGCCCGAGGGGCTGGCGTACACCAACGACTACGTGCGCCGGGCGCTGGACGCGGTCCGGGCGGACGGGATCGACGTGACCGGCGCCGGCTTCCAGCCGTTGACGGTGACGCTGGCGGAGGGCGGCGTCTGACCGGCCCGGCGTAGCGCTCGACAGTGGGGGTGGCCACCGCCGGTGGCCACCCCCACGGCGTCCCACCCCTTGGAATTACCTATCAAACCTATAGGTTTTCTGGGCTAGTCTGGAGCGCGGTTGCACCGCACGAGAACCGCGAGGACTGGTTCATGACTCTCACCTCCCCGGCCCCGACCGACCTGCACGCGGTCGCCCGGCGCCACGCGGCCGACCCGGCGTCCTGGCCGGTACGACCCCACTTCGACCCGGTCGACCGCTGGTACCACCGGCTCGCCGTCGCCGACGACCACGAGGTCTGGCTGCTGACCTGGCTGCCCGGCCAGCACACCGACCTGCACGACCACGGCGGCTCTTCGGGCGCCTTCGTCGTGGTGTCGGGCACCCTGACCGAGGAGGTCGTCGCCGGCGGCCGGCTGCGGCCCGCCCGGCTGCCGGCCGGCGCCGGGCGCCGGTTCGGCGCGCACCACGTGCACCGGGTCGCCAACCGCGACGACGAGCCGGCCGTCAGCCTGCACGTCTACGGTCCGGCCCTGCGCACCATGACCCGCTACCGTCTCGCCGGCGGCCGGCTGCGGGTGGCCGAGGTGGAGATGGCCGGCGTCTCCTGGTGACGACAGCCCGCGAGAAAGGCGCAGACAAGTGAGCGTCCGGCAGAAGACCCCCGACCTGAACTGTCCGGCCCGGCCACCGGCCGGTGCCCGCGGCATCGACCAGATCCTCGAACAGGCCCGGACCCGGCTGCACCGGATGGACCCGGAGACCGCCCACCTCGCCCACCGGGGCGGCGCGGTCCTCGTCGACATCCGGCCGGCCGCCCAGCGGGCCGCCCACGGCACGATCCCGGGTGCGCTCGTCGTCGAGCGCAACGTCCTGGAGTGGCGCTTCGACCCGCGCAGCGGCGCCCGGCTGCCGGTCGCCGACCGGTACGACCTGCCGGTGGTGGTCTTCTGCCAGGAGGGCTACACCTCGTCCCTGGCCGCCGCCTCGCTCCAGGACCTGGGGCTGCACCTGGCCACCGACATCGCCGGCGGGTTCGCCGCCTGGCGGATCGCCGGGCTGCCGGCGTTCGGGCCGACCGACATCTACGCGCACCTGACCGTTGCACCCGCGGCGACCGCCGCAGGGGTGAACACCTGATCTCCCGCGCCATCCCGCGAGGGGTCACCACCACCGAGGAGGACCCATGACGGTCACCGCGATCTCCCCACGCGCGACCCAGTCGCCCGGCCACCCCCGCCCGGCGCTGTCCCGGCGCCGCCCGGCCACGCCGCCGGAGGCGCCACCGCAGCGGGAGCGGGACACCCTGGCGGCCCTGACCGTGACCGTCGACATCAGCCTCGGCGCCGGCGGCACCTCGCCGGAGGCCACCCAGCTCCTGGAGATGGTCCGTGACCTGGTCGAGCGCGGTGGCGGCACGGTGACCGTGGCGCCGCACCCGCAGGACCGGCCGGCCGGCGCGCTCCCGCCCCGTCCGGTGACCGGCGCCGACGACGCCGACCCGACGGTCGGGGCCGGGCCGGAGCCCGCCGACGACGACCCGGAGGTGCTGCGCGTCTTCGCCTCGTCGCGGGTGGTGACCCGGGCCGGCGCCGAGGTGCCGCTTACCCGGCTCGAGTTCGACCTGCTGCTGTTCCTCGCCGAGCACCCACGCCGGGTCTTCACCCGCCTCCAGTTGCTCAACAGCGTGTGGGGCTACGACCACGCCGTGGCCCGCACCGTCGACGTGCACGTCCGCCGGCTGCGCGCCAAGATCGGCGAGCGGGTGCCACTGGTGACCACCGTGTACGGGGTGGGCTACCGTCTCGCCGACGAGGCCCGGGTGCACATCCGGCACGGGGCGTGAACCGACCCCGCCATGCTCACAGTCAGGCCAGCCAGGCGGCCGCCAGGGCCAGCGTGACCGCGCCGGCGAGCGTCGACAGCACCACGGTGTCGCGGGCCAGGCCCGCCGACCGCCGGTAGCGGGTCGCGAACACGAACACGTTCTGCGCGGTCGGCAGGGCGGAGGTGACGACCGCGGCCAGCAACGCCGGCCCGGAAAGGCCGAGGGCGTACCGGGCGACGACGTACGCCACCAGCGGCTGCACCAGCACCTTCAGCGCGACGGCCAGGTAGCGGTCGCGGGTGTCGTCGGCCGGCGCGAACGGCTTGCTGCCCGGCAGCGACACGCCCAGCGCGATCAGGGCCAGCGGTACGGCCGCCGAGCCGACCACCTCGACCGGGGCCAGCAGGGCTTCGGGCGGCCGCCACCCGACCGCCGACACGAGCAGCCCGAGCGCGGAGGCGAGCATCACCGGGTTGCGGACCGGCATCAGCAGGAGCCGCCGGGGCGACGGGCGCCGGCCGGTCGTGGTCACGTCGAGCACGGCGAGCGCCAACGGGGCGGCCAGCAGCACCTGGAAGAGCAGCACCGGTGCGATGAACGACACGTCGCGAAGGACGTACGCGGCGATCGGGATGCCGAGGTTGCCGGCGTTGACGTACGACGCGGCCAGGGTGCCGATCGTCACCTGCCCGGCGTCGCGGCGCCACCACAGCCGGGCGACCAGCGCATACGCCGCGGCGACGGCGAGCGTGCTGGCGACGAACGCGGCGAGCGCGGGCGTGAGCACGTCGCCCGGTGACGCTCCGGCCAGCGTGACGAACAGCAGGGCCGGCGTCGCCACGTAGAAGGCGAGCCGGGCCAGCACCTCGGCGCCGTGCGGACCGAGCAGGTCGCGCCGCCCGACGAGATATCCGAGGGCGGTGACCGCCCAGATGGTCGCGAATCCGGTTAGTACCCCAGGCATCGGACCATCCTCCCGGCCCGCTACTATTTTCCCGTCCTCGGTACGCAGAGCGAGCAATCGATTCCCGTGTGTCGGTTGTTTGTCACATTCCCGCAACGCCGAAGACCCTTGACCGCTGCTTCGGTGGCCGGAAGCATCGGTTCGTGCCTTGGGGGAGGTCCCTGCGGCGCACCCGACGTTCGGACCCGCAAGGAGGACCATGTCGGTCAGCCCCGCACCATCGCGTGCCGGATGGCACATGCCGCAACCGGCAGGTCCGGGCCGCCCACCGGCGGCCTCCCGCCGGCCCGCCAGCTCGGCGAGCGCCGGCAGCCCACCGGCCGGCGGCCCCGCCGGTCCAGCCGCTTCCACCGGTACGGCCGGTCCCGCGCTGACGGTGACCCTGTCGATCCCGCTCGCCAACGAGGAGGCGCTGACGCCGCCGGCCCGGCGGCTGCTCGACGCCGCCCGGGAGTTGCTGGCCAGCGGCGACGGCGCGGTCAACGTCGTGGTCGCCGGCGAGCCGCGGGTCGACGTGGTCGCCCCGCGCCGGCCCGTACGCGCGGCCCCGCCCAGCCCGGCACCCGGCCCCGGCCTGCACCTGATGCTCGCCTCGCGGACCGTCATGCTCGACGGTGAGCCGCTGCCGCTGACCAAGCTGGAGTTCGACCTCCTGCACCACCTCGTCGCGCACCCCCGGCGGGTCTTCACCCGCCAGCAACTGCTCGACGCGGTGTGGGGATACGCGCAGACCGGCGAACGGACCGTCGACGTCCACATCCGACGGCTGCGGGTGAAGATCGGCGAGCGGGTGCCGCTCGTGACGACCGTCTACGGTGTCGGCTACCGCCTCGCCGACGACGCCCCGATCACCATCGACCACAACGGCTGACCATCCTGAACGTACGTCCCATCGCGCCGGTGCGGCTCGTCGACGAACTCGTCGACCGGCTCGCCGACGAGCACCCCGGCCACCGGCTGCGGGTCGCCGTCGACGGCGCGCCCGCCGCCGCACCCGACCGGCTCGCCGACGCGCTGGTCGACCCGCTGCGGGCCCGGGGCCGGCCGACGCTGCGGGTGGCCGCCGGCGACTTCCTGCGCCCCGCCTCCCTGCGCTACGAGCAGGGCCGCACCAACCCGGACTCGTTCTACTGGGGCTGGCTCGACGAGGCCGGGCTGCGCCGCGAGGTGCTCGACCCCGCCGGCCCGGACGGCACCGGCCGGATCCTGCCGTCGCTGTGGAACGCCGAGACCGACCGGGCCAGCCGCGCCGACTACGCGACCCTGCCACCCGGCGGGATCGTCGTCGTCAGCGGCGCCCTCCTGCTCGGCGGCGGCCTGCCGTTCGACTTCTCCGTCCACCTGGTCCTGTCGGCGGCCGCCCTCGCCCGGCGCACCGCCGCCGACGAGGCGTGGACGCTGCCCGCCTACGCCCGGTACGCCGACGAGGTGGCACCGCAGTCGTTCGCCGACGTCGTCGTACGGATGGACGACCCGCGCCACCCGGCCCTGGTCGAGCCCACCTGACCGGGTGGATCTTCCGCCGGAGTGGTTTGGCGGAGCTCGGGCCGGGGTATCCCGCCGGCTCAAGGTGGTCAACGGTGCACGCACCCGACCGGTCACCGTCACTTCTCCTGAAAGGCCAGGCAGCGCATGCTCGTCAACGAAGCGGTCGGCACGCGCCAGGTCGACGTCGACCAGATCCGACTCTCGCTGCAGGCTCGTCACGACGAGCTGACCAACGAATACGAGGAGGCGGTCGCGCAGAGCCAGGTGCTCCGACTGGTCGAGGTCGGCGACACGGCCGGCGACGACCAGGCCGACAGCGGTACCAAGACCGCGGAGCGGGACACCGCACAGTCCCTGCTGCGGACCATCCTGGACCGCCGGGCCCAGTACGAGCACGCCCTGAGCCGCCTGGCCGAGGGCACGTACGGCCGGTGCGAGGGCTGCACCGAGCCCATCCCGGTCGAACGGCTGGAGATCTACCCGTCGGCGACCACCTGCGTGAAGTGCAAGCAGACCCGCGAACGGCGGGCCGCCTGAGCCCCGTCACCCGTCGTGGGTGACATCCTGGTCGGTACCGCCTCCTGGACCGACCGCACCCTGCTCGACTCGGGCTGGTACCCGGCCTCGGCCGACACACCCGAGAAGCGGCTGGCGTACTACGCCGGCAGGTTCCCGATCGTCGAGGTGGACGCGACGTACTATTCGCCGCCGGCGGAGCGGACAGCGCAGTTGTGGGCTGCCCGCACGCCGGCGGCGTTCACGTTCAACATCAAGGCGTTCAGCCTGCTCACCGGCCACCCGACGAAGGTGTCGGCGATCTACAAGGACCTGCGGCCGCAGACCGACAAGCGCAACGTCTATCCGGACGACCTGCCCCCGCAGACGTACGAGGAGATCTGGACCCGGTTCCTGTCCGCGCTCGATCCGCTGGCCGACGCCGGCAAGCTCGGCGCCGTCCTCTTCCAGTTCCCACCCTGGTACGCCATCTCCCGCGCCCACAAGGAATACCTGGTCGAGGTACGCGACCGCTGCCGCCCGCTCCGGGCGGTCTTCGAGTTCCGGCACGAATCCTGGTTCAAGGGCGCCAACCGCGACGAGACGCTGGACTTCCTGCGCGGGCACCGGCTGCCGTACGTGGCCGTCGACATGCCGCAGGGCCACCGGTCGTCGGTGCCGCCGGTGCTCGCCGCCACCGCCGACCTCGCCGTCGTCCGGTTCCACGGCCACAGCGACAAGTGGACCAGCCGCGACATCCACGAGAAGTTCGGCTACGACTACTCCGACCGGGAGTTGCGCGACTGGGCGCCGAAACTGCGCGAACTCGCCGACTCGGCCGACCGGACCCACGTGCTGATGAACAACTGCTACCGCGACTTCGCCCAGCGCAACGCGCGTACCCTCACCGAACTGCTCGCCGGCTGATCCCGGCCCGGTTCGTCCGGGCCGGGTGAGGCGGGCTCACCCGGCGCCGGGGGAGGCTGGCGACGGCCGGTGGCACCCGGGTCGCCGTCGCCGGAGAGAGGAGTGGTGCCGCGATGAGCAAGACGCCGCAAGCCGCCATCGACACCTCGATGGACAAGCTCAACCTCATCCTGAAGGAGATCGAAGAGGCGTACGGGTGGCCGAAGGAACGCCGCGCCCAGTCGTACGCCGCACTCCGGTCGGTCCTGCACGTGCTGCGTGACCGCCTGCCGGTGCAGGAGAGCGCGGAGTTCGCCGCGCAGCTGCCGCTGATCGTCCGGGGCCTGTACTACGAGGGCTGGGACCCGGCCGCGGTGCCGATGAAGATGGGCCGCGAGGAGTTCCTCGACCGGGTCCGCCAGGACTTCCGCCGCGACCTGCCGGGCGGCGCCGAACTGCTGGTGCAGACCACGCTGCAGGCGCTGCACCGGCACGTCACCGAGGGCGAGTGGCAGGACGTGAAGAGCGACATGCCCACCGAACTCGCGGCCATCATCCCCTGACCGGGGCGGGGCTCACCGGCACCCGGGTGGGGCTGCCGGGGTGCGTGCAGGCGCGTTCCGGTGATCGTCTGCGGTTCGGGCGGCGCTGGAACGGCGTGTCGAGTGCCGTGACCGCAGACGATCACCTGTCGCCCCGCCGGGGCCGCCCGGGCGGGGACTAAGGTGGACGGGCGGACCGTGACTGGCGACGGCGCCCGACCGGGGGCCGGGGTGGATCACCACGGGGGAGCGGCCGCGCCGAACCACTCCGCGCGCCGTACGCCTGGGCACCGGGACCGACCATCGTCGAGAGGTCCCCGCCCGTGTCCGAACAGGTCACCACCACCACCGCCCGTCCGCTGCCCGGCGCACCCGTCGCCGAAGCCGTCTACGCCGAGGTCACCGACCGGGTCGCCGCCCTGCGGGCCGCCGGTACGGTGCCCGCGCTGGCCACCGTCCTGGTCGGCGACGACCCGGCGAGCGCCGGCTACATCCGGATGAAGCAGCAACGAGCCGCCGACCTCGGCTTCGCGTCACCGCACCTGCACCTGCCCGCCGACGCCTCCACGGCCGACCTGGCCGCCGCGATCGACTCGCTCAACGCCGACCCGGCCGTACACGCGATCCTGGTCCAGCACCCGATCCCGGCCCACCTCGACTACGCGCGGGCGCTGCTGCGCATCGACCCCGCCAAGGACGTCGACGGCCTGCACCCGACCAGCCTCGGCCGGCTCGCCGCCGGACTTCCCGGCCCGGTGCCGTGCACGCCCGCCGGCATCGAGGCGCTGCTCGCCTTCCACGGCGTGCCGGTCGCCGGCCGCGACGTCGTCGTGCTCGGCCGGGGCACCACACTCGGCCGGCCGCTGGCGATGCTGCTGGCCCAGAAGCGGGCCACCGCCGACGCGGCGGTCACCGTCGTGCACAGCGGGGTACCGGACTGGGCGCGGCACACCCGCCGGGCCGACATCGTCATCGCCGCGGTCGGCGTACCCGGCATCCTGCGCCCGGAGCACATCCGGCCCGGTGCGGTCGTCGTCGGAGGCGGGGTCCGCTACGAGGGCCGTCGCCTGCTGCCCGACGTCGACGAGGCGTGCGAGGCGGTGGCCGGAGCGATCACGCCCCGGGTCGGCGGCGTCGGCCCGACCACGGTCGCGATGCTCTTCCGCAACGCCGTCGAACTGGCCGAGCAGGCAACCCACCCCTGATCCCGCCACCCCACCCCGCCACCCGGCCACCCGGCCACCCGCCCCGAGGCCGGCCCCCCGGCGCCCCCCCGGCGCCCTCGCCCACGCCCGCGCCCTTGCCCCGCCGCCGCCCCCCGCGCACTCGCCCGCGCCCTCGCGCCCGCCGCCCGCCCCCGGGTTCTGCCCGCCCTCCCGGACATGCGCGGAGCGCACCGCGCCCGCTGTCCGCACTCCCCGCGCCCGCCGCCTTGCCCCTCAGCGTTGATCAAGGAGTAGTTGAGCCACAAACGGCCCGAAACGGGCACGGTTGCTCCTCGATCGCGCGTCGAGTGCGGCGGGTGCGGCGGGTGCGGCGGGTGCGGCGGGCGTGGCCGGCGCGACGAGTGGGACTTTGCGTCGAGAGCGGCGAGAGCGACGAGCGCGTCCAGTGTGTCGGGGTGGCTGCTCGCGGGGCGGCTGCACAGTGCCAAGCTGTACGGCTGCGCGGTGGGACGCCTGTGGGTGGGACGACTGCGCGGGTACGCGGTGGGACGCGGCTCGGCCCGGTCCTCCGTGCCGTCGGGCATCCCGCCGACCGCTTACTCCGGTCGATGTAGAACGTTTGTTGTCGTCCCCGGGACAACAAACGTTCTAGATCCGCCGCTCGCATGCGGTCACCGCTCGAGCATGTGCGAGGCCATTCGCGTCGGACTGCCCGGCCCGGCCGAGGCAGAACGTGGCGACGAGGCCGTTCAATTGACGGTCCTGCAGCCAGCCGTTGCTGTTGATCTGGGCGGGAGAGACCTTACCCGGGGTGGATAAGGTCTCTCCCGCCCAGATCAACATCTCCTTGTCGGGCGGGCGACCCGCGAAGACGCACCCTTCGCTGCGCGGGCTCGATCGTTTGCGGTTCAGGTGCTCGCCACGCCGTACCAGGAGTGTCTGAACCGCAAATGATCATGGCGGCGGACCGCTGGCGACCACTGGGCGGGCGAGCGCCGCAGCGGGTCACGGGTGGTCGGGCAGATCGGTGAACTCGCTGGAGGTCTTGTAGTCCGTGTCCGGCAGCGTGCGCAGCAGGTCGAGGACCGGGTGGTCGGCTCCGTTGCGCTGGGCGTAACGGATCATCTCCTGGCGGCTGGCCGGAAACTCCAGCCCCTTCAGGTACGGGCGCGCGGCGGACAGATCGGCGGTCATGGGGTATCGACTACCCCTCGGGCGCGCGCATACACGGCGTCCGCGGCGGGACCCGGGAACACGTCGGCCGGCGTCCACGGGACCCGGGAACACGTCGGCCGCGTCCACGGTTCCCACCCGTCAACATGCCGGGCCGCGTTCACGGGTGGGACCCGAGAGCAATGGCGGGTCGCGTCCGCGGCGGGACCCGCGGCGGGCCACCGCACCCGGCGCCGTACAAGATCCCGGTGATCAGGGAGTCCGCGGCCCGACGCGCCGACGACACGCGCGACCCAATCCCTGATCACGGGGATCAAGGTGGAGGTTGAGGGTTCAATTAGATGGGGCTATCGTGGGCGGGTGGTCACCTACCCGCTCGACCGGCACCTGGCCGCCGCGGTCCCGGCCAGCCGTGCCCAGCACACCTGGATCCCGGCCGACGGCCCGTTGCCCACGCTCTACCTCAGCCACGGCGCCCCGCCGCTGTTCGAGGACACCGAATGGATGGCGCAGCTCTTCGGCTGGGCGCACCGGCTGCCGAAGCCGAAGGCGATCCTCATCGTCAGCGCACACTGGGAGTCGGCCCCGCTGAGCCTGTCCAGTTCCGCCGCCGGCACCCCGCTCGTCTACGACTTCGGCGGCTTCGCCCGTCGCTACTACGAGATGACGTACGCCACGCCGGACGCGACCGCGTTGGCCAGGCGGGTGGCCGCCGCGATGCCCGACACCGAGCCGGTGCACGAGCATCGCGGGCGAGGGCTCGACCACGGGGCGTGGGTGCCGCTGAAGGTGATGTACCCCGACGGCGACGTGCCCGTACTCCAGTTGAGCCTGCCCACCCACGACCCGCACCGGCTGCTCGAACTCGGCCGGCGGCTGCGGCCGCTGCGCGACGAGGGGGTGCTCGTCGTCGGCTCGGGATTCATGACGCACGGGTTGCCGTTCCTGCGCCGCGCCGACGTCGAGGGCACCGCGGGGCCGCCGGGCTGGTCGCGGGACTTCGACGCGTGGGCCGCCGACGCGCTGGCCCGCGGCGACGTCGAGACGCTGGCCGACTACGCGCACAAGGCGCCCGGAATGCCGTACGCGCACCCGACGGTCGAGCACTACACGCCGCTGTTCGTCACCCTCGGCGCGGCCGAACAACCCGACAAACCGGTTACCACCACCATCGACGGCTATTTCATGGGACTGTCGAAGCGGTCGTTCCAGACCGCCTGACGCCGGATCCCGGCGGCCGGCACCGACCTGAGCAGCCGATCGGGGGAGAGCCGTGCGAGCCAGCGTTGCCAGCGAGTCCGGCCGGCCCGACGGGCGTAATGAGGACTGGGCAGCGGCCTCGCCGGCCGGTGTCGCGGTGGTGCTCGACGGGCTGTCCGAGGCCGGCGGGACCGGCTGCCGGCACGGCACCCCCTGGTACGTGCACCAGCTCGGCGCCCGGCTGCTCGGCAACGCCGGTGTCGCCGACCGGCCGCTGGCCGACGCGCTCGCCGGTGCGATCGCCGACGTCGCCGCCCTGCACGACGGCTGCGACCTGACCCATCCGGGCACTCCGGGCGCGACCGTCGCGGTGCTGCGGGCCACCGCCACGGCCTGGGACTACCTGGTGCTCTCCGACGCCGTGCTCGTCGTCGACGGCGGGGCCGAACCGGCCGTGGTCACCGATCGGCGCGCCGACCACCATCTCGCCGAACTGTCCGCCGTCGCGGCCGCCGAAGACGGGTCGATCACCGATCTGGTCCGCGCCCAGCAGCTCATCCGCAACCGGCCCGGCGGCTACTGGGTGGCCCAGGTCGACCCGGCCGCAGCCGGGCACGCGGTCACCGGCACGATGCCGCCCGGCCGGGGTGCGCTGCTGCTCAGCGACGGTGCCGCGCTGGCGGTGACCGACTTCGGCGCGATGGGCTGGCGGGAACTGCTCGACGTCGGGTACGCGGGCGGGCCCGAGGCGGTCATCGCCGCGACCCGTGAGCTGGAGTACCGCGACCCGGACCGTACGGTGTGGCCGCGCTACAAGCGGCACGACGACGCGACCGCGGTCCTCTGCCGGCCCTGACGGCCACGCGGCCGGCGCGCCGCGCCGCACCACCCACCGCCCCGGCCGTCCCCGGCCCGCCCCACCGGCCCAGACCGGCCCCGACGGGCCGCACCGGCCCCGACGGGCCGCACCGGCCCCGACGGGCCGCACCGGCCCCGACGGGCCGCACCGGCCCCGACGGGCCGCACCGGCCCCGGCCGGCCCCACCGGCCCCGATCAGGGCCACCCCAGGGCGGTGGGTGGATCACAGCCGCGTCAGGGCCCGGTCGCTGACGAAACTGTGCAGCCCGAACCGCCGGGCCCGCCGGCGGGCGAACTCGGCCAGCCCCTTGTCGTCGCAGTAGTCCAGGGCGTACAGGTCCAGGTCGAAGCCGAGCAGCCGCTCGGCGATCCGGGCGTGTGCCTCCAGGGTCGCCGGCGGCCACGGCGCGTACCCGGACGCGACCCAGGCCACCGAGAACGACTCGAACAGCACCCCGTCGACCAGGTCGGCGAGCCGGGACAGCAGGGCGAAGCCCCGGTTCGCCAGCAGGTAGTCCGGCCGGGCCTCCTCGCGCACCGCCGCGATCAGCGTCAGCATGTGGGGCAGGTCCTCGGGAAACGTCAGCTCGACGTTGAGCGAGTTGAGGAACAGCCCGCCGAAGCCGCCGGCCATCATCGCCCGCGCCTGGTCGACGACGTGCTGCATCCAGCCGGGGTGGCCGACGTGGACGTACCGGCCGCCCCACTCCGGGTTCCGGTCGTGCCGGTGCCAGGGCGCCGGCGGCCCGTGGTCCTCCGACAGCGACAGGTGCCCGAGCGGCTGCGTGCCGTACCGCCGCAGCCGCCCGAGTTCCTCGGCGGGGTAGGAGCCGGGCTGGAGCACCACCCGGTCGTAGCGGGCCAGCCGCTCCCACCCCGCCGTCGCGCCGTAGTAGACCGCGAGCGGCCCGCCGGTCATCGCGGCCAGAACTCCCGGTACCAGTCGAAGGTCCGCCGCACCCCCTCCTCCAGGGTCACGGCCGGCTCGTAGCCGGTCAGCGCCCGCAGCCGGGACAGGTCGGGGCAGCGGCGGGCGACCGCGCCCGCCGGCGCCGGCGCCGGGTCGAGGCGCGGGTCCACCCCGGCGGTACGCAGCACCAGCTTCGCCAGGTCGCCGATGTTGGTCTCCTCGGCGTCGTTGCCGATGTGGACGATCTCCGTCTCGCCGGTCGGAGGTACGGCCATCAGCCGCACCATCGCCTCCACGGCGTCGTCGACGTGGCAGAAGGCCCGGTGCTGGTCGGCGCCGTACACCCGGAACGGGTCCTCGCCGCGCAGCGCCCGCAGCGACAGCTCCGGGATGACGTGGTCGGCGCCCATCCGGGGGCCGTACACGTTGTGGAACCGGCCGACGACCGCCGGGAAGCCCTTGGCGCGGGCGGTGTGCACCACGGCGGCCTCGCCGAGCAGTTTGCTGATGGCGTAGCTGAACCGGGGTGCCCGCGGGTCGGCGACCACGACCGGTACGTCCTCGGCCGTCGGCACCGGCACGATGCCGAGGTCGACGCCGCCGGCGTACACCTCGCTGGTCGAGGCGAAGAACAGCCGGTTGCCGGCGTCGATCCAGTCGAGCAGGTGCAGGGCGGCGAGGCTGTTGACGCGCACCACCCGGGCCGGGTCCGACTCGACGTTGCGGACCCCGACGACGGCGGCGAGCAGGTAGGTCTGGTCGACGTCGCGCGGCAGCGCCGCCCAGGTGGCCGGGTGGGTGAGGTCGCCGGAGACGATCTCGACGCCGGGCCGGTCGCGCAGCCCGGCGAGTTCGCGGTCGTCGCGGCCCCGGGAGAAGTCGTCGACGATCGTCACCCGGTGGCCGTCGTGGACCAGCCGGCGGGCCAGGTGCAGGCCGATGAACCCGGCACCGCCGAGCAGCAGCGCCCTCACCGTGCCACCGCCGACCGGTAGCCGAGCCCGGCGTAGCCGACCCCGGCGGCGGTGATCGCCGCCTCGTCGAGGATGCGCCACGAGTCGTAGATCAGCTTGGGTCGGGCGGCGCCGAGCACCGAGTCGACCTGGATGGCCCGGTAGTCGGGGTGGTCGTTGACCACGAGTACGGCGTCGGAGTCGCTGAACGCCTTGTCGAGGCTGACCGGCTCGCCGCCGTACCGGCGGATCACCTCCGGGGCGACCAGCGGGTCGTGGCCGAGGACGGTGAGGCCGGCCGCCGCGAAGACCGGCATCATCGTCGCGATCGGGGTGCCGCGCATGTCGTCGGTGGCCGGCCAGCCCTTGTACGCCCAGCCGAGCACCGCCAGCCGGGCGCCCTCGGTCGTGCCGGTCCGTTCGCGGATCAGCCCGACGACCCGCTCGGCGACGTGGACCGGCAGGTGCTCGTTGAGTTCGCGGGCCCGTCCGACCAGGTACGGCGCCCGGTTACCGGCACTGTCGATCATGATGTACGGGTCCTTGGAGAGGCAGCCGCCGCCGACGTAGCCGGGCCGGGCCAGATCCGGCCGGGGGTAGTCGATGTTCGCCGCCCGGATCACCTCCAGCGGGTCGAGCCCGTGCCGCTCGGCGACCAGCGCGATCTCGTTGCCGTACGCGTAGATCAGGTCGGTGTGGCAGTTGTTCGACAGCTTCACCAGTTCGGCCGCCTCCAGGCTGGACACCGGGACCAGTTGGGCCGCCAGCCCGCCGAAGAAGTCCAGTCCGGCGCGCAGGCTGTCGTCGTCGAGCCCGCCGACGATCTGCGGCAGTTCGACCAGTTCGCGCAGCGCCTGGCCCTGGATGGTGCGTTCCGGCGCCATCACCAGCCGGGCCCGACCCCACGCCCGCAGCAGCACCGGCAGCACGATCGCCCGGCTGGTGCCGACCGGCACCGTGCTGCGGACCACGACCAGGGTGTCCGGGCCGCACGAGCGGGCCACCTGCTCCGCCGCGGCGGCCAGGTTGGTCAGGTCGGGCCGGTGGGTCCGCTCGTCGACCGGGGTCGACACGCAGATCACCGCGACGTCGACGGTGCCGGCGGGAAGCTCGGTGTCGACCAGGACGGTGCGGCCGACGGTCTGCGCGAGCACGTCCTGCACGCCCGGCTCGAAGATGTGCGGCCGCCCGTTGGACAGCGACTCGACCACCGCCGGCGCGGTGTCGGCGCCGTGGACGGTGAAGCCCTTGCGGGCCAGCGCGGCGGTCAGGGTGAGGCCGACGTATCCCATGCCGACGACTCCGATGGTGCTTGGCACTCGTGATCTCCTTCTGGTGGACGGTTTCGTTCGTGGCCGGTCAGGCGCAGGGTGCGCTGATCCGGTCGAGGGCGCGGGTGGTGACATAGCCCGCGAACCCGGTCTCCCGGTACCGCGCACAGGCGGCCCGGACGTTGTCGGCGTGGCTGGCGTAGTCGACCGCGAGCACGGTCTTGCCGGCCGCGCGCAGCGCCGCGGCGTGGTCGAGGTTGGTGGCGCAGAAGCCGGCGTCGCAGGGCTCGTCCGGGGCGCGGAAGAACAGTTCCTCCATGCCGACGCCGTCGACCGCGTCGAGGTAGCCGTCGTACTCGCGCAGTTCCGGGGAGTTCTGCGGGAAGACCAGCATCCCCGGCCGGCTGGCCCGGGCGTGCCCGCTGATCCGCCCGATCAGGTCGACCATCGCGCGGGCCAGGTCGTCGCGGCTGTGGCCGGGCACCAGCGCCAGGTCCAGTTCCTCGTACGCCAGCGGCGTGTCCAGGTAGATCCCGTCGAACCCGGCGGCGGCCGCCTTGTCGATCCGGGGCCGGACCACCCGGTCCCACCAGCGGGCGTCCCAGTAGCGGACGAAGAACTCCTCCGGCCAGTCCGGCCACCGGTTGAGGATCAGGTCACCGGCGTCGGCGCGCAGGCCCGGGTACTCCGGGCGGTAGGTCTCGATGGCGCCGATCTCGAAGTACGCCAGCACCACCTTGCCCGAGGCGCGCAGCGCCGCCACCTCGTCGGCGGTGAAGTAGTCGTCCCGGCCGTCGCGGGCCAGGTCGATGACGGCGAGCTTGTGCGGAGCGCGGGCCAGTTCGGTCAGCTGGCCGCCCGGGTAGCCCTGCAACTGGTAGACCCAGCTCTCGACCGGGCCGGGCGGGGACACCGGTCCGGGGGTGCGGTCCGGTCCGGTGCACCCGCCCGCGGCCAGGGCGGCGACGGCCAGCCCGGCCGCCGCCCGCCGCCACCACGTACGGCTCAACGCTCGTCCACCCCGGCCCAGACGGCCTTGACCGAGTCGGGCAGCTCGTACGCCGGCGTCCAGCCGAGCAGCCGGGCCGCCCGCGAGCCGTCGCCCCGCATCCAGTCGACGGCCGCCGACCGGCCCGGTGCCGCCGCCCGCTCCTGGATCCCGCCGGTGAAGCCGGCCTCCGCGGCCAGCAGCCGGACCAGTTCGCGGGACCGGACCGCCCGGCCGCTGGCCAGGTTGAACACCCGGGCGCCGGGGTCGGGGGCGAGCAGCGCGGCGACGACCCCGGAGGCGACGTCGCGTACGTCGACGAAGTCCCGGTGGGCCGACAGCGGCCCGAGGCAGATAGAGCCGGCGCCGGACCGCCGCGCGTCGTGGATCAGGCGGGCCGCCCGGCCGAGCATGTTCTCCTCGTGCAGGCCGGGCCCGATCGGGTTGAACACCCGCACGGTGATCCCGTCGACCTGGCCGGCGGCGCTGGCCAGGTCGAGCAGCCGGGTCGCCGCGAGGTGGCTGACGCCGTACTCGCTGACCGGGTCGGTCGGGTCGTCCTCGGTGACCGACGTGTCCGGCGGCACCCGGCCGTACTCGCCGGCGGAGCCGAGCCGGACGAACCGGAGGCCGGGGGTCGCCAGCGTGATCGCCTCGACGAGTTTCGCCGTCACCGCGGTGTTGGCCCGGACCAGGTCGTGGCCGCTGCCGGACAGCGCGCCGGTGCAGTTGACGACCGCGTCGGGCCGGGTCTCGCGCAGCAGTTCGGCCAGCGCGTCGACGGTGCCGTCGAGCAGGTCGAGGCGGTCGCGGCCGGGCCGGACGACGACGTCGACCCGCGGGTCGGCGGCCAGTACCCGGCACACCTGCCGCCCGATGAACCCGGATCCGCCGAAGACGACGATGCGCCCGCTCATACCTTCTCCTCCTGCCGGTGCCGCAGCAGGATCGGCCGCAGCTCGTCGAAGTTGCGGTTGGCCTCGTCGTAGTCCTCGGGCTGTCCGATGTCGACCCAGTAGCCGGTGAAGTCGTAGCTGGTCGGCTGCTCGTCGCGGGCGAGCAGGTCGAGGACGAGCTGGTCGAAACCGAGGGCCAGCCCGGCCGGGTACGGCGCCAGCGTGCGCCGCGACATGCCGTAGACGCCCATGCTCACCCGGTAGCGGAAGGTGGGCTTCTCGGTGAACCCGACGATCCGGCCGTCGTGCAGGTCGAGCACGCCGAACTCGATCCCGACGCTGCGCGCCGCCGTCGCCACGGTCAGCGCGCCGCCGGACAGCGTGTGGGTGTGCAGCAGGTCGGCGAAGTCGAGGTCGGTCAGGACGTCGCCGTTCATCACCACGAAGTGCTCGGGCAGCCGGTCGCGCAGGGCGAACAGCGGCCCGACGGTCGACAGCGGGACGCGTTCCTCGGTGTAGTCGACGTGCAGCCCCCAGCGGGACCCGTCGCCGACGAACGCCCTGATCAGCGGACCCAGGTGGTTGATCGCCAGGGTCACGGAGGTGAACCCGCAGGCGGAGAGCTGGTGCAGGACGATCTCCAGCACCGCGTGGTCATCGCCGATCGGGACCAGTGGCTTGGGCAGGGCGGTCGTGTACGGTCGCAGCCGTACGCCCTTGCCACCGGCCAGGATTACTGCGTGCATGTGTTGCCTCCGCCATCGTGATCATCGGTACCGCCAGGCCTGGGCGAGGATTCCGCCCAGCGCGGCGATGAGTGACACCTGCAGCAGCACCGCGCTGCCGAGGAAGAACACGGCGTCCTGGAGCGGGTCGGCGGTACCCGCCCCGATCTGCCGTGTCGTGAAGTGCGCGGCGAGGGCCACCGCGAGCGCCGCGCAGACCCGCGCGTAGCGGGCGTGGTTGGCGACGACGAAGACGAGGAAGTACGCGGCGCCGACGGCGACGTGGGCGGTGGCCAGCACCGCCCCGGCGTCGGTGAGCCGGCCGGTCGCGGACAGCAGCGCGAGCAGGACCATCGCCAGGCCGGACAGCAGCCCGGTGACGATGACGACCTCGGCGATCAGCCGGCGCCAGATCGCGGCGCCGAACTGGCGGGGGTAGCCGGTGCGGTGCAGCAGCCCGCGGGCGTGAACGCCGAAGGTGTGGGCCCGCCACTCGACCAGGCCCATGCCGGCGACCAGCGGCGCGGCCGCGACCGCCAGGTCGGCGGCCCCGGACAGGTACGGCGCGTTGGCGTGCAGCAGGAACGCGGCGGACAGTCCGGCGTACGCCAGCACGACCGGCAGCCGGGACAGTTCGGGGCGTACGGCGCGCGGGAACGACGGCTCGGGCCGGGCCGGGGCCGGCGGCCGGCCCGGGGCGGGCCGGGTGGTCCACCACACCGCGAACGCCAGCGCCGCGACGACGGACGTGCCGCCGACCGTCACCGCCGGCCCGGTGGGTACGACACCGGCGACGTACCCGAGTCCGGCCAGCACACCGGGTGCCATCACCGCGAGCAGCGCGCCCTCGCGGCGGTGGAAGAGCGCCACGGTGGCCGCCATCTGGTAGGCGAGGATCGCGACGGCCAGCAGCACGAGCGGCCAGCCGCCGGCCGGGGAGGCGACGAGCCCGGTGCCGGCGGCGACCGGCGGGCCGACCAGCGCCGCGCCGCGCAGCAGCCGGCCGGAGGTGCGGTCCAGCCCGCGCCCGAGCAGCCGGTAGGCCAGCCACGCCGAGCAGGACGCCCAGACCCAGCCGAGCCCGCCGACGGCGAGCAGCGCGACCACCATGGTCCGGCCGCCGACGAGCGCGAGCGCCACCGGGAAGAGCGCGCTGGGCGAAAGGTAGAGCAGGCCGTGCGAGATGTCGCGCAGCGCCCGGCCCTCGCCGTGGCGGGCCGTACGCGCCGACCGCTGGGCCGGGACCGGGCCGAGCCGGCGCCACACCTCCTCGGCGAGCATGAACACGTCCGCCTGGCCGTAGTCGGTCTGCGCCGACCGGTCGGTGATCCCGTCGGACTCCAGCGCCACGGCCACCTGCATCGCGTCGACCGGGCGCCCGAGCCGGGGCCGCATCCGCTCGACCAGCAGGTCCACCGGGTCGTAGTAGAGCTGTGCGGTGTCGGTCATCGGCCGGCCGCCAGCAGCGTGTCGCGGTAGATGCGCCGGTAGGCGTCGAGCGACTGGTCGACCGTGAAGTGCTCCAGCACCCGGGCGCGGGCGTCGGCACCGAGCCGGGCCCGCAGCTGGTGGTCGCGCAGCAGGTGTACGCAGGCGCGGGCGACCGCGGCCGGGTCGCGCGGCGGCACCACCATCCCGGTCCGGTCGACCGCCTCGGAGACCCCGCCGACGTTGGTGGCGACCACCGGCCGGCCGCAGGCCATCGCCTCGACCACGGTGTACGGGAAACCCTCGGAGATGCTGGTCAGGGCGACGATGCTGCCGTCGTGGTACGCCTGCGCGGGGTCGCCGGCGCGGCCCTCGAGGGTCGCCGCGCCGGTCAGGCCGAGTTCGGCGATCAGCTTCCGGCAGCTGTCGAGGTATTCGAGGCCGTCGGCCGGTGCCTCGCCGAACATCCGCAGCCGGGCGTCGGGGATCTTCGCGCGGACGATGGAGAACGCCCGGATGAGGGTGTGCAGGTCCTTCAGCGGGTCGATCCGGCCGAGGAAGACGATGGTCGGGGCCGCCGGCTCGGTCGCGGCGGGCCGGAAGCGGTCGGCGTCGATCCCGTTGTAGACGGTCGACATCCGGTCCGGGTCGGCGCCGTTGCGCAACTGCCACCGGCGGTTGTAGACGGAGTGCGGCGCGAGCGTGTCGACCATCAGGTAGCCGGCCCCGGTCAGTTCCCGGAAGAAGCTCAGCACCAGCACCTTCACCGCGTGGGGGGCGTCCTCGTCGAGGAAACCGAGGTAGCGCTCGCGCAGGTACATGCCGTGCTCGGACATCACCGACGGGGTGCCGTACCGCCACCGGGCGGTCATCGCGACCAGCACGCTCAGCCCGTTCATGGCGGCGTGGACCAGGTCGGCGCGCACCGGCGGCGCCGACAGCGGCCGCAGCATGTGCTCGAGCAGCCACAGGGCCCCGACGGCGTCGCCGAGGGTGATGCGCTCGTCGGAGTCGATGTGCAGCGCGTGCCAGGCGTCCAGCGTCATGGTCAGCGCGGTGTTCGAGGTCAGGGCGCCGGTCAGATCGCCGCCGGTGGCGGCGTACTCGTGCATCTGGCGCAGGGCCAGCAGGAACCGGTTGCGTCTGGCCTCGGCCTGGACCGGCCGCGGTTCGAGCGGGCTCAGCACGGCGCTGAGGAACGCCGCGTACGCCGCCCGGAAGTCCGCCCCGGGCGCGCCCGGCCGTGTGGCCGGGCGCGCCCCCCATAGCGGGAGCGGGGTGAGTCGGTCGAGGTTGGGCGGTGCCGGCCACAGGGGTCGTTCCGACCCGTCGACCGACAGCGCCACCATCTCCCAGCGGTGTTCGGGCAGACCACGGATGAGCTGGTCGCACCAGACGCTGACCCCGCCCGTCACGTACGGGTAGGTGCCCTCGGACACCAGTGCGATCCTCACGGGCGCAGGCTCGGGGTGAAGGTGACCGTTCCACCCGCCGTCAGCGTGACGGGCGCCGACACGTCCGTGCCGTACGTGCTGAACCCGGTCGTGCGGGCACCGCTGACGGTGACCGTGCCGGCCGCCGGGGAGGTGACCGTGACCTGGTTCGTCGCCCGGTCCCACACCGCGTTCGCGCCGGCGGTGAGCTGGGCGAAGTGCCCGGTACGGGCGGCGGAGAGCGCGCCGAGCGTGCCCCACGCCGGGTTGAGCACCGGGACCTTGTAGTAGTTGCTGTACTTGCCCAGCAGGCTGTCCAGCCAGTCGTCGAGCAGGGTCTTGCCGCTGCCGTAGTTGCGCAGGTTGGCGATGTGGAACGTGTGCGTGTAGAGCGAGCCGCTGGTCATGTGGCTCAGCGCCACGTCCGTCTCGTACGACAGCATCTGCGCGTACGTCAGGTCGGTCGGCCAGAACGGGAACTTGCCGTTGGGGCCGTAGAAGGAGTTGTAGAAGTGGGTCTGCTCGGCCGGCGTCGTCGTGTGGTACGCGATGTTCGTCGGCCAGTCGGGCACCACCCACAGCGCCGGCTCCAGCGGGTGCGCGATCGCGCAGTTGAAGCAGGACGGCTGGTGGCTGGGGAACGACATGTTGCCGTGCAGGTACTTGACGCCGGCGTTGCGGGAGGCCAGCAGGAACGCCGGGTTCGACGCCTCCAGGCCGTAGTCGGTCGGCGGGTCGACGTCGTTGTCCGGGTCCGGGTGGTAGACGCCGAGCCCGGAGTACTCACCGGTCTTCAGCACGGTCCGGTCGACGCTCAGCCCCAGCGTGCCGGCGACGGTGATGTTGTTGTTCACCTCGGCGTAGCTGGTGGCGTAGTTGGTGTGGTTCATCTCCGGGTGGGTGAGCGTGTGGTTGAGCCACCGGAACCGCGGCGACAGGCACCGGGAGGTGGCGGTGAGCTGGGCGACGGTGCCGTTGGGGTAGCACGTGCTGGGTGCGGTCAGGTCGGCGTCGCCGCCGTTGTAGGCCATGTTGATGGTGAAGTTGTTCGCCAGCGGGTAGCGCGACCGCAGCGCGGTCTGCCGGGTGTAGGTGTTGTAGGCGTCGTGCGCCGACATCGAGAAGCCGTCGGGGACGACGGTGCCGTTCGACTGGTAGTGGTCGGCCGAGTTGAACCAGTCGTCGACGTCGACGTTCAGGTAGTGCCGCTGCTCACCGAGGAACAGGCCCCGGCTGGCCCACCGGAACAGGCCGTAGACCAGCAGGTCGGCCTGGAGCAGGTATTCGTTGGAGGTGAACGAGAGCGCCAGGCGCTGGCGACCGTCGGTCGACGGGCTGAGCACGCCGAGCGTGTTGCCGCCACCGGTGAGCACCGGTGTCGCCGTGCAGCCGGCGCGCACGCTGTTGCGGTAGACGTACGAGTCGGTGATCGGGATCTGGCCGTTGGTCTTCAGGTAGTCGAAGATCTGCGAGCCGGCGGTGGTGAGCTGGCTGACCAGCGGGGTTGCGCCGACCCCGCCCTCGCTGACGCTCTGCAGGCAGTAGTCCTCCGGGTAGGTGCCGTAGCTGGCGTAGAGGACCGCCTGGCGCACCGCGTAGTCCCGCTCGTACGCCCACAGGGTGTTCCACTCGGTGCCGTCGAACGCGCTGGTCCAGTTGATGTTGTCGGGGGTGTAGAGCAGGCTGGCGCTGCTCAGCAGGATCGCCGAGTAGCGGCCGGTGCCGTCCGGGTTGATCAGGTTGGCCGCGGTCAGCGGCGTGCTGCGGGCCAGCAACACGTCGTAGGCGGCGCCGACCCGGTCGAGCGTCTTCTTCCAGGTGGCCAGCCCGAAGTCGGCGCTGTCGAGCGCGATGACCAGGGCGCGTACGCCGACCTTGTCGGTGACGGCGTTGGTGCCGGCCCGGCCGTCCGGCGACGCCCGCCGGGGGTCGGGCCCGGGCGCGACGCGCAGGCCCTTGTCGATCGGCACCGACCCGCTGACCTTGGGCAGCGGTGCCGGCGGGGTCGGGGTGGGTCGGGCCACCTCGGGCCGCTCGCCGACGCCGACCGGGGGCCGGTTGGGCTTCGGCTTCGTGGCCCCGACGGACGGGTCGCCGCCGGGTCGTACGGGGTTGTGCGCCTGTGCCGGTGTCGCGGAGAGTAGCGCCGTGCTGGTGAGGAGGGCGACGCAGCCCACCGCCAGCCGTCTGGCGCGACGGGTAGGAACCATGGGGGAACCTCCGACCGTGAGACGGGAGTGTTGGGTTTCGCCGGAGGGGACGGCGATCCGGGGCCGGCCGGTCGTGTGCACCGGCACCGGACGTGGGGAAGCTACCAACGGTCCCAGCATGATCACTTAAAGTAATGTAAAGAAAGTGGTTTGCGGACCGGTCGGCGGACCCGCCTCCACCGAACCGCCGATGTCCGGCTCGCCGGATCATCGCCGGACGCCTCGCCGGGTGGCCCCGTCAGCGCGGCTGGGCCGCCGTGACCGGCACGGCCGGCGACCCGACCATGCGGCCGTACGCCGCCGCCAGCTGGGCCCGCCAGTAGTCGTCGTCGGGCAGCCGGTCCCACGGATGCCGCCGGCCGTCCGGGGTCAGGATCTCGCTGGTGACGTAGACGAAGCCCGCGTTGCGTCGCTTGCTGAGAGTGACCGCGCGGTGCATGCTCGCCAGGTCCGGCGCGTCGTAGACCAGGTGCCAGATCCGGTCGGCCGGCACCCACCGCTCCCACGCCGCCGGCCGGTGCGCCAGGTACTCCAGATAGGACCCCTCGAAGGTGACCAGCGTGTCGGCGATCCCCGCGTAGCACCGCTCGGTCGACCGTCCCGGGTTCATCACCACGTACGCCCCGGGATGACGGGACCGGATGCGGTCGACGACCGCCCGGTGCAGTTCGACGTACGCGTTGTCCGGTCCGCACAGCGCGGCGGTCTGGTCGAGGAAGATGCCGCCGAGCCCGTCGCCCCCGTACAGGGCGTACCAGTCGTCGACGTCCCGGTCGATCTGGGCCCGCCACGCGGCGAGGTCCGACCCGCCGCCGCCCGCGCCGTCCGGCCGGGTCGAGTGCGACCCCGGCCCGAAGTCGATCCCGAAGTAGCCGGTGTCGACGTAGCCCAGCGGCAGCGTGCCGCCGGCGCGCAGCGTGTGCACCGTCTGCGACCAGGCCGTATGGTGTGGCACCTCGGGGGCGCTGCGCGAGCCGTTCACCACCACGATCCCGGTGGCCGGGGCGGTGGCGGCGAGCCCGTCGAACATCGCCCGGCCGGCGGGCACCGCCGGGGTCCAGTAGGCCGGCACCGCGATCCGCTGTGGACGGCCGGTGGGTTCGGGGCGGTAGAGGCGGGCCACGACCGCCGACACGAGCCCGATCGCGGTGACGCCGGCGACGGTGACCGCCAGTACGCTCCTCATGGTTGCCCCAGTGTTCCCGTCGCGCGGCCGGCGCGTGGCCCGAACGGGCGTACCGCTGCCGTCGATTTCACGATTGGCACGCCTGCATGGCTCCGGTCTACGGCGAATGTCGGTATATGTGCATTCCCGCTTCGCCGTCCGGTCAGGGGCGCTGGAAGACGTCCGGGACGCCGTCGTGGTCCGCGTCGAGCGTCTCCCGCTCGCGCAGCCGGCGGTAGACGCGGTTGCGCCAGCGCAGCACCACGGTCGCCAGCAGGGCGGCGCACACCGAGGCGGTCAGCACCGCGGTCTTGGCGTGGTCGGCGGTGGCGCCGCCCGGCGCGAACGCCAGATCGGCGATCAGCAGCGAGACGGTGAACCCGATGCCGGCGAGCAGCGACAGGCCGAACACGTCCCACCAGGACAGGCTCTCGTCGAGGGTGGCCCGGGTGAAGCGGGCGAGCAGGAAGGTCGCCCCGAGGATGCCGACGACCTTGCCGACCACCAGCCCGAGCGCGATGCCCAGGCCGGCCGGATCGGACAGCGCGGCCGCCGGCCCGCCGGCACCGAGGGTGACGCCCGCGGCGGTCAGCGCGAACACCGGTACGGCCACCCCCGCCGACACCGGTCGCCACCGGTGCTCGAACCGGGCCGACAGGCTCTCCCGGCGCCCGCCACGGGCGACCGCCGGAACCGCGAAGCCGAGCAGCACCCCGGCGATGGTCGCGTGCACCCCGGAGGCGTGCATCAGCGCCCAGGCGGTCACCCCCAACGGGACCAGCAGCCACCAGCGGGTGACGCCGCGCCCGGTCAGCAGTGCGAAGACGGCGACGACCGCGAGCGCGCCGAGCAGCGGCAGCGGGTGGAGTTCGGAGGTGAAGAACACCGCGATGACGGTGACCGCGAGCAGGTCGTCGACGACGGCGAGGGTGAGCAGGAACGACCGCAGCGCCGCCGGCAGGTGGGTGCCGATGACCGCCAGTACGGCGACGGCGAACGCGATGTCGGTCGCGGTCGGCACCGCCCAGCCCTGCGGCGAGCCGCCGGCCCGGCTCAGGTTGACCGCGGTGTAGATCAGGGCCGGGGCGACCATCCCACCGACCGCCGCGACGATCGGCAGCGCCGCCCGGCGCGGCGAGCGCAGTTCGCCCTCGACGAACTCGCGTTTCAGTTCCAGGCCGACCACGAAGAAGAAGATCGCGAGCAGTCCGTCGGCCGCCCAGTCGGCGACCGACAGGTGCAGGTGCAGCGCGTGCGGGCCGAACTCGGCGCCGGTCAGCCGGTCGTACCCGGCCCGCCACGGCGAGTTCGCCCAGAGCATCGCGACCACGGCACCGGCGATCAGCAGCAGGCCGCCGACCGTCTCGCTGCGCAGGGCCCGGCCCACGGCCTGCGCCCGGGACCAGGTGGGCAGGCTGAACAGGCGGTTGCGTGGCGGCACGGCGGGCGGTGGAGGCGCGGCGGGCGGTGGCGGCATCTGGCGGGCTCCTGGTGGCGGGGCGGGGCACGAAGGTCCTGGGACCTTGCCGACCAGACTTCCCGGCACACCGGCGGCAATCATAGACCGCCGGTCGCCGGTCACGGCGCCGGGCGGCCGGGCAGCGGGGAGGATATGCCCGGTTTGCCAGAGTTGATCGGGGGTAGACGGAGTCGGCGCGACGACAGGGCGCACGACTTCCCGAGGGGGCACCGATGAGTCTCGAAGACGACGACATCCGTACGAGCGGCACCGGCACCCCGGAGGGACCGGCCGACGGCGGTGCCACGCCCGGCCGGCAGGACGGCGGCGCCGACGGAACCGCCGAGGGACCCGCCGACGGTGGCGCCACCGTCGGGCAGCACGACGGCGGCGCGGACGGCAGCGCCGAGGGACCGGCCGACGGCGGCGCCACCCCGGGCCAGCAGGACGGCGGTGCCGACGGCGGAGCCCGACGCTGAGCGGTCCGGCGCCGGACGGCGCCGACCGTCCGGCGCTCGCCCGGTGCGTCGCCGTACCGCCCGACCGGTTCGCGGCCGTCCACTGGGGACGGACACCGCTGCTGTCCCGGGCCGCCGCCCTCGCCGGCCCGGACGGCTTCACCGACCTGCTCGCCCCCGCCGACGCCGACGAACTGCTCAGCCGGCGCGGGCTGCGTACCCCGTTCCTGCGGGTGGCCGGCGACGGCCGGGTGCTGCCGGCCGGCAGCTACACCGGCGGCGGCGGGGCCGGCGCCGAGATCACCGACCAGGTCCTCGACGAACGGGTCCTCGACCTGTACGCCGGCGGCGCCACCCTCGTCCTGCAGGGCCTGCACCGCAACTGGCCGCCACTGATCGACTTCACCCGCCAACTCGGCCTCGACCTCGGGCAGCCGCTCCAGGTCAACGCCTACCTGACCCCGCCCGGCAGCCAGGGCTTCGCCACCCACTACGACACCCACGACGTCTTCGTCCTGCAGGTCGACGGCCGCAAACACTGGCGCGTCCACGAACCGGTGCTGCCCGAGCCGCTGGAACGCCAGCCGTGGGGCGGCCACGCCGACGAGGTCGGCGCCGTCGCGCGGGGCGCGCCCGTCCTCGACGTCGTACTCGAACCCGGCGACGCCCTCTACCTGCCCCGCGGCTACCTGCACAGCGCCCGCGCCCAGCGGGACAGCTCACTGCACCTCACCGTCGGCGTACGCGCCCTCACCCGCTACGCCCTCGTCGAGGAACTCCTCGGCCTCGCCGCCACCGACCGGCGGCTGCGGGCCACCCTGCCGTTCGGCGTCGACGTCGCCGAACCCGGGCAACTCGCCCCCGTGCTCACCGAAACCGTCGAGGCGCTGCGCGACTGGCTGCGCACCGCCGACCCGGCCCAGGTCGCCGCCCGGCTACGCGACCGGGCCTGGCCGGCCAGCCGCCCCGCACCGATCCGGCCACTGGCCCAGGCCGCCGCGATCGACACTCTTCACCCCGACAGCCGCGTCGCACCCCGGCCCGCACTGCGCTGGCGCCTCGAACCCGACGGCACCGACCGCGTCGCGCTGCGCCTGCCCGACCGGACCATCAGCCTGCCCCGGTGGTGCGAGCCGGCCGTGCGGGCCGTACTGGCCAGCGGCGGATGCCGGGTCGGCGACCTGCCCGGCCTCGACGACGACGCCGACCGCCTCGTCCTGGCCCGCCGCCTGCTGCGCGAGGCGGTCGCCGTACCCGCGCCGCCGCCGGACACCACGGCGGCCCAGCCGGCGTGGACCACCGACCGCGAACCGGAACTCAGCGCAACGCCACCAGCAGCATCAGCGTGGTGACCGCACCGGCGACCACCACCACCAGCCCGGCCCGCACATCCAGCGACGCCTGCCGCCGGTCGGCGACCACCCGCGCGGGCGCCAGCCCGACCAGCGGCCCGAGCAGCATCAGCACCAGCGCCAGGAACGGCATCCCGACCGCCACGTCACCGCCGTAACCGGCGCCGGCCGCCCGCGCCGCCAGCCCCAGTGCGTACGCGGCCGCCGCACCCAACACCCCCAGGACCGCCAGCAGCGGGTAAGTCGACCGGGGCAGCTCCCGGTGCTGCCGGGCCGCGTCCAGCAGATCCCGGACCCGGCGCAACTGCGTCTGCGGATCCTCGTCGCCCGAGCGGGCCGGCGCCGGTGCCCCCGCCGCCAGCCGGGCCGCCGCCGGGCCGAGCCGCTCCCGCAGCTCCTGCCACAGCACCATCGCCCGGGCCTCGGTCTCCTGCGCCTCCTGCCGCGCCACCTCGACCTCGGCCCGGGCCCGCTCCACCTCGTCCTGCGCGGTCCGCACCGCCCGGTCGGCGGCCGCGCACTGCCGGTCGTACCACTGCCGCGCCTCGGTCCGCTGCGCGTCGACCCGCGCGGTCACCTCGGCCAGCCGCCGCAGCAACTGCGGATACGAATCCGGCACGGCGCCCCTCCCACCGCGCTCCGGAATGCCCTCCTTCAACCAGAGCTGCCCGGTGCCCTCGCCGCGCTCGGTCACGGTGCCCCCTCGCTCCGCTCGCGGGCACCGTGCTCCAACCTGAGCCAGATGGTGCCCTCGCTGCGCTCGGTCACGGTGCCCCCTCGCTGCGCCCGGTCACGTGAGCCCGTAGGGGATCAGGACCTGGGCGGTGCGGTGCACGGCCCGGTCGAAGAACAGCCCCCGCCACGGCCGCGGATACCAGTCCGGGCCGCCGGAGCCGCCCGGGTAGAGGGCCGACGTCAGCTCGGCGCCCTGCACGTCGAGCGCCACCCACGCCCCGATCTGGTCGGTACGCGACGCCGGCCCGCCCAGGTCGTCCCGCATCCGGGCCACGCCACGCCACCAGGCCAGCACGTGGGTACGCCGCTCCGGCCCGTGGTGCAGCACGTGCCGCAGGTGGGCCAGCCCGGTCGCGCCGTCCACCTGCGCCGACAACTGCCCGGTGGCCGCGTCGACGGCGTACAGCAGCAGGTAGTGCGGCTCGGCGGACCCGGACCCCAGCCCGGCCGCCGTCTCGGCCATCAGTTCGGCCACGCTCTCCTCGTCGTACCAGTTGGCGTCCGGCGACAGCGCCTCGAAAAGGCTCCGGGCGGCCAGGTCGGCCTCCGGGTCCAGGCAGGCGATCGAGAAGCGGGCCGTGCCGGGCCGGTGCTGGCGGGCCAGCGACCGGCCGGCGGCGTCGAGCACCGCGCACGCCTCGTCGACCCGGGTGCCGAGGACGGCCAGGTTGCGGCCCGGCGCGCGGGGCAGCCGCATCCCGGCCGACCGCGCCTGTACGTCGATGATCTCGCCGAGCAGCGCGACCGGTCCGCGTCCGGGGGCCGGCGCACCGCCGTCGGCCGGCGGGGCCAGGGCGGCGAAGTCCGGCGCGTCGGCCAGCCTCGGCACCGCGTCGCCGTCGAAGAGACGGGCCGGCGCGGCGTGCGGCGGGCGCATCTTCCACAGCTTGTTCTGCAGCTCGCTCCACGTGCCCCAGTCGCTGGCGCCGGGGATCTTGGCCACCTCGTTGCCCTCGACCAGTCCCGACTCGGCGTTGATCACGGCGTGGTGGCGGGGCAGCGACTGGGCCGCGTCGTTGCGTTCGGCGAGGATCCGCAACGCCTTCGGCAGCGCGATCCGCAGCGTGAACTGCGCGACCAGCGCCGGCCGGCCCCACAGCGCCTCGATGCCGCGTACGTCCTGCGACGCCAGCACCAGGTGGATGCCCTGGGACCGGCCCCGCCGGGCCAGGTCCTCCAGCAGGTCGGCGGCCTCGCGGGCGACCGCGTCCCGGCCGGCGAGCAGCATCTGGAACTCGTCGACGACCGCGACGATCCGCGGCCAGCGGCCGTCCGGGTCGACCGCGCGCAGCTCACCGAGCTTGGTCACCTCGTGCCGCTTGGCCGCGTCGGCTCGCCGGCGCAGTTCCTCGGCGAGGAACCGCAGCAGCGCCAGCCCGAACTCCCGGTCGGTGTTGACGTTGATGCCGACCAGTCGCATGTGCGGCAGCCAGCTCGGGTCCCGCTTGCCCTGCGCGAAGCGGGCGAACGACACCCCCTCCTTGAAGTCGAGCAGGTAGAACTCCAGCTCGTCGGGGGAGTAGCGGGCGGCGAGCGACCCGATCCAGGCGTAGATCAGGTTGGTCTTGCCGGTGCCGGACGGCCCGCCGATCAGCGCGTGCGGCGGATAGTCGCCGAGCGTCAGCAGCACCGGCCGGCCGAGCGGGCCGTCGCCGATCGGGGCGGTCAGGCCCGCCGACGACTCCTCGCGCCACATCTCGTCGTCGGGCGGCAGCAGGGCGGTGAACGGTGCCGGTGGCGGCCCGGCCGCCACGTGCGCGGCCACCTGCCGGCAGGTCTCGGTGACCAGGACCTGTGGCGGGGCCGGGTCGAGGCGGATCGGCAGGCCGCCGGACCCGTCGCGGGCGGTGCCGAGCCGGGCGCCGTCGCCGTCGACGGCGATCCGGGTGACCGACGGGTCGTCGGGCAGCGCGATCCCGCGGACGACCAGGTGCACGCCGCACGCCGGACCGGTGCGGACCACCCGCTCCAGTTGGGCGCGTTCGTGCCGGGACAGCTCGTCGCCGCCGAGCAGGACCGCGACCCGCCACGGCTCCGGTCGCCGCCCGGTCGCCGCCGCCAGCCGGCGCAGCGAGGCGTGCTCGCCGGCCAGCACCTTCTCGTTGATCCGCCGGATCTGGTCGACGAGGTCGTCGAGCAGCCCGGTCAGCCCGCCCGGCCCGACGAACGTCAGCAGCGCGGCCGGCGCCAGCGGGGCGAACCCGGCCAGCCCGCCGCCGAGATGCTCCGGGTCGTAGCCGGCGAGCCGCACCGCCCCCGGTACGGCGCCGCCGACCGCCCGCAGCAGCAGGGCGGCGACCACGGCGTCCGCGCCGCCCCGGTCGGCGCCGGTCAGGTGTACGTGCCCCCGGTCGAGCAGCGGCACCAGCGCCGGTACGGGCGCGACGCCCGGCAGCCGTACCGCGCCGATCCGCAGCGCGCCCGGCGGTTCGTCGTACGGGGCGGGGGTGGCCCGCCACGCCTCCCACGGCGCGCCCGCCGCCCCGGGCGCCTCCCGCGCGGCGGCGCCGGCGGCCCGGTCGGCCAGTACGCCGATCCGCTCGCCGTGCCGGTCGTCGATCTCGGCCAGCCGCTGGTCGCGTTCGGCACCGACCCGGGGCCGGACCCGGGCCGCCGCCGCCCGGGTGCGCGCCAGCCGGTCCTCGGCCTCGTCGAGATCGGCCATGGCGTCCTCGACCCGGTCCCGGGCCGAACCGAGCGCGTCGGCGAGCAGCTCACGGACCCGGGTGGCGAGCTGGGTGCGTACGTCAGCCACCCGAGCCTCCGCCCGTGCGGTCGCCACCGCGCGGCCACACCCCGGGAGCGTCCGCCTTCGGCGGGGGCGGCTTGCGGGCCGGACCGGGCCGGGCCGGTTTCGCCAGGCCGGGCGGGGGCGGTTTCGCCGGCCCGGGTTGCGTCGGGGTGGCCTGGCCCGGTGGCGGGGCGCCGTCCTTCGGCAGCACCGACTCCGGGTCGCGGCCGAGGCGTTGCAGCAGCAGCCCGGTCAGCACGCCCGCCGCCACCGCCGGGTCGGCGGGGTTCGTCGGCGGCGCGTCCGGGTCGGTGCGGGGCGGCGGCATCCGGCAGACCCGGGTCAGCACCGTCTCCAGGACCGGCTTGGGCAGGTTCGGCAGCAGGGCCCGCAGCGGGCCGTCGAACGCGTTGCGCAGGCGGTCCAGGTCCTGCGCCCGCGGCGGATGCCCGAGCAGGTCGGTGGCCAGGTCACGCAGCACCGGCGGAGCGGACGCGGCCAGCCCCAGCCCGATCGAGGCGTCCACGCCACGCAGCTCGCGGTGCAGCCGGTCCTTGTCGCCGGACCGTACCCCGGCGGCCACCCGGCGCAGCAGGTCACCGGCGTCGGTGGCGCCCTTCTCGGTGCCGGGATCGGACTCGTCGGCGCGGCCGGTCAGCTCGCCGACGCGTTCGGACCACCACCGGTGCACCGCCGCCGGCCCCGCCGGGGCGCTCTTCTGCGGTCCGCCGGGTTCCGGCTCGGGCTCCGGTCGCCGCCGCTCGCCGGACGGTACGGGGGCCGGTGGCCGCCCGCCGTCCTGGCCCAGGCCGATGGCGGCCAGGTATTCGGCGAGCTGCTCCTGGGCCAGCCGCAGCGCGTAGCCGGCGCTCTCGGCGTGTTCGGTGGCCGCCGACAGTTCGGGTACGCCCATCGGGTTCGCCGACTCCTGCCGCACCCAGCGCAGCCGGTCGCCGGCCTTCTGGAGATGGTCCAGGGCCCGGGCGACCTGGTCGGCGGGCAGGTCGTCAGCGGCGGCGCGGACCAGCGCCCCGATGTCCTCGATGATCGACATGATGGATCACAGCGTCGCTACGTATAGCTGGGCCTGCTCGACGGCGGCGAGGGTGGCCGACAGGCAGTCCTCCAGCTCCTGGCTCGCCTGCGACAGCGACGCCTGCGCGGCGGTGACCGTCTCGTGGCCGCTGCCCTCCAGCGCCCCGGCCAGCGTCATCTGCGCCTCGTTGAGCCGCTCGCTGGCGCCCTGCACCGCCGCCTGGGCGTCACTGATCTGCTGGAGGGCCGCCTCGATCGCGGATTTCAGCTCAGCAACGCTCGCCACGGAACCTCCTGGGGGCGGGGAGGACTGTCCCCACAACCCTATCCGTTTCCTGCCGGGGCGTCCGGATCAACGGCGCACGCGTCGCGTACCGGCAGGTCCGGCCGGCGTGTCAGCGGCCGCCACGGTTTCCCGACCGTCCATCGTGTTCGGACGCGTCGGCCGCCGGCGGCCCGACCGCCGCCGCCGGTCCGGCCGGCGGCCGCGCCCCGGCCGCCGGCCGGTCCAGGGTGCGCGGGCCGCGCACGGTGGCGCCCAGCGCCGTCACCCGCTCCCGCAGCCCCCGGTCGGCCGTCACCACCACGCACGGCCGGCCCGCGGTACGCACCAGGTCGACGATCGCGTCGTCGCCCGAGCCCGGCGCGGACACCACCGCCACCCCGTCGACCGGCGGCACGCCCCGGGCCGCGCCCTCCACCACCAGCACCACCTCCACCGGCGGCGGCAGGTCCGCCAACCCGCGCGCGGCGAGCCCGGCCAACCGGTCCCGCAGCCGCGCCGTGGCGCCCGGCCGGTCCCGCCACCAGCCGTCCGGCCGGGACCCGACCACGTTGGCGGCGTCGACGACGAGCAGCACCTGCGTCTCCATACGGCCAGCCTCCCGTACCCCGGCCCCGCCGGCACGGCGCCGCACCGCCGCGCCCGGACGCGACGTTTGCGGTCGGCCGAGTCGGGTAGCCCGGCGCAACACCGGCGGCGTGGTCACGGCGGGGCCGCGCCCGTGACGAGGGAACGGCAGATGAGCAGTGGACCGTTGGGACCCGGCGAGCCCGGTAGCGACCCCTGGGACGAGTTCCTGTCCCGATACTTCGGCCGCGGTGAACCCCGCCGTCCGAGCAACCGGGTCGACATCACCCGGTTGATGAGCGCCGACGCCCGCGAACTGCTGACCGACGCCGCCCGGCGGGCCGCCCAGTCCGGCAGCGCCGACCTCGACACCGACCACCTGCTGTGGGCGGCCCTGCAGCGGCAGCCGCTGCGGGACCTGGTCCGCCGCGCCGGCGCCGACCCCGACCCCCTGCTCGCCTCGCTCAACGGCCCCGGCGAGGCGCCCCGTGGCGACATCCCGTCGAACATGTCGCTCACCCCGGCCGCCAAGCGGGCCCTGCTCGACGCCCACCAGCTCTCCCGGGCGATCGGGGTCACCTACATCGGACCCGAACACATCCTGATGGCGCTGCCGCTGAACCCCGAGTCACCGGCCGGCCGGATGCTGGCCGCCGGCCGGGTGCAGCCGGAGTCGTTGCAGGCCGCCGGCGCCGAACGCGCCGGCACCCGCAACGGGCACGGCACCCCGACCCTCGACCAGTACGCCCAGGACCTCACCGAACTGGCCCGCGAGGGACAGATCGACCCGGTCATCGGGCGCGCCGACGAGATCGAACAGGCCGTGGAGATCCTGTCCCGGCGTACGAAGAACAACCCGGTCCTCATCGGTGAGGCCGGGGTCGGCAAGACCGCCATCGTCGAGGGGCTGGCCCAGCGCATCACCGACGGCGAGGTGCCACAGACCCTGGTCGGCATGCGGGTCGTGCAGCTCGACCTCGCCGGCCTGGTCGCCGGCACCCGCTACCGCGGCGACTTCGAGGAACGGCTCAAGAAGGTCATCGACGAGATCCGCGAGCACGGCGAGGAGTTGATCGTCTTCCTCGACGAGCTGCACACCCTGGTCGGCGCGGGCGGCAGCGGCGCCGAGGGCGGGATGGACGCCAGCAACATGCTCAAGCCGGCGCTCGCCCGCGGCCAGCTGCGGGTGGTCGGGGCGACCACGCTCGACGAGTACCGCCGGCACATCGAGAAGGACGCGGCGCTGGCCCGCCGCTTCCAGGCGGTCGTGGTCCCGGAGCCGAGCGTCGAGGACACCGTCGCGATCCTGCGTGGCCTGCGCGACCGCTACGAGGCCCACCACCAGGTGCGGTTCACCGACGAGGCGCTGGTCGCCGCCGCCGAGCTGTCCGACCGGTACGTCACCGACCGTTTCCTGCCGGACAAGGCCATCGACCTCATCGACCAGGCCGGAGCGCGGGTACGGCTGCAGACCCGCACGCCCGCCGCCGACGTACGCGACCTCGAACGGCAGGTGGAGCAGCTCAAGCGCGACAAGGACCAGGCGGTCGCCGACGAGCAGTACGAGCGCGCGTCGTCGCTGCGCGACCGGCTGCGCGAGGCCCGCGAGCGGTTCGAGACCGCCCGCGGCGGCGGCGACGGCCGGGTGCCGCAGGTACGTACCCAGGAGATCGCCGAGGTCGTGTCCCGGGCCACCGGCATCCCGGTCAACCAGCTCACCGAGGAGGAACGCGACCGGCTGCTGCGGCTGGAGACCCACCTGCACGAGCGGGTCGTCGGGCAGGAGGACGCGGTCACCGCGGTCGCCGAGGCGGTCCGCCGGTCGCGTACCGGCCTGGCCGACCCGGACCGGCCGATGGGCAGCTTCCTGTTCCTCGGCCCGACCGGCGTCGGCAAGACCGAACTGGCGCGGGCGCTGGCCGAGGCGCTGTTCGGCGAGTCGGAGCGGATGGTGCGCTTCGACATGAGCGAGTTCCAGGAGAAGCACACCGTCAGCCGGCTGGTCGGCGCGCCGCCGGGCTACGTCGGCTACGAGGAGGCCGGGCAGCTCACCGAGGCGGTGCGCCGCCGCCCGTACGCGGTCGTGCTCTTCGACGAGATCGAGAAGGCACACCCGGACATCTTCAACGTCCTGCTCCAGGTGCTCGACGAGGGACGGCTGACCGACAGCCAGGGGCGGACGGTGAACTTCCGCAACACGGTCATGATCATGACCAGCAACCTCGGCTCGGACCTGATCACCGGCAGCCGGCGCAGTGTCGGCTTCGGCACCGACGGCGAGGGTGGGGGAGAGGACCGCGACCTGCGGGAGCGGCTGATGCGCCTGCTCCAGGAGTCGTTCCGGCCGGAGTTCCTCAACCGGATCGACGAGGTGATCATCTTCCGCCGGCTGGAGGCGCAGCAGTTGCGCCAGATCACCGAACTGATGCTCGACGAGACCCGGCGGCGGCTGCACGCCCAGAACATCAACGTCGACCTCACCCCGGCCGCGATCGACTGGATCGCCGAGCACGGTCACGAACCCCGCTTCGGGGCGCGACCCATGCGCCGGACGATCCAGCGCGAGGTCGACAACCGGCTGTCCCGGATGCTGCTCGACGGGACGCTGTCGGCCGGCCAGCGGGTACGCGTCGACGCCCGCGACGGCGAGCTGGTCTTCGACGTCTCGGGCACCGAGGCGGCCGGCCGCCACCCCGAACCCGCCTCGATCTCCGGCCGCTGACCGCCGCCCCGTTCCCCGCTCCTCTCCTTTTCGGCGATCTTGCAGTTGTCTCCCCCTTCTGTTCCGGTTTGTCGGGCGACAAGCGCAAGATCGCGGGGGAGTGGGCCTGACGACAGGAGTGACATGCCCACACCGGACCGCACCGACCCGGAGGTCAACGAACTCTGGGACGAGTTCCACGCGTACGTCAACGTCGACTCCGGGCAGTTGCGGAACTGGCTGCTGGTCCGGGCCTCCGACGAGGACGGGTTCCCCGGCCCGCCCGAGCAGACGATGCCGCAGCCGGGCGGGGCGATCCTCGACATCCTCGGCCGGCGCAAGGTCGACCTGACCAACGGCGACCTCGACGTCATGCGGACGACCGTGGAGCAGATCCAGGACCTGCTCGCCGACCGGCCGGAGGAGGGCGCCGGCAACGACCAGTGGCGCCACGCCCTCCTGGACCTCGGCCACGACCCCCTACGCGCAACCTGACCCGCCCGCGCCCCGGCACGCCAAGCACACGCCGAGCGCGTCACGCCGAGCGGGCGTCGATCACGCCGAGCGCGCCGGTCACGCCGAGCGGGCGTCGA
Source organism: Polymorphospora sp. NPDC051019 (assembly GCF_040683055.1). Lineage (NCBI taxonomy): Bacteria > Bacillati > Actinomycetota > Actinomycetes > Micromonosporales > Micromonosporaceae > Polymorphospora > Polymorphospora sp. NPDC051019. The sequence goes on along the minus strand of NZ_JBFBCH010000018.1, from coordinate 112,536 downwards.
TCACGCCGAGCGCGCCGGTCACGCCGAGCGGGCGTTGATCAAGGAGAAGTTGTGCGACAAATCCGTACGGGGCGGGCACGGTTCGTCCTCGATCGCGTCGCGAACGCCGAGTGGTCGACGGCGCGACCCCTGATCAAGGACAAGTTGGGCGACGAATCACCGCGAACCGGGCACGCCTTCTCCTTGATCGGCACCGCCGCCGGGGGATCGGCACCGCCGGGGGGACGCGTCGCCGCAGGACACAGGACACCCCGGACGGGGCGGCGGGGCGGGAGGTACGGAGGGTCAGGCGGATCCGAGGCTGGGCAGTTCCAGGCCGAGGGCGTCGGTGGCGGCCGTCCGTTCGGCACGGATCGCCTCTTCGCGGGCGACGAGGGTCGCGTACTCGGTGATGTGTGGCGGCTCCGGTACGGCCGGCAGCCGACGCAGGAACGCCTCCACGTCCCGGGCGGCGGCGGTGTGTGCGGCGGCCGCCCGGCGGGCGGTGGCCAGCGTGCCGGTGTCGTCGGGCGGCTCTGTCTGCGTCATGTCACGGGCCTACCCGGTCGGCGCCCGTTCGCACCCGCCGCCCCGGCTCCGTCCCGTCCAGGGCACGGCAAGATCCGCGTGATCAGGGGCCGCAGTGGTCGACACGCCGACGACACGAGCGACTTGATCCCTGATCACGCGGATCTTGGGGGTGGGGGGCGGGGGGCGTTACGGGTTGGTGAGGCCCAGGGTGTAGCTGCCGGAGCCGCTGTACGCGTGCACCCGGTAGCGGTAGTAGCCGGCGGTGCCGGAGTAGGTGACCGTCTCGTCCGGGCCGGTCGAGGTGCCGCTGGCCACGTTCAGCCAGCTGGCGCCGTTCCACTTCTGCAGGTACAGGTCGAAGTCGGTGCCGTTCGGCCCGTCCAGGCAGCCCCGGTGCTGGCCCGACGTCGACGAGTAGTAGTACGTGCCGCCCGGCTGGTAGGCGTTGCCGCCGCTGCTCAGCGAGCCGGTGTACGTGAACTCGTGGCCGCTGCACCCGGTCGGCGGGTTCGGGTTGCCGCCGGTCGACGTACGCAGGGTCAGGCCGTACGCCGACAGGATCTCGTTCAGCGGCTGGAAGTACGTCGTGCCGCCGACCGAGCAGTTGCCGGAACCGCCGGAGGTGACGCCCTGCGCCTGCTGGCCGGCGAGCCACGAGCCGCCGGAGTCGCCGGGCTCGGCGCACGCGGTGGTCCGGGTCAGGCCGCTGACCGTGCCCTCGGCGTAGTAGACGGTGGAGTTCTTGGCCTGGACGGTGCCGCACCGCCAGCCGGTCGTGGAGCCGGAGCGGCAGACCGACGCGCCGACGGCGGCCTCGGTGTTACCGGCGACGATCACGTTGCCGCCGGCGTAGTTGTTGACCCACGGCTGCGGGGTCCAGTTGGAGTTCGTCTGCACCCAGGCGTAGTCGTTGCCGGGGAACGACGAGCCACGGAACGTGCCCTGGGAGACGTTGTTGTAGCCCTGGGTGGGGGTGCCGACGGTGCCGCAGTGGCCGGCGGTGACGAAACCGCCGGTGACCGAGAAGCCGACCGAGCAGCGGCCGCCCATGTAGTAGGCGTCGCCGCCGCGTACGTCGTACAGCGTCTTCGGGGCCTCGGTCGAGGCGACGACCCGGACGGCGGCCGCGTCGACACCACTGGCCTTGACGAAGTCCGCCGCCGCGGCGGTGCCGCCGCGGGCGAGGACGACGACGGCGTTGGTGGCGACGTCGACGTACCAGCCGGCGACCGAGGTGGCGGAGGTCTTGGCGGCGCTGCCGTCCAGCTTCGCCTTGACCGCGTCGAGTTGGGCGATGCTGCGGCTGACGATCCGGGCCTCGGCGCCGGCGGCGCGGACCTTCGCGGCCTGCCTGGCGTCGGTGACGGCGACGACGAACGAGGAGGCGTCCGCGGTCAGCCAGGCGCCGCCGAACGTGCCGCCGAGCGTCTTGCGCAGGTCGGCTTCGGTACGGCTGGCCGTGGCGTCCCTGGCGAGCCGGGTGCGGGCCTGCTCGGCGGTGAGGCCGAGGTCGCGCTGCATCGCGGCGAACATCTCCGGCGAGGCGGCGTCGGCGGCCGCCGGTGCGGGGGCGGCGTCACGGTCGGGGGCGGCGGCGGCCGGCGTGCTCGTGGCGGCGAGCACGCCGACGGGCAGCAGGAGTACCGCTGCCGCCGCGGCGAGGTGTCGGTTCATCCGTTTTCTCCTTGACAGAGGAGGCGTGGGGATCCGGCGAGGCCGGGAACGCACCCGCCTCGGGGAGCGGGTATGGGGTAGGCCCGGTCGGGGTTTGCCGCGGCCCGGTCCGGCGGCCGTGGGGGTCGCGGTCGTCGCGTGTACGGCCGTCGGATGGACGGCCGTCGGGCTCGCGGCCGCCGGGCGGACGACCGCGGGGATACGGCCGTCCCGGGCGGACGGCCGTCGGGGTACGGCCGTCCCGGTGGGCGGCCGTGGGGGTGGACGGCCGCCCGGTCGATAGAATTCGATCTACGGGCACCGTCAACTTAACGGTGGTTAATCGGCGTGGGTATATATCACCTGGCTCATACCATCGCCGATCACGGAAGGGGTCCCGACCCGCGACAGGGGCGGCGCCCGGCGCCGGCGCGAGGTGGGCGAGGCGCGGCGGTGCGCCGCGAGGTGACGTGCGGCGAGACGACGTGCGGCGAGACGACGCGGACGGCGTCCGGCCGGGCCCGCGACCATGCCGGGGCGGCGCCCCCGGGCCGGGGCGCCGGTCGCCGGGCGGGACGGGTCAGGCGGCCGCCATCTGCTGTACGCCGAACGTCGGGTTCTGCCGCAACCACGTGCGGTAGAGGGTGTTGCGGTCCAGTGAATCGCTGTAGGCGTTCATGGCATGCCCGAACACCTGGTCGGCGATCCGGGCCGCGGGCGCGTCGGGGTGCCAGCCGAGCAGCAGCCGCCAGCGCAGCGGGGCGCCGGCCAGCGGCCGGACCACCAGGCCACTGACCGCCCGGTAGGTGGCCTGGCACAGGGCCACCGCCTCGCCGGCGTCGACGAGGTCGATGCAGGCCCGGATGTCGGTCTCGTAGATCTTGCGGGGGGTGAATCCGGCGCGGGCGCAGGCGGTGGCGAAGCACTCGCCGAAACAGCCGTCGCCGGGTGCGGCCACCCACTGCTCGTCGGCCAGGGCGTCGAGCGGGACCTCGGCGGCGGTGGCGAGCGGGTGGGCCTCGGGCAGCATGACGAAGATGGGGTCGATGGCGACCGCCCGCCAGGTCAGGGCGTACTCGGCGGACGGTGTCGCGTCGCCGCAGACGCCGGCCAGCACGTAGTCCAACCGTCCGCCGAGGACCATCTGCGCGAGTTCGTCGACGTACCAGGAGGCGTAGGTGCTGAGTTGGGCGTGCGGCTGGTCGGCGGCGAGCCGGTGTACGAGCCCGCCGAGGATCGGACTGTTGGCCCCGCCGAACCGGTAGCTCATGGCGGTGCCGGTGCCGGCGAGCCGGGCGGCCTCGTCCTGCAGTCCCTTCATGGCGGGCAGCAGTACCCGGGCGCGGGCGAGCACCAGTTCGCCGAGGGCGGTCGGGCGGGCGCCACGACGGTCGCGTTCGAACAGTGGCCCGCCGAGCGTCCGTTCGATGCGTTGCAGTTGTGCGGTGAGGGCCGGCTGCGCCAGCCCGAGCATGGAGGCGGCCTTCGTGACGCTGCCCGTCTCCGCGATGGCGCAGACCACCTTCAGGTGACGCAGCTCCAGGTTCATATCGTGACGGTAGGACCTTCATGGGATCGACGGGAAGACCTTCGGCCAATGAAAGATCCCCCGAACGAAAAGTGAAAAGTAACCGAACGGACACCATGGAGCATCGCAACGTGGGGTGTGGGCTACGTACGGTGATGGCCTCGCGGCGGGCCTGGTCGAAAACGTCCAGCCGGTATCGTGTGACAGTGATGAATATTTCGCGCCGGAGGGTGTAACACGGCAGCTTTTGTGGATACCGTCCGGCGCGGTCACCGCGCGTCAGTGGATCCTCCGGGGTGTCCGACGGCCACGAAAAAATTCTGTCGGATTGCCACCCGTTCGGGTGACATCCCGGCCCCCCGTGGAGCGGCCTAGGTCAGGTCCTCCGGGTACGTCGTCCGGCCACCCGCCGCGTCCCGCACCTTGTCCACCACCCCGAGCGCCGGCTCGACGACCTTGTTCCACGGCGGGGTGTGCGGGGCGCCCGGGTGCGGCCGGGTCGGCGCGGCCTCCTCGGCGATCTCGACCCGGTTGCCCAGCCTGATCAGGTCCTCCATCGTGGACACCTCGAACAGCCTGGGGAACAGCATGCTGTCGGCGGCGCGGACGTGCCGGTCGAGCCGGGCGGCCACGTCACCGGTCAGTTCCGCGAACCTCGGGTCGTCGTCGGCGGCGCCCTCCAGCGCCCGCAGCGCCTCCAGCAGTTCGACGTCGGCCGCGACCTCGCGCCCGGCGAGCTGGTCGCCGTCGCCGAACGCGGCCCGCAGCCTTGGATACAGGTACTGCTCCTCCGCCGACAGGTGCCGGCTCAGCGTGGCGGTCAGCACCTCGACCAGGTCACGCCGCCGGTGCGTCGCACCCGTGGACGACACCGTGCTGCCGGCGAGCTCGCGGCACAGCGCGGTGATCCGGTCGTGTTCCTCGGTGAGCACCTCGACGATGCTGCGGCCACCCGGGTCGTGCGCCGCGTCGTCGCCCGTGTGCGGCAGCGGCGGCAGGGTCATGCCCCCACCTCGCGTTGCTCGGTCATGCGTACCCTCCCGGGTTCGGTCGGCCGGCGGTGCCGGCCGATGACGGCCCCGCGATACCCCCGCCCGCGACCACCGAAACCCCGGCCCGGACAGCGCCCGGACCGGGGCCGGCGCGGGCGCCGACCCGACCCGCCCCCGTGATCCCGGCGGCGACGGCGGCACCCCCCGACTGGTAAGAAGAGCGCATGACCCTCCGCCATCCCGCACCGACCGACGAGGTCGTCGAGCTGTGCCGTGACCTGTTGCGCATCGACAGCACCAACACCGGCGACACCCGGACCAGCGCGGGGGAGCGGGCCGCCGCCGAGTACGTCGCCGGCAAGCTCGCCGAGGTCGGCGTCGAACCCACCATCCTGGAGACCGAACCCGGCCGGACCAACGTCGTCGCCCGGATCCCCGGCGCCGACCCCGGACGCGACGCCCTGCTCGTGCACGGCCACCTCGACGTGGTGCCGGCCGACCCCGACGAGTGGTCGGTGCACCCGTTCTCCGGCGAGGTCCACGACGGCTACGTGTGGGGTCGCGGCGCGATCGACATGAAGGACTTCGACGCGATGACGCTCGCGGTGGTCCGTGACTGGCAGCGCACCGGCGTACGCCCGCCCCGCGACATCGTGCTCGCGTTCACCGCCGACGAGGAGGCCGGCAGCGACCTCGGCGCGCACTTCCTCGTCGAGCGGCACCCGGAGCTGTTCGAGGGCTGCACCGAGGCGGTCGGCGAGGTCGGCGGCTTCTCCTACACCGTCAACGACAACCTGCGCCTCTATCTGGTCGAGACCGCCGAGAAGGGCATCGAGTGGCTGCGCCTGCACGCCCGCGGCCGGCCCGGCCACGGCTCGATGATCCACGACGACAACGCGGTGACCGCGCTGGCCGAGGCGGTGTCCCGGGTCGGCCGGCACCGTTTCCCGCTGGTGGTCACCCCGACCGTACGGGCCTTCCTGGAGGAGGTCTCGGCGGCGCTCGGCATCGAGCTGGACCCCGACGACCCGGAGACCGCGATCGCCAAGCTCGGCCCGATCGCCAACATCATCGGCGCGACGGTCCGGCACACCGCCAACCCGACCCGGCTCGAGGCCGGCTACAAGGACAACGTGATCCCCGGCCGGGCCACCGCCACCATCGACTGCCGCACCCTGCCCGGCGACGCCGACGAGTTCCTGGCCCAGTTGCGCGAGGTGATCGGCCCCGACCTGGAGATCGAGCACATCCAGCGGCAGCCGGCACTGGAGACCACGTTCGACGGTGCGCTGGTCGACGCCATGGCCGCCGCCCTGCGCGCCGAGGACCCGGGCGCGCGGGCGGTGCCGTACATGCTCTCCGGCGGCACCGACGCCAAGGCGTTCACCCGGCTCGGGATCCGTTGCTTCGGCTTCGCGCCGCTGCGCCTGCCGGCCGATCTGAACTTCTCGGCGCTCTTCCACGGCATCGACGAGCGGGTACCGGTCGACGGACTACAGTTCGGCGTGCGGGTGCTCGACCGGTTCCTGCGGGCAAGCTGATTCCGCCCACCCGCTCAAATTCCGCCCACCCGCGTAAACCCACTCGAAGGGACAGTCAACACCATGACCGACCAGTACGCGGAGCTCGACTCCGCCCTGGAACGGGTTGTCGAGGCCGCCCGGGGCCATCTCGCCGCCGTCAAGGCCGCCCAGGGGCGCATCGACGACGACAACGTCTGGCAGGCGTACGTCGCCCTCAACAACGCCTCCTACGCCTACGACGAGCTGCTGCTCGACGCGTTCGGCGAGGTGACGCCCTGGGACGTCGACCTGATCGACCCGGACGAGGTCGACGAGCGCTTCGCGGCCGGCGGGGCGGGCGGCGCCGAGGCGACCGACCCGCACCCCCGTGTCGTGTCGGTACGCCAGCGCCGCGACTACCGGGTGCCGAGCACCGCCGCCCTGCTGCGGGTCGCCGACGCGGCCCGCCGGGCCGGTACCCCCGACGACGTGGAGCCGGAGCCGGTGGAGAACGTCGGCGAGGCGGTGCTGGAGCTGCTGCAGAGCGGTGACGGTTCGCTCGCCGGGCTCGACGTGCCCGAGTTGGAGCCGCTCGACGGGGTCGTGCTGGTCAGCGAGATCGACGCGCCGCTGGACGTGGAGTCGTTCAGCGACGACGACAGCTCGCAGCTCTTCCAGGAGGGGCCCACCGACGTGCTGGTCGGCCGGCTCGACGAGCACCCGATGCTCTCCGACGAACTCGACCATGACCACGACCACCCGCACGACCACCCGGCGGCCCGGCCCGGCCGCTAGCCCGGCGCCCCGAACGGGGGATGTCAGTAGGACAGGCCCGGTTGCGACTTGTTGACCACGCGGCGACGCAGCACCACCTGCCGCGTGCCGTCCCGGAAGAGTCGCACCCGGGCCAGTTCCCAACCGGAATACTCGGCCTGGATCGCCAGCTGCGCCGCGGCGGTCACCCGGTCGACATTCGGCGGTAACCGCAGCGGCGCGTATTCGTAGTCCATGTGTTCCATCCTGCCGACCGCCGTTGCCGCTGACCAGTCCCGCGACTGTGGGCTCGGCGACGGAAAACGGCGGGCCCGCGCGCCAGCGCGGGCCCGGTCCGGACGGTCAGCCGTCGCGCTCGGGATAGCCGACCGGGACCGCCGACACGTCGTCGAGCGCCGCCGCGATCTCCACCGGCAGCGTCATCTGCTCCACCTGCAACGCGCCGAGCAGTTGGCCGACGGTCCGGGCGCCCAGGATCGGCGCCACCACCCCGGGCCGGTCGCGTACCCAGGCCAGCGCCACCTCGGCCGGCGAGACGCCGAGACCGCCGGCGGCGGTGGCCACCGCCTCGACGATGCTGGAGCAGCGCGGCTCCAGGTAGGTGGCGACGAACCGTTCCAGGTGTGCCGACGCGGCCCGCGAGTCGGCCGGCCGCCCGTGCCGGTACTTGCCGGTCAGCACCCCGCGCCCGAGCGGCGACCAGGGCAGCACGCCGAGCCCGAGTTCGGCGCAGGCGGGCAGCACCTCGCGCTCGATGCCGCGTTCGAGCAGCGAGTACTCCATCTGCGCGGCGACCACCGGCGCCCGGCCCGGGAACGCCGCCTGCCAGGTCGCGGCCCGCGCCGTCTGCCAGCCGGAGAAGTTCGACACCCCGACGTAGCGCACCCGGCCGCTGGCCACCGCGTGGTCCATCGCCGCGAGGGTCTCCTCCAGCGGCGTGTCCGGGTCGTAGCCGTGGATCTGCCACAGGTCGACGTGGTCGGTGCCGAGCCGGCGCAGCGACGCGTCGAGGGTACGCAGCAGGTGCCCCCGCGACCCGTCGCGCCGCCGCCCGGTGCCCGGCCGCAGGCCGGCCTTCGTGGCGATGAGCAGCTCGTCACGGGGCACCAGGGCGTCGAGCAGCGACCCGATCACCGACTCGGCGTCGCCGTCGCCGTAGACGTCGGCGGTGTCGACCAGATTGCCGCCAACCTCCAGATAACTCTTCAACTGGGCGGCCGCGTCGTCGGCGTCGGTGTCCCGACCCCAGGTCATGGTGCCGAGCGCGAGCCGCGAAACCGCCAGCCCGCTTCGGCCGAGCGGTCGCTGTTGCATGGTTGAACTTTATTCAGAACATCGCGTCACCAACATCCTTGCTTGCGTCGCATACCCGGCGGTACGCCACGCCCGGGACGGACCGGTGACCGGTGGGCGGTCGACCCGTCCCGGTTGCGTACTCTGATGCGACTTGTGCGCGCGGCCGGGCGTCCCGTCGGGGCGTCGCGTCGTACCGCCGCGAAACGGGGAGGATTGCGTGCGACTCGGGCTCAACCTCGGATACCAGACCGCGTGGAGCACACCCGCGCACCACCTGGCGCTGGCGCGCGAGGCCGACCGGCTCGGCTACTCGGTGGTGTGGGCGGCCGAGGCGTACGGCTCGGACTCGCCCAGCACGCTGGCCTGGCTGGCCGGGCAGACCGAACGCATCGGGCTCGGCTCGGCCGTGATGCAGATCCCGGCCCGGACCCCGGCGGCGACCGCGATGACCGCCACCACCCTCGACGCGATCTCCGGCGGCCGGTTCCACCTCGGGCTCGGCGTCTCCGGCCCGCAGGTCTCCGAGGGCTGGCACGGCGTACGGTTCGCCAAGCCGCTGGCCCGCACCCGCGAGTACGTCGACATCGTCAGGCTGGCGGTGGCCCGCAAGCAGGTCGAGTACGCCGGCGAGCACTACCGGCTGCCGCTGCCCGACGGCCCCGGCAAGGCGCTGCGGCTGGGCTTCCACCCGCCGCGCGAGCACATCCCGATCTACCTCGCCGCGGTCGGCCCGAAGAACCTCGAACTCGCCGGCGAGATCGCCGACGGCTGGCTCGCCGTCTTCTTCGCGCCCGAGTTCGCCGGCGAGCAGCTCGCCGCCGTACGCGCCGGACGGGCGACCGCCGGCACCGACCTGGCCGGGTTCGACGTGGTGCCGAGCGTGCCGCTGGTCGTCGGCGACGACGTCGACGCCTGCGCCGACCTGGTCCGCTGGTACGCCGCGCTGTACGTCGGCGGGATGGGCAGCCGGAAGCAGAACTTCTACAACGACCTCGCGGTCCGGATGGGCTACGGCGACGCGGCCCGCGAGGTGCAGGACCTCTACCTCGACCGGCGGCACCGGGACGCGGCGGCGGCCGTTCCCCGCGAGTTCATCGACCGGACGTCGCTGATCGGGCCGAAGGAGCGGATCGCCGACCGGATGCGCGAGTTCGCCGCGGCCGGGGTGACGACGCTGTCGGTGTCGCTGTTCGTCGCCGACCCGGAGGCCGGGGTCGCCACCCTGCGCACCGCCGCCGAGGCGCTGGAACTCGCCGGGGTGGGCGAATGAGCGTGCCGGTCGGGGGAATCGGTGGGCGTGGTCGCGGGTCCGTGGCCACCGAGCGGAGCGAGGGTGTGGCGTGAGCTGGCTTGAGGCGATCGTCCTGGGCATCGTCCAGGGCCTCACCGAGTTCCTGCCGGTGAGTTCGTCGGGACACCTGCGGATCACGTCGGCGATCTTCTTCGAGGAGGACGCCGGTGCCTCGTTCACCGCGGTGACCCAGCTCGGCACCGAGGCGGCGGTCCTGCTCTATTTCGCCAAGGACATCTGGCGGATCAGCCGTACCTGGGTCGTCGGCATCTGGGACAAGTCGGTACGGCCGAGCCTGGACTACCGGATGGGCTGGTACGTCATCGTCGGCTCGATCCCGATCGGCATCCTCGGGTTCCTGTTCAAGGACCAGATCCGCGGCGTGGCCCGCAACCTGTACGTGGTCGCGATCGTGCTCATCGCCTTCGCGTTCGTGCTCGCGTTCGCCGAGTACTGGGGCCGTAAGCACCGGACCCTGGAGCACTTCAAGATGCGCGACGGCGTGGTCATGGGCTTCGCCCAGGCGCTGGCGCTGATCCCGGGTGTCTCCCGGTCCGGGGCGACGCTGACCGCCGGCCTGTTCCTCAACCTGAGTCGGGAGGCGGCGGCCCGCTACTCGTTCCTGCTCGCCATCCCGGCGGTGGTGATGTCCGGGGTGTTCAGCCTGCCGGACGTCTTCGACACCAGCGGCGAGGGGCTGATCCCGTCCCCGGCGCAGATGGTGGTGGCCACCGTGCTCGCCTTCGCGGTCGGCTACGCCGCGATCGCCTGGCTGCTGCGTTTCGTCGCCCACCACACCCTGTACGTCTTCGTGCTCTACCGGGTGGCGCTGGGCAGCCTGGTGCTGGTGCTGCTGACCACCGGCACGATCTCCGCCACCTGACGGCCACCCGGGCCGGCGGCGCGCACCGGGTACGGCGATCGGCCGCACCCGGCCGCGGCACCGGCCCGGCGCCCGGCCGGCAGCGGGTCGGCCGGGCTTCTGGCTAGGCTGTCGATCGTGGCGACCCTCCTGCTCCTGCGGCACGGCCGCACCACCGCGAACGCCGACGGCGGGCTGGCCGGGCGGCTGCCGGTCGAACTCGACGAGACGGGCCGGGCCCAGGCGGTGGCGGTCGGTGAGCGGCTGCGCGGCCTGCCGTTCTCCGCCGTGGTGACCAGCCCGCTGATCCGCTGCCGGCAGACCCTCGACCTGGCGCTGCCCGGTGTGGCGGCGGTCACCGACGACGGGCTGACCGAGTGCGGCTACGGCGACTGGGAGGGGCAGCCGCTGAAGAAGCTGGCCAAGGATCCACTGTGGCCGGTCGTCCAGCAGCACCCGAGCGCGGCGGTCTTCCCCAACGGCGAGGCGATGGCGGCGATGGCGGCCCGCTCGGTCGCCGCCGTACGCGGGCTCGACGCCCGGGTCACCGCCGAGCACGGCCCGGAGGCGGTCTGGCTGGCCTGCAGCCACGGCGACGTGATCAAGTCCATCGTCGCGGACGCGCTCGGCATGCACCTCGACCTGTTCCAGCGGATCGTGGTCGATCCGGCGTCGGTGACCGTGATCCGTTACACCCCGACCCGGCCCTTCCTGCTCCGGCTCAACGACACCGGGGTGGGACTGGCCGGGCTGGTGCCGCCGAAGCGGCGCCGTGGGCGCCGGTCGCGGGCCGCCGAGTCGGACGCCGCGGTCGGCGGCGGCGCGGGCGCGGGCGGTGCCGTCACCGCCGCCGAAGGTACGTCGTGAGCTGGGCGATCACCCCCGGACCGGCCGGTCCGGACCGGGCCGGGGCGGCCCGCCGTCGCCGCCGGGCCGGTGCGCCGCGCGGCGCCCCACCGCGCCGGATAGGGTTTCAGGCATGACGCACCAGGTGCATGCCTTCGAGCCGCCGGAGCGGTTCGTCGCGGGGACCGTGGGCGAGCCGGGGGACCGCACGTTCTTCCTACAGGCTCGAGGCGGTGGCCGGCTGGTCAGCGTCGCGCTGGAGAAGGTGCAGGTTTCCCTGCTCGCCGAGAAGCTCGAAGAGCTGCTGACCGAGGCCCACCGCCGGTTCGGCGTCGAGTTGCCCGACGCCCCGGCCGGACCGTCGGACAACGAGCCGCTGGACAATCCGGTCGACGAGGAGTTCCGGGTCGGCACCCTCGGCCTGGCGTTCGACGTCGACAGCGCCACCGTGGTGATCGAGGCGATCGCCGCCGGTGAGTCGGAGGTCGGCCTCGACCTGCCCGACGACGCGGACGACGACGACATCGACGACGAACCCGACGACGACCTCGACCGGCTCCGGGTCCGGCTGAGCCCGCAGGCGGCCCGGGAGTTCATCGACCGGGCCCGGCGGGTGCTGTCGGCCGGCCGGCCGCCGTGCCCGCTGTGCGGGCAGCCGCTCGACCCGCAGGGCCACCTGTGCCCGCGGCACAACGGCTACCACCGCTGAGTTCCGGGCATGTCCGCCGAATCGACGGGTTCCGCCGAACCTGAGACCCGCGCCGCGCCGGGCGCCGAGCCGCCGGCGCTGTGCGAGCCCCGGCCGGCGGCCGACCCGGCGCCCGGTGGAACCGTCCCGTCCGGCGCCGGTGCGCAGTCCGGAGGTCCCGCGCCGGCCCGCGGCACCACCGGGGCCGGTGGCCCGGCGGTGCTCGCCGAGGCCGACGCGCTGCCGCTGCTGCGCGCCGGCGCGTTCGAGCTGGAGGGCCGGCTGGTCGACGCCTCCAACACCACCCTGCGCGGCTTCGTGACCCTCGACGGCGTCACCGCCCGGTGCGTCTACAAGCCGATCCGGGGCGAGCGGCCGCTGTGGGACTTCCCGGACGGCACCCTGGCCGGCCGCGAGGTCGCCGCCTACCTGGTCTCCCGGGCCACCGGCTGGGGCCTGGTGCCGCCGACGGTGCTGCGGGACGGCCCGCTCGGCCCGGGCGCCTGCCAGCTGTGGATCGACGAGCCGGCCGACGGCAGCCCGCCGGTCGGCTTCGTGCCCACCTTCGAGCTGCCGGCGGACTGGTTCCGGGTCGCCGCCGCCCGCGACGACGAGGGCAACGCCTACGCGCTGGCGCACGCCGACGACCCGCGGCTGGCCCGGCTCGCCGTGCTCGACGCGGTCATCAACAACGCCGACCGCAAGGGCGGGCACATCCTGGCCGGGCCGGACGGGCGGATCTACGGAGTCGACCACGGGATCTCGTTCCACGTCGAGGACAAGCTGCGTACGGTGCTGTGGGGGTGGAGCGGACGGCGGCTGCCGGCCGAGGCGGCCGAGATGCTCGACGGCCTCGCCACGGCCCTCGCCGGGCAGCTCGCCGACGACCTCGCCGAGCACCTGACAATCTCCGAGGTGGCCCGGTCGGCCGAGCGGGTACGCCGGCTGCGGGACACCGGACGGTTTCCGCCGCCGCCGCAGGACTGGCCGGCGGTGCCCTGGCCGCCGATGTGAGCATCCCGACGGCTTGATCATCCGCCCGGGAAACGGCGGGGTGTCGGGCTGGTTACGCTTGCGGTCATGGACTCTTGGACGGGGCACGAGGTGCCGCGGCTGCCGGGGCCGGCGCAGCCGCTCGCGTTGTTCGACTCGGCGCGCCGGGGGGTCTTCCCGACCCGCCCCACCGGCGCCGCCACCATGTACGTCTGCGGAATCACCCCGTACGACGCGACGCATCTCGGCCACGCCGCCACCATGATCACCTTTGACCTGGTGCAGCGGATGTGGCGCGACGCCGGCCACGAGGTCCGCTACGTGCAGAACGTCACCGACATCGACGACCCGCTGCTGGAACGCGCCACCCGCGACGGCGAGGACTGGATCGTGCTGGCGATGCGCGAGACCGCCCTGTTCCGCGAGGACATGGAGGCGCTGCGGATGATCCCGCCGGCCCACTACGTCGGCGCCGTCGAGTCGATCCCGAGGATCGTGGAGAAGGTCGCGGTCCTGCTCGCCGACGGGTCCGCCTACCGCCTCGAGGACGGCACCGGCGACATCTACTTCGACATCTCGGCCGCCCCCGAATTCGGCTACGAGTCCAACCTCTCCCGCGAGGAGATGCTCGAACTCTTCGCCGAGCGCGGCGGCGACCCCGACCGGGCCGGCAAGCGCAACCGGCTCGACCCGCTGCTGTGGCGCGGGGCCCGCCCCGACGAGCCGGCCTGGCCCGGCGACGGGCTCGGCCCCGGCCGGCCCGGATGGCACATCGAGTGCGCGGTGATCGCGCTGGGCCTGCTCGGCGACACCGTCGACGTCCAGGGCGGCGGCAACGACCTGATCTTCCCGCACCACGAGTGTTCGGCCGCGCACGCCGAGCGGCTCACCGGCCGGTCACCGTTCGCCGGCCACTACGTACACGCCGGCATGATCGGCCTGGACGGCGAGAAGATGTCGAAGTCGAAGGGCAACCTGGTCTTCGTGTCCCGGCTGCGGGCCGACCGGGTCGACCCGATGGCGCTGCGGCTGGGCCTGATCGCCGACCACTACCGCAGCGACCGGCAGTGGACCGACGACTCGCTCAAGGTCGCCGTCGAGCGGCTGGACCGGTGGCGGCGGGCCGCCGCGGCGCCGGCCGGGCCGTCCGGTGCCGAGCTGCTGGCCGCCGTACGCGCCCGGCTCGCCGACGACCTCGACACGCCGGGCGCGCTGGCCGTGGTCGACGCGTGGGCCGACGCGACGCTCGCCGGAACCGGCGCGGACCCGGCCGCCCCGGCACTGATGGCCACGACCGTGGACGCGCTGCTCGGCATCCGGCTCTGATCCACGCCCGGCCGGTGGGGCCACCCGGCCGGCCCGGGCGCGGGGAAGGCGCGGTGCGCGCCGGGTGGCGGTGCCGGCGCGGCCGGGTCAGCCGAGGACCAGGCCGGGGTCCGGATCCGGGTCGGCGGCCGGGCCGGGGATGGCGTACTGCTCGGTGAGGGTGGTCATCGGGCCCGGCCAGGTCGCCTGGGCCACCTCGATCGGCCGCCGGTTCGCGTCGTACGCGACGTGCAGCAGGTGCAGGACGGGTGTGTCGGGCCGGATCTGGAGGAGTTCGGCCTCCTCCCGGCTCGGCTGCCGGGCGGTGATCTGGTCGGTGGCCGAGGCGTACCGCCGGCCGATCTCCTCCTCGGCCTCCTGGTAGAGCGGGCGGCCGAACGCCTCCCTGCGCTCCAGTGAGGTGCCGTTGGCGTCGTCCGGCCGGAACCAGGACGCGCCGACCTCGACCGGCACGTCGTCGGTACGCACGATGTGCCGCCGGACGAGCAGTTCGGTGCCGTCGCCGACGCCGAACGCGTCGGCGACCTCGGGCGGGGCGGGGGCCCGGCCGACCTCGGTGAGCTGCTGCCGGTAGCGGGCCGCCAGGTCGGCGTGGTAGCCGCGGTGCCCGCCGTAGCGGCCCCGGGAGAGGCGGTTGAGCCGGCGCCGGGTGCCGCGGACGTACGTCCCCGAGCCGGGTTTGGTGATCAGGATGCCTTCGACCCGGAGCTGGTCGATGGCGCGCTGGACGGTCTGCTTGGCGACCCCGAACGTCTCGGCGATGGCCGGGATCGACGGTAGTCGCTCGCCGGGCGCCCAGTCGCCGCGCCTGATCTGGGCCCGCAGGTGGGCCGATATCTGCCGGTGGGGGAACTCGGCGGCGCCGGGATTGATCGACGCGGCACCCGGGTTGATCGACATGGCATCGTCCGTCCGGTCGGGAGGGGCAACTAGGTTCCTAGGATGCCCTACGGGGTGTGTGGCGTCCCACCCGACACGCCGAGCGGCGGTAGTACGTTCCTTGTCGCCCCGGTGGCGACAAACGTTCTACGTTCGCGGCCCGCACCCGGTCATTGCGCGCAGATGTGTAGGGGCATCGACGTCGGACCCCCGGCCTGTCCCAGGTGATCGTGGCAACGAGACCGATCATCGGCGGTTCTACCGGGACTGCGGCCAGCCGTTGTTGTTGATCTGGGCGGGAGAGACCTTACCCATCCCGGGTAAGGTCTCTCCCGCCCAGATCAACGTCTCCTTGTCGGGCGGGCGACCTGCGAGGGCGTACCGCGCACCGGCACGGCGGCGGGACGCCGGCGACCACCGGTCCGGGCCGACGGGACGATCCGCACCACGATGGTCCCGGGGGAGAGGCGGCCCCGGGAGGGCTGACGCTGAACTGTGGGCGGCAGACCGAAACCGGGTCGTCAATCGTGAATGCGACAGGTCAAGTATCGTCACCCGCGATTCGGCCACGGGCCGATCGTCGGCCCGGTGTGAAATGTTCGATTGACAAAATTCCAGCGTCCGGGCGGGCGCGGCCCGGCAGAGGTGCCCGCCTGGACCACCACGTGTACGGCCCCGGTCAGGGGCGCCGGCCGACGACGGCGCCGTTGGCGCCGGGGGCGTCGAAGGGGACGACGCGGATGTCGGTGAAGCCGGTCCGGGCCAGCCAGTCGCGGTATTCCGCGCCGGAGTAGTTCCGGCCGCCCTCGGTCTCCACCAGCATGTTCATGCCCATCAGGGCGGCGTCCGCCGGCCCGGTGCGGTCGTCGTTGAGCAGCAGTTCGCAAATCACCACGGCGCCGCCGGACGGCAGGGCGTCGAAGCAGCGGCCGAGGATGGCCAGGTTGGTGGCCTCGTCCCAGTCGTGCAGGATCATGCTCAGCAGGATCACGTCGTGTCCGGCGGGTAGCGGCGCGTCGGTGAGGAAGTCGCCGGCGACCGTGGTGATGTTGTCGGTCAGGCGCGCGTCGGCGATCTGGGCGTCGGCGAGGGTGCACACGTGCGGCAGGTCGAGGATGGTCGCGCGCAGCTTCGGGTGCCGGCCGCACAGTTCGATCGGGAAGGCGCCGGATCCGCCGCCGACGTCGAGCAGTGCCTGGTACGGGCTGAAGTCGTACGCCTCGGCCAGGGCCCGGGCGGTGAACCGGGACGTGGAGTACATGGCTTCCCAGAACAGTTCGAGCATGACCGGGTCGGCGGTGGTGAACAGCGACTCCTGTGCCTGCGGGTCCCAGGTGACCGGCTTGTTGTCCCGCAGTGCCTGGTCGACCCGGTGCCAGGGCAGGTAGGTCCGCTCGTTGCAGTAGCGGACCTGCCCGCCGAAGTAGTAGGGCCGCCCGACGACCAGGAACTCCTCGGCCAGTTGCGTGTTGCGGTAACCGTCGCCGGCACGTTCCAGCAGGTCGAGTGACGCGCAGGCGGTGAGCAGCAGGTCGGCGGGGCGTTCGGCGATGCCCAGCTCGTCGGCTATCTCCTGCACCGTGACGGTCCGGCCGTCCGCGAGCCGGGTGAACAGGTCGAGTTCGACCGCGGTCGCGAACGTCTTGAAACTCCAGAAACCGGTCACGAGCCGCATCAGGGGAGTCGGAGTGATCATACGGACATGTGAACACTTCGATGCGTATGGTGACGGGAACTGTCAGCTATCTGACAGTTACTCCCTGCGAATCACCACGATCCGGCCGTCGGACCGGCGGAACCACCCCGCCGACGCAGGTATTTCTCGAACTCCTGCGCGATCTCGTCGCCGGTCAGCGGCTGGATGCCCGCGTCACCGACCCGCTCCTCCAACTCGCGGACGTACTCGCCCAACTCGGCGTCCTGCTCGGCGGCGGTGCGGACCCGCTGCTCCCACTCGGCCGCCTCCTCCGCCAGGTCGGCCATCGGCACGGGCAGGTCGAGGACGTCCTCGACCCGGTGCAACAGCGCCAGCGTCGCCTTCGGGCACGGCGGGTTGTTGGCGTAGTGCGGCACGTGGACCCAGAACGTCATCGCGTCGACCTCGGCCCGGTTGCACGCGTCCTGGAGCACCCCGACGATCCCGGTCGGCCCGTCGTAGCGGGTCGGCACGAGTTGGAACCGCTCGGCCACGTCCTTGTCCGACGCGCTGCCACTGATCGGCAGTGGCCGGGTGTACGGCACGTCGGCCAGCAGCGCGCCGAGCAGCACCACCCGGTTGACCTCCAGGCTGTGGCAGACCTCGAGCACCTGCTCGCAGAACGTCCGCCAGCGCATGCTCGGCTCGATCCCGCGGATCAGCACCACGTCGCGGTCGGTGCCCTCCGGGCTGGCGACCATGAACCGGGTCGTCGGCCACTCCACGCGGGGATTCTCACCCTCGGGCCGTACGATCGTCGGGCGGCTGACCTGGAAGTCGTAGAAGTCCTCCGGGTCCAGTTCGGTCACCTGGCGCGCCTGCCACACCTGTTCGAGGTGCTCGACCGCCGCCGTCGAGGCGTCGGCGGCGTCGTTCCAGCCCTCGAAGGCCGCGATCGCCACGGGCGACCGCAGCACCGGCAGCCCATCGAACTCGCTCACGGCATCTCCTTGCTGCGTTCGATCGTCGGTCGGAGCCGGACGGTGGCCCGCTCCCGGTCCGTCACGTCCGGCCCGGTCACTGAGCGCACCTTTCGTCCCGCACAACCGTCAGCCTACGTCCCACACCGGCGCGCGGCCCGACGGCCGCGCCGTCCCGACCACCGGACCGCTGGTCCCGGCCCCTGGACGGTTGGCCGTGCCACCGGCGTCGACGCCCGGTCGGCGTCGCCCGCAGGCGTCCGACGGGCGTCGCGGCGCGGGTGAGGCCGGTCACGCCGGCCGGCGGGACCGGGCGGCCACCGGCCGGTACGGGCGACACTGGACCGCACCCGGCCCGGAGGAGAGACCCGTCGTGACCACGAAGAGCGTCGCCGCCGTCCTGTTCGACATGGACGGCACCCTCGTCGACAGCGAGAAGCTGTGGGACGCGGCGATGACCGAGCTGGCGACCGAGTACGGCGGGGTGCTGTCGCCGCAGGCCCGGATGGCGATGGTCGGCAGCGCGATGGCGACCTCGATGCGGATCCTGCACGACGACCTCGGCCAGCCCTGGCGCGACCCGGCCGAGGGGATCGCGTTCCTGCACCGGCGGGTCGCCGAACTGTTCGTCGGCGGGCTGGAGTGGCGGCCCGGCGCCCTGGCCCTCCTGCGGGCCGTACGCGCCGCCGGGATCCCGACCGCCCTGGTCACCTCCACCGCCCGGCAGTTGGTCGAGGTGGCGCTCGACACGCTGGGGCGGGACAGCTTCGACGTGGTGGTCTGCGGTGACGAGGTCGGCGCCGCCAAGCCCGACCCGGAGCCCTACGTGACCGCGGCGCGGATGCTCGGCGTGCCGGTGGACCGCTGTGTGGCGATCGAGGACTCGCCGAGCGGGGTGGCCAGCGCGCTCGCCGCCGGTGCGGCGGTGCTGGCCGTACGGGGCGAGGCGCCGCTGGACCCGGCGCTCGGCGTACGCCTGCTGGAGACGCTGACCGCGGCGGACCTGGACCTGCTGACCAGCCTGCTGACCCCGCTGGAACTGCCCAGCTGACCCCGCGCGGCCGGCCTCCGCGCGGCCGACCCCACACGGCCGGCCGCGTCGACCGGCGCCCGGCACGACGCGGGGCGGCGTCCCCCCGGAACGCCGCCCCGCCCTCCCGACCCCCGCCGTGCCTCGGGAGAGTCCGTGCCGGATCAGTCGTGGGCGATCGCGCCCAGCACGTTGATCCGGGCCGCCCGCAGGGCCGGCAGCGCGGCCGCGATCACGCCGATGACCGCTGCCAGGGCCAGGAACAGCGCCATCTGACCCCACGGCAGCACCAGGTCGGTGATGCCCTCGTCGCGCAGGGCGTACGTGACGGCCGAGCCCAGGCCGAGACCGACGACGACGCCGAGCAGCGCCCCGAAGACCGAGATGACGACGGCCTCGACGGTGACCATGCGGACCAGTTGCGGTCGGCGCAGGCCGATCGCCCGCAGCAGGCCCAGTTCCCGGGTACGTTCCAGCATGGACAGGGCGAGCGTGTTGACGATGCCGAGCACCGCGATCACGATGGCCAGCGCCAGCAGGATCTGGATCATCTGGAGGATGACGTCGAACTGGCTGGCCTGCTGCGCGATGAAGGAGCTGCGGTCGGCGACCGCCACCTCGGGGCTGTCGGCGACGAGGGCCTCCAGCGCCGGCTGGACCGATTCGACCGAGGTGCCCTCGTCGAGGCGTACGAACGCCATGATCGGCTGCGGGATCGCGAAGTCGGCCGCCGCCTCGCGGGGCAGCACGATCGAGCCGGGCAGCCGGTCCTGCGGGACGATCGCGGAGACGGTGTAGGTGTGCGGTTCGCCGCGCGACAGTTGCACGGTGATCTGGTCGCCGACCGACAGGCCGCGTTCGGTGGCGGTGGGAGTGCTGAGCACGACCTGGTCGGGGCGCAGCGTGTCCAGGGTGCCGGAGTCCGGCGTGGCGGTGTAGATGTCGCGCGCCACGGCCATGTCGGTGGCGGCGATGACCCAGGTCTGTTCGCCGTCGACCAGGGCGGCGTCGTTGTAGAGGCCCACGACGCCGGCGACCCCGGGCAGGGCGGCGGCCTGGTCGACGACCGCCGGGTCGAAGCTCGGCGGGCGGGGACCGGTCTGGATCCCCGACACGACCAGTTCGGCGTTGATGGTCTCCTCGGCCTGGGCGGAGAGGCTGGTCTTGGCCGAGTCGAGGATGACGGTGACGCCGGTGACGAGCGCGATGCCGATCATCAGGGCGGCGGCGGTGATGGCGGTCCGGCGCGGGTTGCGGCCGGAGTTGAGCCGGCCGAGCTTGCCCGGCACCGACCAGGCGAAGAGCCGGCCGAGCAGGGACACCACCGGCCGGCTGACGACCGGGGTCAGCAGGGCGACGCCGACGAACGAGGCGAGGACTCCGCCGAAGACGGCGGCCAGGGTGTTGCCGCCGGCGTTGCCGGTGAGGCCGAGCGCCAGCAGGGCGGCGCCGATGGCGGTGACGACGGCTCCGGCGACGGTGATCCGGGTCAGCGGCCGGTCCGGGGTGGCGACGTCCTGCATCGCGGCGATCGGTGGGATCCGGGCGGCCCGTAGCGCCGGGAGCAGGGCGGCGACGACGGTGATCAGGATGCCGACGGCGAAGGAGCTGATGACGGCGCTGGCCGGTACGGCGATGCTGGCCAGGGTGAGGCCGCCGATGAACTGGCCGGCGACGTACGCCAGCAGGGCGCCGACGCCGACGCCGGCGGCGAGGCCGAGGACCGACGCGATCAGACCGACGACCACGGCCTCGACCAGTACGGACCGGATGACCTGCCGGCCGCTGGCCCCGATGGCGCGCATCAGGGCGAGTTCCCGGGTCCGCTGCGCCACGATGATCGAGAAGGTGTTGAGGATCAGGAACGTGCCGACCAGCAGGGCGATGCCGGCGAAGCCGAGCAGGATCTGGTTGAAGAACGACAGACCCTCCTTGAGACCGGCGGCGCTGTCGGCGGAGAGCTGTTCGCCGGTCTTGACGTCGTAGTCGGCGCCGAGGGTGGCGGCGAGCCGGTCCCGCAGCTCCTGGGCGGTGACGCCGTCGGCGGTGGTGACGGTGATGCTGTTGTAGACGCCGGTCTCGCCGAGCATGAGCTGCTGGGCGACGGGTTCGGTGAAGAAGATCTCGTGCGCGCCGCCGATGCTGTTCCGGCCGCCGCTGTATTCGAAGACGCCGACGACGGTGAAGTCGCGGCGGGGTTCGAGGGTGAGTACGCCGACCCGGTCGCCGACGGCGACCTTGCCGGCCTCGGCGAGCCCGGCGTTGACGACGATCTCGTCGTCGGCCTGCGGGCCGCGCCCCTCGCGCAGTTTCACCAGGTCGTTCTCGCCGAGCCAGTTCTCGCCGAGCTGCGGCGGCCCGAACGAGGCGACGACCTTGCCGTTGGCGCCGATGAGGCGGGCGCCGTCGGCGGCGACGACGCCGGTGGCCCCGGCGACGCCGGATACGGCGCGGACCTGCTCGACGGTGGCGGCGGGCAGCGGCGGCGTGACGGCTTCGCCGCCGAACTCGCCGGCGGAGACCTTGGGCTTGCCGGCGACGTTGACGTCGACGCCGGCGTACGCGTCGGCGAACACCGAGTCGAATGAGCGGCCCAGGGTGTCGGTGAGCACGAACGCCCCCGACACGAACATCACGCCCAGCACCACGGCCAGGCCGGAGAGGACCAGCCGCACCTTGCGGGCGAGCAGGCTCTTCAGGGTCGCGCGCAGCATCAGCGGGCCGCCTCGACGAGCACGTCCAGGCGCTTCATGGTGTCGAGCACGGTTTCCGGGGTCGGGTCGAACAGTTCGGAGACGAGTTGTCCGTCGGCGAGGAAGACGACGCGGTCGGCGTGCGAGGCGGCGACCGGGTCGTGGGTGACCATGACGATCGTCTGGCCGTGTTCGCGTACGGAGTTGCGCAGGAAGTTGAGGACCTCCGCACCGGCGCGGGAGTCGAGGTTTCCGGTGGGTTCGTCGGCGAAGATGACCTCGGGCCGGGCGACGAGGGCGCGGGCGCAGGCGACCCGCTGCTGCTGCCCGCCGGAGAGCTGGGCGGGGCGGTGGCTGAGGCGGTCGCGCAGGCCGACGGTGTCGATCACGGTGTCGTACCAGGCCGGGTCGGGCTTGCGGCCGGCGATCGACAGCGGCAGCAGGATGTTCTCCTGGGCGCTGAGTGTCGGCAGCAGGTTGAACTGCTGGAAGATGAAGCCGATCTTGTCGCGGCGCAGCTTGGTGAGGCCGCTGTCGTTGAGGCCGGTGACCTTGGTGTCGCCGACGAAGACCTCGCCACGGGTGACGGTGTCGAGTCCGGCGAGGCAGTGCATCAGGGTCGACTTGCCTGATCCGGACGGGCCCATGATGGCGGTGAAGGCACCACGCTCGAACTCGGCGGTCACCCCGCGCAGCGCGACGACCTGGGCCTCACCGGTTCCGTACACCCTCCATACGTCGCTCGCCCGGGCTGCCACCTGGGGGCGGCGGGGGTCGGTCGGCGTCATTGCTCCTCCATCGTCACGTTCGTGTGGCGCGGCCGTCGAATGCTCTGGACCGGCCGGACCGTCGGTCCGGCCGGCAGCTTCCATCCTCGGGGCGGCCGGCGGCCGGTACGTCCGACCTGGGGCGGACCGGTCGCGGATTTCTCGGTGCGGGTCGGCCCCGAGCGGTGCTCAGGGTTGCCCCTGAGAGCCGTTGGAAACACGCTATTGCCCGCCGGCGGCGGTGCCGTCGTGCGCGCGAACGGTCCTGCGGTACGTCGGTCGTGGTGTCCGGCTACGACCCGCGGAGTACGGCGGGCGATGCCGGCTCCTCCTCGAGGTGTCCGCCGGTCGGGGTCGGGGAGGTGTCCGCCGGCCGGGGTCGGGTCGTCGTCCGCCGGCCCGGGCCAGGCCGCGCCGGACGGGGTCAGGCGCCGGGGCGGACCAGGCCCGTCTCGTACGCCATGACGACCGCCTGCACCCGGTCGCGCAGGCCGAGCTTGGTGAGTACGTGCCCGACATGTGTCTTGATCGTCGTCTCGCTGACCGTCAGCGCGCGGGCGATCTCCGCGTTGGACAGTCCGCGGGCCACGTGGATCAGGACCTCGCGTTCGCGTTCGGTCAGCACGTCAAGGCCCCGGGGCGGTGCCGCCGACGGGTCGGGCAGGGTGTCGGCGAACTGGTCGAGCAGGCGCTTGAGGATGCGGGGTGCGACGACGGCCTCGCCGGCGGCGACGGTGCGGATCGCGGTGACCAGGTCGTCGGCGGGCACGTCCTTGGCCAGGAAGCCGCTCGCCCCGGCCCGGAGGGCGCCGACGACGTACTCGTCGAGGTCGAAGGTGGTCAGGATGAGCACCCGTACGGGCAGGCGCGCGTCGACGATGGCGCGGGTCGCGGCGACGCCGTCCATCCTCGGCATCCGGATGTCCATCAGGACCACGTCGGGCAGCAGCCGGCGGGCCAGGTCGACGGCCTCGACGCCGTCGCCCGCCTCGCCGACGATGTCGAGGTCGTCCTCGGCTCCGAGCACCATCCGGAAGCCGGTACGCAGCAGCGGCTGGTCGTCGACGAGCAGGATCCGCACCGGCCGCTCGGCCGTACCGCCCGTTCCCTCGCTCCGCTCGGTCACGCGTCCACCCCGCTGCGCTCGGCGGTCGCGTGACTGCGACTGAGCCCGCCTGTTCCCTCGCTCCGCTCGGTCACGGTGCCCCCTCGCTGGTCGGTGCGCCCAGATGCTCCATCGGGATCTTCGCGTACACCCGGAAGCCGCCGCCGGGCCGGGGGCCGGTGCGTAGCGAGCCGCCGTACAGGGCGACCCGTTCGCGCATCCCGACCAGGCCGTGCCCGAGCCGGGCCGGGGTCAGCGACGGCCCGCGGCCGGTGTCGAAGACCTCGACGACGAGCCAGTCGATGCCGAAGCTCAGCCGGACCTGGGCGGTCGCGGCGCCGGCGTGCTTGAGCGTGTTGGTCAGCGCCTCCTGGACGATCCGGAAGATCGTCAACGCGACCCCGGGATCGAGCGGCGCCGGCGCCCCGTCGACCCGCAGCGCCACCGGCAGGCCGGCGTCGCGTACCTGTTCGAGCAGGGTCTCGATGCCGGCCAGGCCCGGCTGCGGGCTGAGGTCGGCGACCGGCTCGTCGGTACGCAGCACGTCGAGCAGGCGGCGCATCTCGCGCAGCGTCGTACGGCTGGTCTCCTCGATCGTGCCCAGCGCCTCGTCGGCGGTGTCCGGGTCGCGGCGCAGCATCCGTCGTGCCCCGGTGGCGAGCACGCCCATCACGCTGACGTGGTGGGCGACGACGTCGTGCAGTTCGCGGGCGATGCGCCGCCGTTCGTCGGTGACCGCCTGCTCGGCCAGTGACCGCTGGTTCTCCTCGGCGGCGCGGGCGCGTTCCTCCAGTGCCCGGTGCCGGGTCTGCCGGCCGTGCACGGTGCGGCCGACGAAGAACGCCACCAGCACGACGAGGACGTTGTTCAGTGTCAGGTAGACGCCGTTGACGTCGACCCGGTCGGGTGGCGTGACGACCAGGTTGGTCACCAGTACCGGCAGCCACAGCAGCAGGGCGGCGGCGATCGCGGGCCGCAGCCGGAACCGGGCCGCGCCGTGGTAGGTCAGCACGACCAGGCTGATGACGATGGTGAGGGCCTGGTATCCGATGGCGATCGTGGCGAGCATCGTGAGGGTGCACAGGATGATCGCCGGCCAGGCCGCGACGGTGCGCAGCGCGAGGGGTGCCGCCGACAGCACGCTCCAGGGCACCGCCAGCCACCAGCTCGTGGTGCGCAGCTCGGCCGGGCCGGTCAGCCGCAGCACCAGTTCGGCCGCGACGGCCGCGGCGGCGAACAGCAGGTCGTACGGCAGGGCCCGCCGGGCCGACCGGGATCGCCACCGGCGCGGCACCGGCGGGCCGGCGCTCGGTGCGGTGGCCGCGGTCATGACCGCGACGCTATCCGCTGGCGGGGCCGTCTCGATCGTCACCGCTGCCGAGCCGGGTCTCCTCCTCGCGGAGGATGCTCACTCGTCCGCGCCGGGCGGCAGGGCGGTGCCCGGATCGCCGGGCCGGCCGCCAACGGCGACCGGATGCTCGGGAAACGGCGGGGGAGTGCCGCCGAAGCTGGGGCAGTGCGCCTGGTGGCTGCACCAGTCGCAGAGCCGGCTCGGCTTGGGCCGGAAGTCGCGGGCGGCGGTCGCCTGCTCGATGGCCCGCCACAGGGCCAGCAGGGTCCGCTCGAAGCGGGCCAGCTCGTCGGCGTCGGGGGTGTAGTCGCAGACCTCGGTGTCCTTGAGGTAGATCAGGCGCAGCACCCGGGGCACGACCCCGCGGGTGCGCCACAGCACCAGGGCGTAGAACTTCAGCTGGAACAGCGCCCGCGCCTCGAACGCCTCGCGCGGCGCCCCGCCGGTCTTGTAGTCGACGACCCGCAGGTCGCCGGCGGGGGACACGTCGAGCCGGTCGACGTAGCCGCGGATCAGCAGCTGGTCGTCGACCACGGTCGAGATCAACGTCTCGCGTTCCGCCGGTTCCAGCCGGCGCGGGTCCTCGATCCGGAAGTAGCCGTCGAGCAGGCTGCGGGCCGAGGTCAGGAAGGCGGCCTGGCCGTCGGTGTCGTCGGGGTCGAACAGGCCGGCGAGGTCGGGTTGTTCGGCGACCAGCCGCTGCCACTGGGGTGCGACCAGGTCGCCGGCCGCCGCCGGGGTGCGCTCGTCGGCGGGCAGGTCGAACAGCCGCTCCAGGACGGCGTGCACCAGGGTGCCGCGGGCCTGGTCGGTGGTGGGGCGTTCGGGCAGCCGGTCGATGCTGCGGAACCGGAACAGCAGCGGGCAGGTCTTGAAGTCGGCCGCCCGTGACGGGGACAGTGACGGCTGCGCCGGCGGCACCGGGCCCGCCGTCGCGTCCACCGTCGTCGCTGTCGTCCCGGCCACCGCTGGCACCGTCTCCGTCGTCATGCACGAAAGGCTATTCGAGGGGTACGACGGTGGCGGGGGCCGTGTGCCGGTGTCCCCGTAGCATCGACCTGATGGAGGACAACTCGTCGCCGCAGCGGCCCGCCGAACGCCGTACCGGCCTCACGGTCGGCCGGGTGTTCGGGGTGCCGGTCCACCTCAACGCCTCCATGCTGCTGCTCGCCGTCCTGGTGACCGTGCTGTACGGCTCGTTCGTGCGGGAGCGGCTCGACCTGGCGCCGCTCGCCGGCTACGCGGTCGGGTTCGGGTTCGTCGTCTTCCTGCTGCTGTCGGTGCTGCTGCACGAGCTGGGCCACGCGCTGACCGCCCGCCGGTACGGCATCGGGGTGCGCGGGATCACCCTGGAACTGCTCGGCGGCTACACCGAGATGGAGCGTGACGCGCCCAGCCCGCGCGTCGACC
Organism: Polymorphospora sp. NPDC051019; assembly: GCF_040683055.1. Lineage (NCBI taxonomy): Bacteria > Bacillati > Actinomycetota > Actinomycetes > Micromonosporales > Micromonosporaceae > Polymorphospora > Polymorphospora sp. NPDC051019. The sequence goes on along the minus strand of NZ_JBFBCH010000018.1, from coordinate 86,424 downwards.
TGTACGTGTCGCTGGCCGGCCCGGCGGTCTCGTTCGTGCTCGGGTTCGCCGCGGTCGGGCTCACCGTCGCCCTGCCGAACGGCACCCTGGTCCACCAGCTCGCGTTCCAGTTGGCGGTCAGCAACCTGCTGGTCGCGGTCTTCAACAGCCTGCCCGGGCTGCCGCTGGACGGCGGCCGGGCGTTGCGGGCCGCGGTGTGGGCGGCCAGCCGCGACCGGCACCTGGGCACCGAGGTCGCCGGTTGGGTCGGGCGGGCGGTCGCGCTGGCGACGGCGGCGGTCGTCGTCTGGCTGACGGCCGCCGGCGTGCTGACGACGTTCGGGCTGCTGTTCATGCTGCTGGTGGCGTTCACCCTGTGGCAGGGGGCCGGGCAGTCGATCCGGGTCGCCCGGATCAGCCGCCGGTTCGCCCTGGTCGACCTGGCCCGGCTGGCCCGGCCGGTGTTCGCCGTACCGACCGGGATGCCGCTGGCCGAGGCGCAGCGCCGGGCCGGCGAGAACGACGGGGCGGTCAAGGACGGCATGCCGGCGGCGCTCGGTGTCGCCGACTCGTCGGGGCGGCTGGTGGCGCTGGTCGACCCGGCCGCCGCCGACGCGGTGCCGGCCGAGCGTCGACCGTGGGTGTCGGTCGACACGGTGGCCCGCGGCCTGGACGGCGTACGCCGCATCCCGCTGGGGCTCGACGGGGAACGGGTCGTGCGGACCGTTCAGGCCCACCCGGCCGTGCAGTACCTCGTGACGTCAGGCGAAGATGTCGTCGGCGTACTGCACGTCGCCGATCTGGCGCGGCTCCTCGAACCGAAACGGAAGATTGTCACGTGACGCAGCACAACGCGGGCACCACCACCGAGCCTCGTGCCGTACCGGCCGCCGACGGCGGCGACGAGGCGCCGGTGCCCGCCCACCGCGGCCCGTTCCGCCCCGGCGACCGGGTGCAGCTCACCGACCCCAAGGGCCGCATGCACACGATCGTGCTGGAGCCGGGCCGGGCGTTCCACACCCACCGCGGGGCGCTGGACCACGACGCGCTGATCGGCCTGCCCGACGGCAGCGTGGTGACGTCGACCGGCGGCACCACCTACCTGGCGCTGCGGCCGCTGCTGTCGGACTACGTGCTGTCGATGCCGCGCGGCGCGCAGGTGATCTACCCCAAGGACGCCGCCCAGATCGTGGCGATGGGTGACGTCTTCCCCGGCGCCCGGGTGCTGGAGGCCGGCGCCGGTTCCGGTGCGCTGACCTGCTCGCTGCTGCGGGCGGTGGGCGCCACCGGCGAGGTCCACTCGTACGAGCTGCGCGACGACTTCGCCCAGATCGCCCGCCGCAACGTCGAGGCGTTCTTCGGCGGTCCGCATCCGGCGTGGCACCTGCACGTCGGTGACGTGGCCGGCTGCGACCAGGTCGGCTTCGACCGGATCATCCTGGACATGCTGACCCCGTGGGAGGCGCTCGACCTGGTCGAGCGGGCCCTGGTGCCCGGCGGGGTGTTCATCGGCTACGTGGCGACCACGCCGCAGATGTCGGAGCTGGTCGAGGCGTTGCGGGAGCGGGGCGGGTTCACCGAGCCGCGGGCGTGGGAGTCGCTGGTGCGCGACTGGCACGTCGACGGGCTCGCCGTCCGCCCCGACCACCGGATGATCGCGCACACCGCGTTCCTGGTCTCGTCGCGCCGGCTCGCCCCCGGGGTGACCGCGCCGCCGCGGCGGCGCAAGCCGAGCAAGGGCGCGGAGGCGTACGCGCTGCGCCGGGCCGCCGCCCGGGCCACCGCGGCGACCGAAACCGACATCGGGGAGGGAGCCCGCGACGTGAGCCGCAGCGGAACCGATGAGTAACCCGTCGTCCGGCGGCGGTGACCTGCCCGCCGTGTTTCCGGACTGGTCGCCCTACCAGGAGCTGGACTCGGCGGCGCGGGCCTACCTGCGTGACCCCGACGTGGCGATGGACGCGCTCGGCGGGGTGCTGCGGGGCGGCCGGGTGCTGTGCTTCACCCTCGAACGCTTCGTCAATGAGGTGAACGGGGTGTGGCAGGAGGTCGTGGTCTGCGACGGCAGCCGGCTGGTGCTGTGGCACGGCGAGGACGTGCCACCCGGCGACGGCCCGTCGGGGGCGATGACGTCGTCGCTGCGGGTCGTGCCGCTGTCGACGGTCACCGAGGTCGGTTGCCGGCGCCGGGTGACGCGTACCCCGGGCGGCAAGATCCAGGTCGACAGCATCGACGTGTATCTGCTGCTGCGGTCGCTGGACGAGGCGGGTGCGGGTGACGAGCACCACATCGGCCCGCGGCACGACGCGTTGCGGTTCGGCAAGACGCTCGACGACGGCGGGGCGGGGCAGATTGCCCGGCTGGAGGAGTTCGCCCGGCAGGTCGCCTCGATGGTCGGCCGGCCGCTGCTCTGAGGCGCGCCGTCGCCGGTCGCGGCCGGCCGCGGTCCTGACGGTCCCCGCGACGGCCGGCGGGCTGACGAACCCCGCGGCCCCGCCCGGCGGGGTCAGTCGGCGTCGGGGCCGGCGATCTCCACGTCGTCGCCGCGGCGCACGACGTGGATGCAGTCGCCGGGGCATTCCTTGGCCGCGTCGATGACGTCCAGGCGCAGGTGGTCCGGCACGTCGACCCGGCTGCCCGGGGCCAGCTTGAGGTCGCCGTCGCCGTCCTTGACGTAGGCCAGCCCGTCGACGTCGAACTCGAAGACCTCCGGCGCGTACTGCACGCACAGGCCGTCGCCGGTGCACAGGTCCTGGTCGACCCAGACCCGTAGCTCGTCGGTCTCCGTGCCGGTCTGCGTCACCACGTACCTCCCGCGATCCTCGGTCCGGCGGGCCCGGCCGCGGTGTCGCCGCGGATCCCGCCGGGCGGGCTCGCACGGGGCCGACGCTACCCGAACGGGCCGGCGACTCCCCACCGGACCACCCCCGGCGATCAAGCTTCAGTGACGAGGGCGTTGCGTGGGTTCGAATCGGCCGCAAACCGGTTAGGGTTATGGCAGAACGTTCGAGCCCCGGGGAGGTGGGACGTGGCACGCAGTGACGACGCGGACTCGCGCGCCGCACGGTGGGAGAAGGAGGCCAACGATCTCTCCACCCAGGTTGCGTTCCTCCAGGAGGAACTGGCCTTGGTGCGGCGTAAGTTGACCGAAAGCCCCCGACACGTCCGGCAGCTCGAGGAACGGCTCGCGGCAACGCAGGCGCAGCTGGCCCGGCTGACCGAGAACAACGAACGCCTCGTGACCACGCTCAAGGAAGCGCGGTCCCAGATCGTCACACTCAAGGAGGAGATCGACCGCCTGGCGCAGCCGCCGAGCGGTTACGGCGTCTTCCTGACCCGACATGAGGACGGCACGGTCGACGTGTTCACCGGCGGCCGCAAGCTGCGGGTGGCGGTGTCGCCGTCGCTGGAGGTCGACGAGCTGCGTCGCGGCCAGGAGGTCCTGCTCAACGACGCGCTCAACGTCGTCGACGCGTTCGGCTTCGAGCGGGTCGGTGAGGTCGTGATGCTCAAGGAGGTGTTGGACAACCCCAGCGGCGGACCGGGCGACCGGGCCCTGGTGATCTCCCACGCCGACGAGGAGCGGATCGTCCACCTCGCCGACACCCTGATCGGCTCGCCGCTGCGCGCCGGTGACTCGCTGATGGTCGAACCCCGTTCGGCGTACGCGTACGAGCGGATCCCGAAGAGCGAGGTCGAGGAGCTCGTCCTCGAGGAGGTTCCCGACGTCGACTACACCGACATCGGTGGCCTCCAGGCCCAGATCGAGCAGATCCGCGACGCGGTGGAGCTGCCGTTCCTGCACGCCGACCTGTTCCGCGAGCACCAGTTGCGACCGCCGAAGGGCATCCTGCTCTACGGCCCGCCCGGCTGCGGCAAGACGCTGATCGCCAAGGCGGTCGCCAACTCGCTGGCGAAGAAGATCGCCGAGCGGCGGGGCGAGGAGAAGCACACCAGCTTCTTCCTCAACATCAAGGGCCCCGAGCTGCTCAACAAGTACGTCGGCGAGACCGAGCGGCACATCCGGCTGATCTTCCAGCGGGCCCGGGAGAAGGCCGGCGAGGGCACCCCGGTCATCGTGTTCTTCGACGAGATGGACTCCGTCTTCCGCACCCGCGGTTCCGGTGTCTCCTCCGACGTGGAGAACACGATCGTCCCGCAGCTGCTCAGCGAGATCGACGGTGTCGAGGGCCTGGAGAACGTCATCGTCATCGGCGCCTCCAACCGGGAAGACATGATCGACCCGGCGATCCTGCGGCCCGGCCGGCTCGACGTGAAGATCAAGATCGAGCGTCCGGACGCCGAGGCGGCCAAGGACATCTTCTCGAAGTACATCCTCACCGGGCTGCCGCTGCACCCCGACGACCTGGCCGAGCACGGCCAGGACCCGCAGGCCACGGTCGGCGCGATGATCGAGTCGGTCGTGCTGCGGATGTACTCCGAGACCGAGGAGAACAAGTTCCTCGAGGTCACCTACGCCAACGGTGACAAGGAGGTCCTCTACTTCAAGGACTTCAACTCCGGCGCGATGATCCAGAACATCGTCGACCGGGGCAAGAAGATGGCGATCAAGGAGTTCCTCTCCTCGGGTCGCAAGGGGCTGCGCCTGCAGCACCTGCTCGACGCCTGCGTCGACGAGTTCCGCGAGAACGAGGACCTGCCCAACACGACCAACCCCGACGACTGGGCCCGGATCTCCGGCAAGAAGGGCGAGCGGATCGTCTACATCCGCACCCTGGTCTCCGGTGGCAAGGGCGCCGAGGCGGGCCGGTCGATCGAGACCGCCAGCAACACCGGCCAGTACCTGTAACGGAACGACGGTGACGGGGCGGCAGGGATGCCGCCCCGTCACCCGTATCCGGAGACCGCCGCGCCGCGACGTGGCCGGCGCGGTGGCACCGGCTCCGACTACGCTCGACAGTATGGGCGTGCAGAGCGGGGAGGCGGCGTGAGCGTACGGCGGATCATGGGCAGTGAGGTCGAGTACGGCATCTCGGTGCCCGGCCAGCCCGGAGCCAATCCGATGGTCACCTCGTCACAGGTGGTCAACGCCTATGGCGCGCGTCCCGAACTGAACCGGGGCGGCCGCGCGCGGTGGGACTACGAGGAGGAGTCGCCGCTGCGCGACGCCCGCGGCTTCACCTACTCCGGTTCGGCGTACGACCCGGCCGAGGCGCTCGCCGACGACGACCTGGGGCTGGCCAACGTCATCCTGACCAACGGCGCCCGGCTCTATGTCGACCACGCGCACCCGGAGTATTCGACCCCGGAGGTGACCAACCCGCTGGACCTGGTCCGGTGGGACAAGGCGGGGGAGCGGGTGATGGCCGAGGCGTCGCGGCGGGCGGCGACGATCCCGGGCACCCACCCGATCCACCTCTACAAGAACAACACCGACAACAAGGGCGCCAGCTACGGCGCCCACGAAAACTACCTGATGCGCCGGCAGACGCCGTTCGCCGACATCGTCGCCTACCTGACCCCGTTCTTCGTCACCCGACAGGTGGTCTGCGGTGCCGGCCGGGTCGGCATCGGCCAGGACGGCTCCCAGCCGGGCTTCCAGATCTCCCAGCGTGCCGACTTCTTCGAGGTCGAGGTCGGCTTGGAGACGACGTTGAAGCGGCCGATCATCAACACCCGCGACGAGCCGCACTCCGACGCCGACAAATACCGCCGGCTGCACGTGATCATCGGCGACGCCAACCTGTCGGAGATTTCGAGCTATCTGAAGTTCGGCACGACCGCGCTGGTGCTGACGATGATCGAGGAAAAGGCGATGACGCCGGACTTCGGCATCGCCGACCCGGTCAGCGAATTGCGGGCGGTCAGCCACGACCCGTCCCTGAAGCACCTGATGCGGCTGCGCGACGGCCGCCGGCTGACGGCGCTGGACCTCCAGTGGGCCTACTACGAGCGGGCCAGCGCGTTCGTCGAGGACCGCTACGGCACCGACGTCGACGAGGCGACCGCGGACGTACTGGCCCGGTGGGAGAGCGTGCTCGACCGGCTCGGCCGCGACGCGATGCTCTGCGCCGGCGAACTCGACTGGGTGGCCAAGCTGCGGCTGCTGGAGGGCTACCGGGAGCGGGAGAAACTCGCCTGGGCCTCGCACAAGCTGCAACTGGTCGACCTGCAGTATTCCGACGTACGGCCGGAGAAGGGGCTCTACCACCGGCTGGTGGCCCGCGGCTCGATGGCGACGCTGCTGTCCGACGAGGAGACCCGTTCGGCGATGGTGCAGCCGCCGGAGGACACCCGGGCCTACTTTCGGGGCCGCTGCCTGGCCCAGTACGCCTCCGAGGTGGTCGCCGCCAGCTGGGACTCGGTGATCTTCGACGTCGGCCGGGAGTCGCTGGTGCGGGTGCCGATGATGGAGCCGGAGCGGGGCACGAAGAAGCACGTCGGCGCGCTGTTTGACCGGTGCGTCAGCGCCAAGGACCTGCTCGAGGTCATCACCAACTGATCCGCCGGGCCGGCGTCGGTCCGGGCCACGCGTTACGACGGGAACTCCGGACAGTCCATGCCGACGGCAGGTCTCCCGCCGCCGGCATGGACGGGCGGCGCCGGTCGACGCGAAACTCCCGCCACACGGGTCGCCGTGTGGCGGGAGTTCGCTAGTCCTCAGGGTGCCCGCATATCTGCGGGAGTGGTGGTCGTACCACCAGTGCCACGACTGGGCAGCAGGGGAGCCGGAGGCGCAGGCCCAAACCGGTACCTTCGCGCCGTTTCCGCTCGTTGAGGTATCGGCATCCAGGCAACGGAATCCGGAGTTGCCGGTGTAGAGCTGGAGCGGGCCGTATGCGTACCAGTTCTGTGGCTCCGAGAAGGTCGGGCTGCAGCCCCAGAGCTGAACTTTCCCGCCGTTTCCGGTCGAGTTCACGTCCTGGTCCAGGCACCGTCCACTGTGTGCGTTCTGGATGACGAACCGCTGGTCCGTGTACTGGTAGACGTACCACATCTGTAGGCTGGCTCCGGGCTGACAGTTCCGTAGGGGACGGCGGTCTGCATCGGGGGTACGAGGTTGGCGGCGGCCCGCTCGGCCTCGGGAACGGGAACGAAACTCAGGCCGTTCGGCGTCGCCGCCTGGTTGATTCTGGTGGCCTCGTTCTGCGGAGCGGCCGTGGCCGGCGCCGCGATCGCTGTTGTGGCGGTGAGCACCGTCAGGATCAGTGCTGCCGTGGACCAGAATCTCCTGGGTCGAATCACGTGAAACTCATTCCGCAGAGGCAGCGATGCCAATCGATCACTGCGTCATGTGGTCATGCTATTGCGCAGCGTATTGGCAAGCGGGGGTGGTATCGCTTTGCGTCATTGTTGAATAACTGTGTGTTGGCTGCGTGCGGGTTGAATATTGGATCCTCCGGTTGATCGGCCCGCCGGCGCCGCCCCCGCCGTCCGGCCGTGGACCGTCCGGCCGCTTCGGTGGTGCCGCTGACCCCTTCGTGGCGGTCGGGTCCGGATCAGCGCAGCGCGAAACCTGGCGTGCGGTCGGGCGCCGCGGCGGCGCGGCGAGGTAGATTTTGACCAGGCGATGTTGAGGAGGCACGCACATGGCTACTCGTGACACCGGCGGTCAGTCGCAGTCCGGAAAGGCCCGTCGTGACGAAGAGGTCGACGAGGTAACGGCCGAGGCGAATCCCGAGGTCGCCGAGCGGCACGCCGAGATCACCGAAGACGTCGACGACCTGCTCGACGAGATCGACTCGGTGCTCGAGGAGAACGCCGAGGAGTTCGTCCGCGGTTACGTCCAGAAGGGCGGCCAGTAGCCGTCCGGTCCTGTTAGGACTGGTCTGTCCCGGTGGCCGGCGGTGGTACGCCGGCCGGTGGTCACCGGGACGGACGCGGCCGGCGTCGACACCGCCGGCGCGATGATCGCGTCGGCCGGACCGGCGAGATAGTCTGCTTCAACTGCACCGGCGGCCCGGGTCGTCCCGCCGACGACCGGACGGCCGTGGCCCAAAGGCGATCCAACCTGAGAGGAACCACGTGGCAGCGGGTTTTGATCCATCCGGGCGGCTTCCTGATGTGTTCACCAACGTGGGGACGTCCTCCTTCACACAGTTCCTGAGCCTGGCCGCACCCGAGCTGCTGCCGGGCCGCCGGCCGCTGCCGCCGGGCACGGCGGCCGACCTCGCCCCGCACGCGACGACGATCGTGGCCATCACCTGCGCCACCGGCGTGGTCATGGCCGGCGACCGGCGGGCCACGATGGGCCACCTGATCGCCCAGCGCGACATCGAGAAGGTCCACCCGGCCGACGCGTACTCGCTGGTCGGCATCGCCGGCACCGCCGGCATCGGCATCGAGCTGATGCGGCTGTTCCAGGTCGAGCTGGAGCACTACGAGAAGATCGAGGGCGCGATGCTGTCCCTCGACGGCAAGGCCAACCGGCTCGCCGCGATGATCCGGGGCAACCTGGGTGCCGCGATGCAGGGTCTGGCGGTGATCCCGCTCTTCGCCGGCTTCGACCTGTCGGCCGCCGACCCGGCCAAGGCCGGCCGCATCTTCAGCTTCGACGTCAGCGGTGGCCCCTACGAGGAGACCGGCTACGACGCGATCGGCTCCGGCTCGCTGTTCGCCCGCTCCGCGTTGAAGAAGCGGTTCCGGGCGGGGCTGCCCACCGGCGAGGCCGTACGGCTGGCCGTCGAAGCCCTCTACGACGCCGCCGACGACGACACCGCCACCGGTGGTCCCGACCTCACCCGGAAGATCTACCCGGTGGTGATGACCGCGACCGCCGAGGGCACCCACCGGCTCACCGACGCCGAGACGGCCACGGTCGCCGAGGCCGTCGTCGCCGGCCGGATGGAGAACCCGGGCGGCTGACGTCCGGCCGGACCGCCCGCCGTAACAACCCGTCGTCACCAGGTCGAAGGAGAGCCGCTTCGTGGCCATGCAGTTCTACGCCTCGCCCGAGCAGATCATGCGGGACCGCTCCGAGCTGGCCCGCAAGGGCATCGCCCGCGGGCGCAGCGCGGTGGTCCTCAGCTACTCCGGCGGGGTGCTCTTCGTCGCGGAGAACCTGTCCAGCGCGTTGCACAAGGTCAGTGAGATCTACGACCGGATCGGCTTCGCCGCCGTCGGCCGCTACAACGAGTTCGAGAACCTGCGCCGCGCCGGCGTGCGGATGGCCGACATCAACGGCCTCAGCTACGACCGCCGCGACGTCACCGGCCGGGCCCTGGCCAACTTCTACGCCCAGATCCTCGGCACCATCTTCACCGAGCAGTCCAAGCCGTTCGAGGTCGAACTCTGCGTCGCCGAGGTCGGGGCCACCCCGGACGACGACGAGATCTACCGGCTGACCTACGACGGGTCGGTCAACGACGAGCCGGGCCTGATGGCGATGGGTGGTCAGGCCGAGGCGATCGCGTCCGCGCTGCGCGCCGACCGGCAGGACGACATGTCGCTCGGCGACGCCGTCAAGCTCGCCGTCAAGGCGCTCGGCAGCGTCGGTGGCGAGGGCGGCGCGGTCCGGACGATCGCCGCCAACCAGCTCGAGGTGGCGGTCCTCGACCGGCGCCGCACCGGGCGTACGTTCCGGCGGATCACCGGTGCGGCGCTGACCGCGCTGCTCGACGGCGACGACGCCAAGGCGGGCGAGTCGACGGCCGACGACGGGCCGAAGCAGCCGGCGGCCGGCCCGGAGAAGCCGACCGTGTCGGCCGCGTCCGCCGATCTGGAGGGCAAGCCGGAGCCGGAACCCGACGCCGGCGAGTGACGCCGCCGTGAACCACACCGCCCGCCCGGGATCGATCCCGGGCGGGCGGTCACGTGTGGAGCGCCGGGGCGTACGGGGTCAGATCCAGCGCCGGACCAGCCGCCAGTAGGCGGACATCGCCGCGTTGAGCACCCCGACGCCGGGCGGGCTGATCAGCGGGGTGTCGAACCGGTCGGTCAGCACCCGCATCCACTCCCGGTCCGGGACGGTCCGCTCGGTCTGCAGCATCCGCCGCCGGGTCCGCAGGTGCCGGCGGTGCTGCCACAGCCAGCGGTAGCCCTTCAGCTTGTCGCGCAGCCAGCCCTCCTTGGTCGCCAGCAGGAGCATCACCAGCTCCAGGGCCAGGAACGGCCCGCCGAGCAGGAAGAGGGCGCGGCCGGACCACAGGGTGCTGACGAACATCAGCCGGTTGCGTTCCACCAGGTAGTACTTGAAGCTGTTGCGGCTGAACTCGTAGCGGTGCAGGGCGACCGCGTCCGGCACGTTGACGACCCGCAGCCCGACCCGCCAGGTGCGGATCGACAGGTCGGCGTCCTCGTGGTAGGCGAAGTAGTGGTGGTCGAAGCCGCCGAGGCGGTCCCAGTGCGCCCGGCTGGTGACCAGGCAGGCGCCCATCGCTCCGGCCGTCTCGGTCGGCTCGGACCGGGTCTCCCGCTGCCGGAAGCCGCCGATCCAGCTCACCCCGAGCACGTGCACCTCGTTGCCGCTGGAGTTGAGCAGCTCCGGCTCGTCGGCCAGCCGTACGGCGCCGGCGGCGATGCCCACGTCGGGCCGGGTGACCAGTTCCTCGACCAGCCGGGCCAGGGTGGTCGGTTCGACGATCGCGTCACCGTTGACCAGGGCGACGTAGTCGCCGGAGGAGGCCGAGACGCCGAGGTTGCAGCCGGCGGAGAAACCGAGGTTCTCGCCCTCGCCGACCACGACGACGCCGGGCAGTTCGGCCAGGACGGTCACGTCGTCGGTGGTGCAGCCGTTGTCGACCAGCACCACCTCGACGTCGACCTTGGCGGAGGCGAGCAGCGACTCGACCGACCGGCGCAGCAGCGGCTCGGCTTTCCAGGCCAGGACGATCGCACTGACCCGGGGCAGCCCGCCGGTGTCGGTGTCGGACATGTGCAGGTCTCCTGGGGGATTCGGGTGCGGAGGCCGGCGGCCGCCGGCCGGGGCGGGACCGGCGGCCGGGCCGCCGGGGTTCAACCGGATTCAGGTCGGCCAGTCGCCGGACAGCGCCTGCGTCAACTGGTCGTGCCAGTCTGGCATGGGGGACAGCCCGGCGAGTGCCCAGCGGGCGTGTCCGAGGACGCTGTACGCGGGGCGGGGCGCCGGCCGGCGGAAGTGTTCGCTGGTGGTGGGGCGGATCCGGTCCGGGTCCAGCCCGCGCAGCGCGTACGCGGCCCGGGCCAGTCCGTACCAGGTGGTCCGGCCGGACGCGGTGCCGTGGTAGACCCCGGCCGGGGCCCGGCCGGCGCGGGCGGCGTCGCCGAGCGCGACCAGGCGGCCGGCGAGCGCGTACGACCACGTCGGCTGGCCGTGCTGGTCGTCGACCACATCGAGGGTTTCCCGCTCGGCGGCCAGTCGCAGCATGGTGGCGACGAAGTTGCGCCCGTGCGCGCCGTAGAGCCACGCGGTGCGCACCACGTAGCCGGTGTCGGGAAGCAGTCGGGCGACCGCCTGCTCGCCGACGAGTTTGCCGCGCCCGTACGCGTTGACCGGCGCGGTCGGGTGGTCCTCCGGGTACGGCTCGCGGCCGTCGCCGGCGAAGACGTAGTCGGTGGACACGTGCAGCAGCCGGGCGCCGGTGGCGGCGCAGGCGGCGGCGAGGTTGGTGACGCCGGTGCCGTTGACCTCGGTCGCCTCGGCCTCCCGGGTCTCCGCGGCGTCGACGTCGGTCCACGCCGCGGCGTTGACGACCAGGTCGTGCCCGGCGACCGCGGACTTGACGGCGGCGGCGTCGGTGAGGTCGAGGTCGGCGCGGGTGGCGGCGGTGACCCGCGCGCCGGGGTGCCGGCCGAGGACGGCGAGGAGATCGTGCCCGAGCATGCCGCCCGCGCCGGTGACCAGCCAGCGGGCCGGGCCGGTGCCCGGCGTGGCGGGGCCGGCGGTGTCGAGGTCGCTCACGGGTTCGGCAGTCTACGCGACACCGGCCGGGCGGCGGTAAAGCGCGGGGGACCCGGGGGAGGGTGTCGCGGCCGTGCGGCCGGTAGGCTCCGCCGGTGCGTGGAATCCTTCTGGCCGGCGGGACCGGCTCCCGCCTGTGGCCGATCACCCGGGCCGTGTCCAAGCAGCTCATGCCGGTGTTCGACAAGCCGATGATCTACTACCCGCTGTCCACACTGATCATGGCGGGGGTCAGCGAGATCCTGGTCATCACCACTCCCGACGACCAGTCGCAGTTCCGGCGGCTGCTCGGTGACGGCAGCCAGTGGGGGTTGCGGCTGGAGTACGTCGCCCAGCCGCGACCGGAGGGCATCGCGCAGGCGTTCGTCCTCGGCGCGGACTTCATCGGCGACCGGTCGGTCGCGCTGATCCTGGGCGACAACATCTTCCACGGCGTCGGGCTCGGCCGGCAGCTCGCCGACCCGGGGGAACTCGTCGGCGGCCGGGTCTTCGCCTACCAGGTGGCCAACCCCGAGGCGTACGGCGTGGTCGACTTCGACAGCGACGGCCGGGTGCTGTCGATCGAGGAGAAGCCGGCGAAGCCGAAGTCCCGGTACGCGGTGCCCGGCCTGTACTTCTACGACAACCGGGTGGTCGAGATCGCGCGCGGCCTGACCCCGAGCGCCCGCGGCGAGCTGGAGATCACCACGGTCAACGAGACCTACCGCGAGGCCGGCGAGCTGTCGGTGACGGTCCTGGACCGGGGCACCGCCTGGCTCGACACCGGCACCTTCACCTCGCTGGTGCAGGCGGCCGAGTTCGTCCGGGTGATCGAGGAGCGTCAGGGGCTGAAGATCGGCTGCGTCGAGGAGGCCGCCTGGCGGGCCGGACTTATCGACGACGATCGTTTGCGTGAACTGGCCGAGCCGTTGACCAAGAGTGGATACGGCGACTACCTGCTGGAACTGCTGGCCTGATCGGCGGGGGCGGGACGTACCCGGGATTTTTGCCGGCGGGTCGGCGCGGCGTGCCGGTCGCGACAGTGACCATCGGCGGCTCCGGCCGGCTAATGTCTGTTCATGGAACGGCGAATCTTCGGTATCGAGACCGAGTACGGCGTCACCTGTACCTACCGCGGCCAACGGCGACTCTCCCCCGACGAGGTGGCCCGCTACCTCTTTCGCCGGGTGGTCTCCTGGGGCCGGTCGAGCAACGTCTTCCTCCGCAACGGCGCCCGCCTCTACCTCGACGTCGGCTCCCACCCCGAATACGCCACCCCGGAATGCGATTCGATCGTCGACCTGGTCGCCCACGACCGGGCCGGCGAGCGGATCCTCGAAGGGCTGCTCGTCGACGCCGAGAAGCGGCTGCACGACGAGGGCATCGCCGGCGAGATCTACCTGTTCAAGAACAACACCGACTCGGCCGGCAACTCCTACGGCTGCCACGAGAACTACCTGGTGTCGCGGCACGGGGAGTTCGGCCGGCTCGCCGACGTGCTGATTCCGTTCCTGGTCACCCGGCAGTTGATCTGCGGCGCCGGCAAGGTGCTCCAGACCCCGCGCGGCGCGGTCTACTGCCTGTCGCAGCGGGCCGAGCACATCTGGGAGGGCGTCTCGTCGGCGACCACCCGGTCCCGGCCGATCATCAACACCCGCGACGAGCCGCACGCCGACGCCGAACGCTACCGGCGGCTGCACGTGATCGTCGGCGACTCGAACATGAACGAGGTCACCACGCTGCTGAAGTTCGGCAGCGCCGACATCGTGCTCAAGATGATCGAGGCCGGTGTCGTCATGCGCGACATGTCGCTGGAGAACCCCATCCGGGCGATCCGCGAGGTGTCGCACGACATCACCGGGCGGCGCAAGGTCCGGCTGGCCTCCAACAAGGAGATCAGCGCCCTGGAGATCCAGCAGGAATACCTGGCCAAGGCGACCGAGTTCGTCGAGCGGCGCGGCGGCGACGAGACCGCCAAGCGGGTCGTCGAACTGTGGGGCCGGGTGCTGCGCGCGGTCGAGACCGGCGACCTGGACCCGGTCGCCCGCGAGATCGACTGGGTCACCAAGCTGAAGCTGCTGGAGCGCTACCAGAACAAGCACGACCTGCCGCTGTCCCATCCGCGGATCGCCCAGATGGACCTGGCCTACCACGACATCCGACGCGGGCGCGGGCTGCACGGCCTGCTGGAGCGCCGGGGTCAGGTCGACCGGGTCGTCAGCGACCTCGACGTCTTCCAGGCCAAGGAGACGCCGCCACAGACCACCCGGGCCCGGCTGCGCGGGGAGTTCATCCGGCACGCGCAGGAGAAGCGCCGCGACTTCACCGTCGACTGGGTGCACCTGAAGCTCAACGACCAGGCCCAGCGCACCGTGCTGTGCAAGGACCCGTTCCGGGCGTACGACGAGCGGGTCGAGCGGCTGATCGCCAGCATGTGACACCGGCCGGGGCCGTCCGCCCACCTTCGCGGGCGGCCCGGACCGGGCGGGTTCCGGCCGGCACGGTAGGCTCTGCTGCCTATGGCCGAGCCGGACGAGGAACGCCTTGAGGACAGCCCCGAGCGGGTTCGTCAGGGCTGGGTCAACCGTCGGCGGGAGAAGATCGCCGCCGAGATCGAGCGCAACCGGCGCGGCGACTACAAGGTGCCGACGTGGGTGCTCGCCACCATTCTCCTGCTGGTCATCGCCGCCTGGGCGGCCCTGGTCATCCTGAGCTGACCGCCCGTTCGCGGCCGCTCATCCGAGCAGCGCCGCCGCGTGCCGGCCGGCCGCCGCCGCCGCGAGGAAGTAGCCGTGGTCGGCGTCCAGGCCGCGGCCCATCGTCGACAGGCCGACCGGGCTCGCCCGCAGCGCCGCGTCCAGCCCGGCCGGATCGACCCGGACGATCCGGTGCCGGTCCCGCAGCGGTGCCAGGGCCGCCTCGACCTCACCGGCCAGATCGGCGTCGAGCCCGCCGGGCAGCACCAGGTCGGCCGGCGCCAGCGCGACCCGGCCGTACGCGGTCACGCTGTGGTGCGACAGGCCCCGGTGGCGGGGGCGCGGGTCGGCGGCCGAGATCCGCAGCGACCCGACCGGCCGCCCGCCGAGCGCGGCGACGGCGTTGACCGCCTCACCGACCGCGACGCCGGAGAAGCCCCAGCGGGTGCCGGTGCCGAGGTTGCCCGGCCCCTGCGCGACGACCGCGACGTCGGCGCGCAGCGCGTGCCGGGCGGCGAGCAGCCCGCTGTGCACGTTGGTCGCCTCCAGGTCGCCACCGAACGCCTGACCGACGGTGACGGTGCCGGCCAGCGTGCCGCGCAGCCCGTCCAGGGTGCGGGAGAACCACGCCGGTAGCGCACCGCCGTCGGTCATCACGTACGCCACCCGGACGTCGGGCCGGTCGGCGCGGATGCCGGCGACGACGGCCGGCAGCGCCGAGTGCAGGTCGGCGGTGACGACCGGCATCCCGGCCACGTCGTGGGCGTCGGCGAGGACCGCCCGGTGCGGCGACGCCTCCTCGTCGGCGCCGAGCAGGATCGGCTGCAACGGGGTGTAGCGGGCCTTGACCAGGTGGCCGGCGTCGCGGGTGGTGCCGTCCTGCGGCGGGTCGGTGGGCAACCGGTCCGGCAGCGCGACGACCAGCGCGTACCCGCCGGTGCCGAGCCCCATCACCAGGGCGCCGACGTTGAGCAGCACCCGGTCGCCGGGCGCCGGGTCGCCGACCAGTTCGGGGTAGGCGAGGGCACGCAGGGTCGCCCCGTCGGGCAGGGCGACGTCGAGTTCGGCCGCCCCGTGCCATCGCCGCCGTACGGCCACCACCGTCGCCGACCGCCACCGCACCATGCGTGCACGCTATCCGTACGGCGCGGTGGGACGCCCCGGCGGGGTGTACGCACACGCGTACGGACACTGCTAGCGTCTGGGGCGTGTCCCGGACCCGCACCGAACGCCTGGTCAACCTGGTCATCTGCCTGCTGTCGACGCGCCGGTTCCTGACCGCCGCCCAGATCGCCGCCACCGTGCCCGGCTACGAGCACGACCCCGAGGACGCCCGCGACCACGAGGCGTTCCAGCGCAAGTTCGAACGGGACAAGGCCGAACTGCGTGATCTCGGTGTGCCGCTGGAGACCGGCACCGCCAGCGCCTTCGACACCGAGCCCGGCTACCGGATCGCGCAGCGCGAGTACGCCCTGCCGGAGATCCCGCTCGAACCCGACGAGGCCGCCGCCGTCGGCATCGCCGCCCGGCTGTGGCAGCACGCCGGGCTGGCCGCCGCGGCGTCGTCCGGGCTGGCGAAGCTGCGGGCCGCCGGCATCGACGTCGACCCGCAGGCCACGCTCGGTGTCGAGCCGGTCGTCACCGTCGACCCGACGTTCGCCCCGCTGACCGCCGCCGCCCGCGACCGGCGCACGGTCACCTTCGACTACCGGATCCCGGAGAACGACGCGGCCAGCACCCGCAAGCTGCAGCCGTGGGGCGTGGTCTGCTGGCGGGGCCGGTGGTACGTGGTCGGCCACGACGTCGACCGCGACGCCACCCGTTGCTTCCGGCTGTCGCGCATCGTCGGCGCGGTCAAGGCCACCGGCCGGCCGGGCGCGTTCACGCCGCCGGCCGGGGTCGACCTGATCAGCCACGTGGCCCGCTGGTCCGGGCCGGTGGAGCGGACCGGGCGGGCCCGCGTGCTGGTGCGGCCGGGCCGGGCCGCCGGGCTGCGCCGCTGGGCACAGGAGACGGAGACCGGTCCGGCCGGCGACGTGCTCGTGCTGCCGTACGCCGACCCGGAGCGGCTTGCCGGCGCGCTGGTCGGCTACGGTGCCGACGTACGGGTCCTGGAACCGCCCGAGGTACGCGAGGCCGTTGTGCAACGACTCAAGGAGATCGCCGCCCGGCACGAGGCGGCGACGGCGGGAGCGCTTCGATGACCACCTCCTCCCCGGCCCGCCCCTCCGGGCCCCGGCCGTCGGCCGACCGGCTGGCCCGGCTGCTCAACCTGGTGCCCTACCTGCTGGCCCGGCCCGGCATCGAGGTCGCCGAGGCGGCCGCCGACCTCGGCGTCACCGAGCGGCAGCTCCGGGAGGACCTGGAACTGCTGTGGGTGTGCGGGCTGCCCGGCTACGGACCCGGCGACCTGATCGACATGGCGTTCGACGGCGACACGGTCACCATCACCTACGACGCCGGCATCGACCGCCCGCTGCGGCTCACCCCCGACGAGGCGCTGGCACTGGTGGTGGCGCTGCGGATGCTCGCCGAGACTCCTGGGATGGCCAACCGTGACGCGATCGAGCGCGCCCTGGCCAAGATCGAGAGCGCGGCCGGCGACCTCGGCGGCGCCCCGGTGGCCGTACGCATGCCCGGCGACGGCGACCGGGCCGACACGCTGCGCGGCGCGGTCGAGCGGGGCCGGGCGCTGCGGATCACCTACTACACGGCGACCCGCGACGAGACGTCCGAGCGGGTCGTCGACCCGATGCGGATGCTGATGGTCGGCGGCCACGCCTACCTCGAGGCGTGGTGCCGGCGGGCCGAGGCGGTCCGGCTGTTCCGCGCCGACCGGATCGACGCGCTGACCGAACTCGACGAACCGGCGGTGGCGCCGCCGCAGGCGCAGCCGCACGACCTCACCGCCGGGGTGTTCCAGCCGACCCCGGAACTGCCGCTGGTGACCGTACGCGTCGGTCGGGCCGGCCGGTGGATCACCGAGTACTACCCGTGCGAGCAGGTCCGGCCCGGCGACGGCGACGAGTGGCTGGTGTCGCTGCGGGTCAGCGACCTGGACTGGGCCCGCCGGTTCGTGCTCGGGCTCGGCCCGGAGGCGACCGTGGTCAGCCCGCCGGAACTGGTCGCCCAGGTCCGTGACGTGGCCCAGTCGGCGCTGGACGCCTACGCGGTGCCGTACGAGAGCGGGCCCGGGTTCGTGGTGGACGCCGCGCCGCCGGCCGTGCCGCGCCCGGCGAAGGCGGTCGCGACCCACTAGGCTGACCGGCGTGGTGAAGTGGATCGTGCTCGGGGTGGTGCTGTTCGCACTGCTCGTCCTGTTCCTGGCCGTACGGCCGCTGCTCGGCCGGCTGCCGGGGTTGCAGCGGGCGGCGCTGACGTTGCAGAGCCGGCAGGCCGAGGTCGCGTCGCTGCAGCACACCGCGGTCGACCTGCAGGACCGGATCGAGAAACTTCAGGAGAAGCTCGAGGTCACCCAGCGTCGCATGGAGGTCATCCAGGCCCGGCGCGGCAAGTGATTCCAGGCCCTCGTCGGCCCGCTCCGGGCAGCCTGCTCACTGTCCGTGCGCGACGGGACGGCCCGGCGCGCACGGTTAAGCTCGTCGACGGGTTGACGCGGCCCGAGTAGTTGGTCGAAACTTCACCGACCAGGCAGAACCGTAATAGACCTGGCGGGTGGCGACTGCCGTCTACGGACGTACGATGGGGCTCGACCAGCCGAGACCGACAGAACCAACTGGAGTTTCCATGGGCGCCCTCAAGCCGTGGCATATCGCTGTACTCGTGGTGGTGCTGATCCTGCTCTTCGGCGCCAAGCGTCTTCCCGACGCGGCCCGTTCGCTCGGTCGGTCTCTGCGGATCATGAAGGCCGAGACGAAGCAGCTCGCCGACGACGACAAGGACCTCGCCGAGAAGGCCGACGCGCAGGCCGCCCGCCAGCCGCTGCCGCCGAACGCGGCCCAGCAGCCGCCGGCCGCGCAGCAGGGACAGGTCGTGGACCCGGTGCAGCGGCACCGCGACACCATCTAGCCCCACCGCCGTGCGCCTAGCACTGCCTCGCCGCCGCGGTCCCAGCAAGTTCCAGCAGGCCGCGGACGGCTCGATGACGCTCGTCGACCACATCCGCGAGTTGCGGGACCGGCTGTTCCGCGCCTCGATCGCCATCGTGCTCGGCTTCATCGTCGGCTTCTGGCTCGCCGACCCGGTGTTCGACCTGCTCAAGGAGCCCTACTGCAACCTGCCGGGGATCACCAAGGCCGACGGCAGTTGCCCGATGACGCAGCTCGGCCCGGCCGACGGGTTCCTGCTCAAGCTGAAGATCGCGCTGTGGGTCGGCCTGATCGTGGCCGCCCCGGTGTGGCTCTACCAGTTGTGGGCGTTCATCGCGCCCGGCCTGCACCGCAACGAGCGCCGCTACGCGTACGCGTTCGCGGCGATCGCGGCGCCGCTGTTCGCGGCCGGCGCCGGACTGGCGTACTTCGTCGTCGACAAGGGCCTGGCGTTCCTGCTCGAGTCCGGTGTCACCGGGCTCGACACCCAGCTCGAGGTCACCCGCTACATCGCGTTCGTCACCAACATGATCCTGATCTTCGGGGTGGCGTTCGAGTTCCCGCTGCTGGTCCTGATGCTCAACTTCGTCGGGGTCGCCAGCGCCAAGCGGCTGCTGAGCTGGTGGCGGGTCGCGGTGTTCGTGTTCTTCCTGTTCTCCGCGATCGTCACGCCGACCCCCGACCCGTTCGGCATGACCGCCCTGGCGATCTGCCTGTGCGCGCTGTACTTCATGGCGGTCGGGGTGGCGTTCCTCAACGACAAGCGCAAGGGCCGCGGCAAGGAGATCTACGCCGGGATCGCCGACGACGAGGTGTCGCCGCTGAGCCACGACCCGGAGCCGGTCGAGGCGGGCAGCCGGGCCGAGACGGTGACCCCGGTCGAGGCGCCCAAGCCGATCCAGAGCCGCTACGACGACATGACCTGACGGACCCGCCGCCGGAGGGCGGGGCGGTACGGTGCTCGCCGTGACCGCTGACGATCAACCCTCCGGCGCCGGGCCCGCCGGTCCGCCACCGTCCGAACCCGACCGGCCGCTGGCGGTCCTGGTCAACCCCACCGCCGGACGGTCCCGGCACAGCGGGCTGCTGCCCGACATACTCGACCGGCTGGCCGCCGCCGGCCGGCCGCTGGCGGTGCTCGACGCCCGTACCCCCGAACAGGCCCTGGCCCGGTGCCACGCCGCGGTCGCCGACGGCGTCGCCGGGCTCGTCGCCGTCGGCGGCGACGGCACCGTCCACCAGGCGCTCCAGGCGGTCGCCGGCACCGGCGTGCCGTTCGGGCCGGTGCCGGCCGGCACCGGCAACGACTTCGCCGCCGACACCGGCTTTCCCACCGAGCCGCTCGCCGCCGCCGGCGCCATCGCCGCCGCCTTGCGCGCCGGCCGCGGCAGCCCTGTCGACCTGGCCCGGATGACGACCGCCGACGGCACGGTCCGCTGGTTCGGCGCGGTGCTCGCCGCCGGCTTCGACGCCGTCGTCAACGAGCGCGCCAACCGGATGCGCTGGCCGCGCGGCCCGCTGCGCTACGACATCGCGATCCTGGTCGAGCTGGCCCGGCTGCGGGCCAGGCGCTACCGGCTGGTGCTCGACGGCGCCGAACGGCACGTCGACGCGGTCCTGGTGGCGGTCGGCAACTGCGCCAGCTACGGCGGCGGGATGCGGATGTGCCCAGGCGCCGACCCGACCGACGGGCTGCTCGACGTCGTCGTGGTCGGCCCGGTTAGCCGGACCACGCTGGTCCGCGTCAAACCCCGGCTCTACAGCGGCACCCACGTCACCCACCCGATGGTGCGCACGTACCGGGCGGCGACCGTCGAACTGGCCGCCGACGGCATCGTCGGCTACGCCGACGGGGAGCGGGCCGGCCGCCTGCCGGTCACGGTGACCGCGGTCCCGGCCGCCGTACGGCTGCTGCGGTGAGGTCTCAGCCGCGCCGCCCGCCGCGTTCGGCCCAGGCGTGCAGGGCGTCGCGCTCCTGCGCGGCGTCCAGGTTGACGGCCGCCTCGATCAACGCCAGGTGGGTGAACGCCTGCGGGTAGTTGCCGAGCGCGGTGCCGTCGGCGGCGAGTTGTTCGGCGTACAGGCCGAGCGGGCCGGCGGCCCCGGCGAGCCGTTCGAAGATCTCGCGGGCGGCGTCGTGCCGGTGCGCCAGCACCAGCGCCGAGACCAGTTCGAAACAGCAGAGCAGGAACGCGCCCTCCTCGCCGGGCAGCCCGTCGTCGGCGGTGTAGCGCCGGACCAGTCCCGGGCCGATGGCCAGCCGTTCCTGGATCCGGTCGATCGTGGACAGCATCCGCGGGTCGTCGCCGGGCAGGAAGCCGACCAGCGGGATACGCAGCAGCGCGGCGTCCAGTTCGGTCGACCCGTACGCCAGGACGAAGCCGCCGACCTGCGGATCGTAGCCGCGGTCGAGGACCTGCGCGTGCAGGTCCGCGGCCTCGCGCCGCCACGCGTCGACCGGTGCCGTCGCGTCGCCGAGCAGGCCGGCGAGCCGGATGCCGCGGTCCAGGCAGACCCACGACATCACCTTGGAGTAGACGTACTGCTGGCGCGGTGCCCGGATCTCCCAGACGCCGTGGTCGGGTTCGCGCCACCGCCGGGCGATCGTCTCCACGTGCCGGCGCAGCGAACCCCACTGGTCGGCGGCGAGGTCACCGGTCAGCTCGTGGAAGGCCAGCGCCGCGTCCAGCACGTGCCCGTACGTGTCGAACTGCACCTGTTCGGCGGCGCCGTTGCCGACGCGGACCGGCCGGGAGCCGGCGTAGCCGCCGAGGTGGGTCAGGATCCGCTCGTCGTCGCTGGTCGTCTCGCCGCCGATGCCGACCAGCGGGTGCAGGGTCCCGGCCGGCGCCTGGCAGACGTCGATCAGGAAGCGCAGGTAGCGCCCGCCCTCCTCGTGGTGGCCGAGCCGGAAGAGGGCGAGCAGCAGCAGCGCGGCGTCGCGGTGCCAGGTGTAGCGGTAGTCCCAGTTGCGTACGCCGCCGATCTCCTCCGGCAGCGAGGTGGTCGGGGCGGCCAGCAGCGCCCCGGTCCGGTCGAACGACAGCCCCCGCAGCACCAGGGCGCTGTGCCGGACCAGGTCGGCGCCGTACCCGGCGTAGTCGCTGCGGGCCGACCAGTCCCGCCAGGTGCCGACGGTCTCGTCGAGCAGGCTGGCGGCATCGGCCGGGGCGGGCGGTTCGCCGTAGCCGAGCAGCAGGGTGGCCCCGTCGCCGGCGGTCAGTTCCAGGTCGGCGGTGAGGGTGGTGCCGTCGGTCCGCAGCGGCAGGTCGGTGGACAGCCACAGCGGTGTGCCCGCCGCCCGCCACCGGTCGCCGTGGCGCTGCCAGCCCGCCGGCCGGGCGCCGTGGTCGGCCCGTACGTCGAGCCGGACCCGCAACCGCACCGTGCCGCTTTCCACGCTGACGTGACGGACCAGGACGTGCCGGGCGCGGACCGGGCGGTCGGGGTGGCCGGTCGTGGCGGCGAGGAAGTCGTGTCCGACGGCGACCCCGTCCGGCGCCGTGTGCCGGGTCTGGAGCACCAGTGTGTCCGGCAGGTAGCGGCGGTCGGGGGCGTCGGCGCCGTCGACCCGCAACTCGAAGGCGCCGCCGGCCCGGCGGTCGAGCAGCCGGGCGAAGACGGCGTCGCCGTCGAACCGCGGCACGCAGAACCACTCGACCGCGCCGTCCGGCGCGACCAGCGCCGCGGTGTGGGTGTCGGACAGGAAGGCGTACGAGTCGATCGGCGGGAACGCGTCGCTCACGTCGCCTCCGGGCGTGTGGCGGGCGGCCGCCCGGTCCTCCCGTCGCGCCGGATCGCCGGCCTGTGCCGCATTATCGTCCACCGCCCCTCCTGATCTCCCGGGAAGGGGCTACCCCGGCCCGCGGCGGCGAAAACTCCTCGGGGGCGGGTCAGCGGTCGGTGACCGCCAGGTCCAGGACGGCGGCCAGGCCGTTGGCCCGTCCGGGGTCGGCGGCCGGCAGCACCAGCACCGCGCAGCCGGCCCGGACCGCCCCGGCGTCGGCCGGGGTGTCGCCGACCATGAGGACCCGCTCCGGATCGACCCGCAGCATCCCGCACGCCCGGTGGAAGATCGCCGGATCGGGTTTGCAGCGCCCGACCTCGTACGACAGCACGAAGGCGTCGACCAGGTCGGCCAGCCCCCACGCCTCGAACAGCGGCCGGACGTCGAAGCCGATGTTGCTGACCAGTGCCACCGGCACCGACGCGTCGCGCAGCGCCCGCAGGGTCGCGGCGGTGTCGGAGTACAGCAGCCAGCCGTCGGGACGCAGCAGCCGGTCGTAGAGGGCCTCGGCGAGCCCGTCCACGCCCGAGTCGACGGTGGCGGCCAGCCCGGTGTAGGCGGACCGGTGGGCGTGCTCGTAGAGGTCGCGGTCGGCCCACACCTCGGCCAGGTGGGGCGGCACCCGGTGCGGCAGCGGGCCGCCGGCCCGGCCGGCCGTCACCAGCCGGTCGGCGAGCACGGTGGCGCGGCCCCGGTCGAGTTCGACGCCGCATTCCCGCGCGCCGGCGCGTACCCAGGCGACCGGGTCCTCGACCTGGGCGAGCGTTCCGTGGAAGTCGAACAGGACGGCTTCGACCGGTCGGCGCGGGGGTGTCGCCGGGGCGGCCGTCGCGGGTCCGCTGGCGTGGCGAGGACTGGGCGGTTGGGGATGGTCCGGCACGCCGTGCACCTTACCGAGCGCGCTCACACCGGCCGTGGTCGGCGGCCCACCGCGAGTGTCGGGGCATGACGCACTAATCTTGGTGGTATGTCGAGCCCAGCCGAGCGGTATGCCGCGGCGCGCCGCCGGGCCGCACAGGCCCGCGCATATCCGGCCCTGGACGAGTTCGTTCCGGAACTCGGCTTCGACCTGGACGAGTTCCAGCGTGAGGCGTGCGAGGCGCTGGAGCGCGGCAGCGGCGTGCTGGTGTGCGCGCCGACCGGCGCCGGAAAGACCGTGGTCGGCGAGTTCGCGGTGCACCTGGCGCTGCGGGCCGGCACTGCGCGGCCGTCGGCCGTCGGCCCGGCCGGGCCGGTCGTGCCGCCGTCGGCGGTCGGGAATCTGACCGCCGGAGAGGGCGCCTCGGGCGCCGCGCCCGCCGGGCAGGCCCCACCGGGGCGGTCGGTGCCGCGCAAGTGCTTCTACACCACGCCGATCAAGGCGCTGTCGAACCAGAAGTACCACGACCTGGTCGACCGGTACGGTGCCGAGCGGGTCGGCCTGCTGACCGGCGACAACGCGATCAACGGCGACGCGCCGGTGGTGGTGATGACCACCGAGGTGCTGCGCAACATGCTCTACGCCGGCTCCAGCACGCTGGAGGGGCTGGCCTACGTGGTCATGGACGAGGTGCACTACCTCGCCGACCGGTTCCGGGGCGCGGTCTGGGAAGAGGTGATCATCCACCTGCCGGACTCGGTGACGCTGGTGTCGCTGTCGGCCACCGTCTCCAACGCCGAGGAGTTCGCCGACTGGCTGGTCACCGTACGCGGTGAGACCGAGGTCGTGGTCAGCGAGCACCGGCCGGTCCCGCTGTGGCAGCACATGCTGGTCGGGCGCCGGATGTTCGACCTGTTCCACGACGCCGACGCGGCCCGCAAGCACGACGTGCACCCGGAACTGCTGCGCTACAGCCGGGAGCAGATGCGCCGGCTGGAACTGGGCGACGGGCGTACCCACGGCCCCGGCTGGGGCCGCTCCGGGGGGCGCGGGCCGCGCTGGCGTGGCCCGCTGCGTTCCGAGGTCGTCGAGCGGCTCGACCGCGAGGGGCTGCTGCCGGCCATCCTGTTCATCTTCAGCCGGGCCGGCTGCGACGCCGCCGTGCAGCAGTGCCTGGCCGCCGGGCTGCGGCTGACCAGCCCCGACGAGCGGGCCGAGATCCGCCAGGTGGTCGAGGAGAAGATCACCGCCATCCCCGGCGAGGACCTGTCGGTGCTCGGCTACTGGGAGTGGCTCGACGGGCTGGAGCGCGGACTGGCCGCCCACCACGCCGGGATGCTGCCGGCGTTCAAGGAGGTCGTCGAGGAGCTGTTCGTCCGGGGGCTGGTCAAGGCGGTCTTCGCCACCGAGACGCTGGCCCTGGGCATCAACATGCCGGCCCGGTGCGTGGTGCTGGAACGGCTGGTCAAGTTCAACGGCGAGGCGCACGTCGAGCTGACGCCGGGGGAGTACACCCAGCTCACCGGGCGGGCCGGCCGGCGCGGCATCGACGTCGAGGGGCACGCCGTCGTCGTCTGGTCGCCGGAGGTCGACCCCCGGCACGTCGCGGGGCTGGCGTCGACGCGTACGTATCCGCTGCGGTCCAGCTTCCGGCCGTCGTACAACATGGCGGTGAACCTGGTCGGCTCGGTCGGCGCGGCGCCGGCCCGGACGCTGCTGGAGTCGTCGTTCGCGCAGTTCCAGGCCGACCGCTCGGTGGTCGGCCTGGCCCGGCAGGTGCAGCGCAACGTCGAGACGATGGAGGCGTACGGCGTCGAGACGCAGTGCGAGCACGGCGACTTCGACGAGTACTTCGCGCTGCGGGTGGCGATCGGCGACCGGGAACGGGCCCTGGCCCGGCAGGGGCAGACGCAGCGTAAGGCGGCGGCGGTCGCGTCGCTGGAGCGGTTGCGGGTCGGCGACGTGATCCGGATCCCGTCGGGGCGGCGGGCCGGGCTGGCCGTCGTGCTCGAACCGGGCACCGGTGGTTTCGGCGAGCCCCGGCCGCTGGTCCTGACGCAGGACCGGTGGGCCGGACGGGTCACCGTCGGCGACTTCACCGCCCCGGCCGAGGTGCTGACCCGGCTGCGGGTGCCCAAGCACTTCAACCACCGGTCGCCGGCCGCCCGCCGGGACCTGGCGGCGGCGATCAGCGGTACCGGCCTGGACCGGCACGCCGGACGGCGTGGCGGGCGGTCGCGGGCCAGCGGCGAGGACCACCAGCTCACCCAGTTGCGGGCGCAGTTGCGGCGGCACCCGTGCCACGCCTGCGAGGAGCGCGAGGAGCACGCCCGGTGGGCGGAGCGGCGCCGGCGGCTGGAACGCGACACCGACGAGCTGCGGCAGCGGGTGGCCGGCCGGACCGGCTCGCTGGCGCGTACGTTCGACCGGGTGGTCGGCATGCTGACCGCGCGCGGCTACCTGACCGCCGAGGGGGAGATGACCGACGCCGGCCGGATGCTGGCCCGGATCTGGACCGAGGCGGATCTGCTGGTCGCCGAGTGCCTGCGGCGCGGGGTGTGGGACGGGCTCGACCCGGCCGAGCTGGCCGCCGCGGTGTCGGTCGTGGTCTACGAGTCCCGCCGTGACTCCGACGAGCGGGCGTCGCTGCCCCGCGGGGCGGTCACCGACGCGGTCGACGCGACCCTGAAGATGTGGGCCGAACTGGAGGCCGACGAGGCGGCCCGGGGCCTGGAGGCGACCCGAGACCCGGATCTGGGGTTCGCGTGGCCCATCTACCGGTGGGCCCGGGGTGAGGCGCTGGCGAAGGTGCTGGCCAGCGGCACCAACCTGGACGGCGAGATGCCGGCCGGCGACTTCGTCCGGTGGGCGCGTCAGGTCGTCGATCTGCTCGGCCAGCTGTCGACGGCCGGCGGTGCCTCGGCCCGGGTGCGGGCCACGGCCAGGCAGTCCATTACGGCGATCAACCGCGGCATTCTCGGCTATCTGCCGACTGCCTGAACACCTCTCACATCACGCGGAGTAGCCGCCTCGGCCTCGGCCGGGGCGGCATGCCGGCTCCACCGTCCGGGGTGAAAACCGCCCTGTCGTCTCATTGTGAGGACCGCTCGTATTCCGGATTATCCCTTCTGAACTGCGGATAGTCCCGTCCGTGGGACCAAGGGGGCGAGTGGTGGGGGAAATAGATCATTTCGGGTACGGGTGGGTGACACCCGTTCTCAGCTATGTACTGTCGGTGATGGGAGCGATGCTCGGGCTGGTCTGCACGGTCCGGCTGCGGGACGCGCCCACAACCGGCCGCCGGACCTGGTGGCTGGTCCTGGCCGCCTGGGGGATCGGCGGTACGTCCATCTGGACGATGCACTTCATGGCGATGCTGGGCTTCCGGGTCTCCGGCACCCAGATCCGCTACGACATCGGGCTGACCGTGGCGAGCGCGGTCCTCGCGATCGTCTTCGTCGCGATCGGCCTGTTCATCGTCGGACTCGGCCGTCCCACGGCCGTCAAGATCGTGACCGGAGGTGTGCTGACCGGGCTGGGGGTGGCCGCGATGCACTACACCGGGATGGCGGCGATGCGGCTCAACGGCCGCATCGAATACGACCCGCTCCTCGTCGGGGTCTCGGTCGGGATCGCGATCGCCGCGGCCACGGTGGCGCTGTGGATGGCCGTACGGGTCCGCCGGCCGGCGGTGATCGTGGTGTCCGCGCTGGTCATGGGCCTGGCGGTGAACGGGATGCACTTCACCGGAATGTTCTCGATGTCGGCCCACCTGCACGGCACGCCCAGCCGGCTGGGCGGGGTGACCGCCGCGACGCTGATCGTGCCGATCGTCTTCGCCGTGATCGTGGTGGCCGTCGGGCTGGCGTACGCGCTGGTCGCCGCGTCGACCGACGAGGACCGGGCCGGCCTGGCCTTTCTCGAGGCGCAGATCGCCGACCGCGAAACGGCGGCCGCACCGGCGCCGACACCGGCGAGGACGGGGCTGCGGGTCACCGACGCCGGCCGCTTCAACCGCCCGCGCTGACCCCGGCGGCCGGCGCGGTACTCCCGGGCCGGCCGCCGTACGGTGCGGCCCCACCGACCGCCACCGGGCCGGCCGGCCATCGGCCCGAGACCGGGTGACCGGCCCGGTGGCGGTCAGCGTTCGGCGATCGCGTCGACCAGGCGCCGGCACGGGCCGGCGAGGTTCCACCGCTGCGCCGTCGCCAGCAGCCGGTCCGGGTCGACCGGCCCGCGAGGCAGGTCGGTGACCAGGTCCGGCAACGGCACGTCGAGGGCCACCCGGACCACCTTCGGTGCCACCGCCAGGTAGTCACGGGCGGCGAGCAGCTTGCCGCGCAGCCCCGGCGCGAAACCCGACGCCGGGTCGTCCAGCGCGGCGAGGATGCCGTCCAGGTCGCCGTACCGCTCGACCAGGCGGGCGGCGGTCTTCTCGCCGACGCCGGCCACCCCCGGCAGGCCGTCGCTCGGGTCGCCGCGCAGCGCGGCGAAGTCGGCGTACCCGGCCGCCGGCACGCCGTACCTGGCGCGTACGGCCGCGTCGTCGAGATCCTCCAGCTTCGCCACGCCCCGGCCGCAGTAGAGCACCCGTACGCCCCGGGCGTCGTCGACGAGCTGGATCATGTCGCGGTCGCCGGAGGCCACCTCGACCGGCCCCGGCTGGCCGGTGGCGAGCGTGCCGAGCACGTCGTCGGCCTCGTAGCCGTCGGCGCCGACGGCGGGGATGCCGATCGCCGCCAGGATGTCGAGGATCAGCGGCACCTGGGGGACCAGGGTGTCGGGGACGACCTCGCCACCGGCCGGCGCCACCCGGTGCGCCTTGTACGTCGGCAGCAGCGCCACCCGCCACGCCGGCCGCCAGTCGTGGTCGAGCGCGCACACCACCCGGTCAGGTCGCCGGGTGCGGATCAGGGTCGCCAGCATGTCCAGGAAGCCCCGGACGGCGTTGACCGGGGTGCCGTCGGCGGCCTTGGCGGCGGATTCGGGGATGCCGAAGTAGGCGCGGAAGTACAGGCTCGGCGAGTCGACCAGCAGCAGGGGGCGGGCGTCGTTCACCCGGACAGCCTGGCACAGCCGGCCCGGCCGGTCCCGCCCCGACCCGCCGCCGGCCCGCACCCCGACCCGCGACGGCGACCGGTGGCCGGCGGTGCCTCAGTGGCCGAGGACCGGGTGCGGCACGTACGGTGCCTCCAACTCCGCGCACTCCTCGTCGGTCAGGTCCACGCCGACGGCCGCCACCGCGTCGTCGATCTGGCCCGGCTTGGTCACCCCGACGATCGGCGCGGTGACCGCCGGCCGGCGCAGCAGCCAGGCCAGCGCGACCTGTGCCGGCGGCAGCCCGCGCCGGGCGGCGACCGCGGTCAGCGCGTCGACGACGGCGAAGTCGGCCTCGGCGTACAGGGCGTCGGCGAGGGTGTCGCTGCGGGCCCGGGTGGTGTGCCGGGCACCGCCCCGGGCCCGGGTGCCGGCCAGCACGCCGCGCGCCAGCGGGCTCCACGGGATGACCCCGACGCCCTGGTCGAGGCAGAGCGGCAGCATCTCCCGCTCCTCCTCCCGGTAGACCAGGTTGTAGTGCGGCTGCATCGACACGAACGGGGTCCAGCCGTGCTCGCGGGCGACCTGCTGGGCCTTGGCGAACTGCCAGGCGTACATGCTCGACGCGCCCAGGTAGCGGGCCTTGCCGGCGCGTACGACGTCGTGCAGCGCCGACATCGTCTCCTCGATCGGGGTGTCGGGGTCCCAGCGGTGGATCTGGTAGAGGTCGACGTGGTCGGTGCCGAGCCGGCGTAGCGAGTCGTCGATCGAGGCCATGATGTGCTTGCGGGACAGGCCGCGGTCGTTGGGGCCGTCACCCATCGGGTGGTAGACCTTGGTCGCCAGGACGTAGTCCTCGCGGCGGGCGAACAGGGCCCGCAGCAGCCGGCCGGTGACCTCCTCGCTCGCGCCGAGCGAGTACATGTCGGCGGTGTCGAAGAACGTCACGCCCAGCTCGACCGCCCGGCGGACCAGGGGCAGCGCGGCGTCGTACTCCAGTACCCAGTCCCGCCACGCGGACGATCCGTAGCTCATCATGCCGAGGCAGATTCGGGACACCTTCAGGCCGGTCCCGCCGAGCCGTACATAATCCATACCCACCCGGCAGAGCCTATGCGGCGGCCGGTCGGGGTCCGGGCCGGTCCCGGTGCCGGGTGGTCGTCACCAGGCCGGTATGTGACGTACCTCCCCAGCTACCCGAACGAGCGTTAAGCTTGCGGGAAGTCGGCGCCGTCCACACCCTGGACGCCGCCGGAAGCCCGACACCCCACGGAGCCTGCCGCACCATGACAGTCGACCGGATTCTGCCCACCCCCGAGGCGTACGACCTGATCGAACTCGCCACCGAACTCGCCGACCGCGAACTCGCCGGCCGCGCCGACGACTTCGAGAACCGGGGCGAGTTCCCCCGCGAGGTCCTGCGCACCCTGGGCCGCTCCGGGCTGCTCGGCCTGCCCTACCCCGAGGAGTACGGCGGCGCCGGCCAGCCGTACGAGGTCTACCTCCAGGTGCTGGAGGTGCTCGCCAGCCGCTGGGTGACGGTCGCCGAGGCGATCAGCGTGCACACCCTGTCCTGCTACCCGGTCGCCGCGTACGGCAGTGAGGAACTGCGCAAGTCGCTGCTGCCCGACATGCTCGGCGGGGAACTGCTCGGCGCGTACTGCCTGTCGGAGCCGCAGGGTGGGTCGGACGCCGCCGCGCTGACCACCCGCGCCAAGCGCGACGGAGACGACTGGGTCGTCGACGGCACCAAGGCGTGGATCACCCACGCCCACTCCGCCGACTTCTACAACATCTTCTGCCGCACCGGCGGCCCCGGCGCCGCCGGCATCTCCTGCCTGCTCGCCGACCGGGGCACCGCCGGTATCGAGCCGCTGGCGGCCGAGCGCACGATGGGCATGCGCGGCTCGCCGGTCGCGCAGATCGCCTTCGACGGCGTCCGGGTGCCCGGTGACCGGCTGGTCGGTGCCGAGGGCGGCGGCTTCACCATCGCGATGACCGCGCTGGACTCCGGGCGCCTCGGCATCGCCGCCTGCGCCGTCGGGCTGGCCCAGTCGGCCCTGGACTTCGCCACCTCGTACGCCAAGGAGCGGACCCAGTTCGGCAAGCCGATCATCGACTTCCAGGGGCTGGGCTTCATGCTCGCCGACATGGCGACCCAGGTGTCGGCGGCCCGCGCGCTGACCCTGGCCGCCGCCCGGCTGCGCGACGCCGGCCGGCCGTACTCGATCGAGGCGGCCAAGGCCAAGCTCTTCGCCACCGACATGGCGATGCGGGTCACCACCGACGCGGTCCAGGTCCTCGGCGGCTACGGCTACGTCGCCGACTACCCGGTCGAGCGCTACATGCGCGAGGCCAAGGTGCTGCAGATCGTCGAGGGCACCAACCAGATCCAGCGGGTCGTCATCTCCCGCGCCCTCGCCCGGGCCTGACCGGCCGGCACGGCGGCGGGGGCACGCCGGGTGCTCCCGCCGCCGCGTTCCACAGGCATACCTCGGGCCGGGTGTCATGACGTCGCCGTCAAGTGATAAGTGCGCTTGTCATATAGTCAAGCTGGCTGTACTTTCTCGGGTATGACGAGTCTGAGCGTGCGTGAGCGGGTCGCGGTGGTCGCCGGGACGGTGATGTTCTTCGCTGGCGCGGTGGTGGCGGGCGTGTTGCACGCGCTCGACGCGCTGCCGCCGTGGGCGGGATGGGCGCTGGTGGTCGCCGCGAACCTCGGTCTGGTGCTGCTGGTCGCGGCGACGGTGAAGGCGCTGCTGCGTGGTGACACCGAGGGCGTGGAACGTCAGGATGCCACGCGGGCGTCGATGGTCACGGTGCTGGTGATCGTGGTCGCCGGGTTCGGGTATGCGCTACTGGAGGCGTTCGTCGGGGCTCCGCGGGTGACAGCCGCGGTGCCGGCTGCGGCCGCCGCCCTGGTGTGGACCATCGCGTTCGCGTGGGGCCGGCTGGCCGGTGAGGAGGAGTGATCACGAACCGGCTTCCGGTGTTGCGCGCGGAGCGCCGCTGGAGTCAGGCCGAGCTGGCGGACCGGATCAACGTGTCGCGTCAGACGGTCGTATCACTGGAGAACGGCCGGTACGAGCCCACGTTGAAGATCGCGATGCGCTTGTCGGCGGTGTTCGGCGTTTCCATCGAGGCGATTTTCACCCCTGACCCACAGGACCTCGGGCTCGTCCGGGTCGAGTAGCGAGGTTCGCGCGGCGAGATGACGCCGTCTGTCTGACCTCCGGACCGGCACGGCCGCCGTGCTCCGGCGGGCGTGTCCGGTCGTGTCCGGCCGGGCTCCGAACCCGGAAAGGTCAGCCGGCGTCGCGGGGCGCCGGGACGGTCGCCGCGCCGGCCGGACGCAGCGCCGCGCCGGTCGCCGGGTCGTAGAAGTGCATCCGGTTCGGGTCGACGGCCAGCCAGACGGTGTCGCCGGCACCGACCCGCTGCGTCGGCGGGGTCTGCACCTTCACCTGCCGGCCGGCGAGGTCGACGGTGAGCAGGACCGCCGCACCGGTCGGCTCGACCACCTCCACCCGCGCCGCCACCCGGTCCGCCGCCGCCCCGCCCGCGACCGCCACGTTCTCGGCGCGTACGCCGACGGTGACCTCGGTGCCGGCGTGCCCGCGCAGCGTGTCCGGACCGGGCAGGCGCTGGTCGCCGAGGACCAGTTCGACCCGGTCGCCGTCGTGGTCGACGCGGGCCGGCAGGAAGTTCATCGGCGGCGCGCCGAGGAAGCCGCCGACGAACTCGTCGGCGGGCGCGTCGTAGACCTCCAGCGGCGGCCCGATCTGCGCGATCCGGCCGTCGCGCATGACGGCGACCCGGTCGCCGAGCGACAGCGCCTCGGCCTGGTCGTGGGTGACGTAGACGGTGGTGGTGCCGAGTTTGGCGACGATCCGCTTCAGTTCGGTGCGGAACTGCATGCGCAGCAGGGCGTCGAGGTTGGACAGCGGCTCGTCCATCAGCAGTACGCCGGTGTCGACGACGATGGCGCGGGCCACCGCGACCCGCTGCCGCTGCCCGCCGGACAGTTGCGCCGGGTAGCGGTCGAGGTAGTCGGTCAGGTGCAGCATCTCGGCGGCCTCGGCGACCCGCCGCTCCACCTCGGCCTTCGGGGTCTTGCGCATGGTCAGCCCGAAGGCGATGTTCTGCCGCACCCGCATGTGCGGGAAGACCGCGTACGACTGGAAGACCATCGACAGGTCGCGCTGGCGGGCGGGCAGGTCGGTGACGTCGCGCCCGCCGATGTGCACCGAGCCGGCGTCCGGGTTCTCCAGGCCGGCGATCATACGGAGCAGGGTGGTCTTGCCGCAGCCGCTCGGGCCGACCAGGACCAGGAACTCGCCGTCGCCGACGCGCAGGCTGATGTCGTCGGTCGCCCGGTTCTTCGTACCGGGGTAGGTCTTGACCAGGTTGGTCATCACGATCTCGGCCAACGCCCGTCCTCTCTAGCCTCGGCGCGGCGCCCGCGCGCCGGTCACCGGATGGTGGTGCCCCACATGTTCAGCAGGTAGCGCCGCATGAAGGCGATGAAGATCAGCGCCGGTACGACGAGCGCGAACCCGCCCGCGAACCGGAACGCCAGCGGCGAGTCGGGCAGGGTGGACAGCACCTGGGCCGGCAGCGTGCGCCGGTTGAGGGTGAGGATCGCCGCGCCGAGCACCTCGTTCCAGCTCGTGACGAAGGTGAAGATGGCGGCGGCGGCGATGCCGGGCAGCGCCTGGGGGAGGACGACGCGGGTGAAGGCCCGGGCCGGGGTGGCGCCGAAGACCATCGCCGCCTCCTCGTGTTCGGCCGGTACGGCCACGAAGATCGCCGAGGTGATCAGCACGGTGGTCGGCAGCGCCAGCGCGGTGTGCAGCAGGGCGACCCCGTACGTCGTGTCGTACAGGCCGGTGCCGAGGAAGACCCGGGCCAGCGGTACGGACAGCACCACGATCGGCAGCGCCCGGGTGAGCAGCAGGAACAGCTGGTACGGCTCCCGGCCGCGGAACGCGTAGCGGGCGACGGCGTATCCGGCGGGTACGCCGAGCGCCAGGGACAGGGCGAGGCTGATCACCCCGACCTCCATCGAGTTGACGAAGGCGCCGGTGACCCCGGTCGAGGTCAGGAACACCCGCATCGTCTCGAACGACGGGTCGGTGGGCAGCAGCGCGAGCGGGAACTCGTTGAGCGCCTCGCGGCTGGACAGGGCGGCCAGCGCCACGAGGTAGATCGGCACGCCCATGAAGAGGGTGATGGCGATGCAGGCGGCCTGCACGAGCACGGTGTCGCGACGGGCCCGCCGCCGCCGGGCGGTCACCGCCGTCCTGCCGGTGCCGGTCATCGCCGCCCCTGGATGCTCGGGTCGCGCAGCACGCGCAGGTACACCATCGCGGTGCCGATCGACACGGCGAGGATGACCAGCGCGATCGCCGCGGCGACGCGCTCGTTCTGCAGCACGACGTACCACTGGTAGGTCTCGCCGACCAGAAGCGGGAAGTTGCGGCCGGTGAGGGCCTGGGCGACGGCGAACGTCTGCAGGCCGAGGATGGTCCGCAGGATCAGCGCGACCTGGAGGCTGGGCCGCAGCTGGGGCAGGATGACGTGCCACAGCCGCTGCCAGTAGCCGGCGCCGAACACGGCGGCGGCCTCGTCGTAGTCGCGGGGGATGTTCTGCAGCCCGGCGACGACGATGACCAGCACCAGCGAGGTGGCCCGCCACAGTTCGGCGAGCAGGACCGCGACGAACATCGTGGTCGGGTTCTGGTAGGACAGCCAGGCGAAGCCGTCGCCGAGGCCGAGGTGGGCCAGCACCGAGTTGAGGTAGCCCCGGTCGGTGAGGATCGACAGCCAGATCAGGCCGGCGGCCAGGTCGCTGACCGCCAGCGGCACGCACCAGACGTAGAAGTAGAACGACGACAGCCGGGGCCGGCTGCGCAGCAGCAGCGCCATGGCCAGCGCGAACGCGAACTGCAGCGGGATCAGCACGACGATGAGCAGCGCGGTGTTGCGTACGGCCGGCCAGAAGTACGGGTCGTCGACCATCCGGCGCAGGTGGGCCAGGGTGGCGCCGTCGGTGCCGGTGAACGCCTGGCTGACGCCGACGACCACCGGCCACAGGAACAGCGCGGCCAGGAAGACCACCGACGGGGCGATGAGCAGCACCGGCACCGGGAGCCGGGGCCGACGCCGGGCGGCCCGGGCCGGGCGGTCCGGCCCGGCGGGCTTACGGTCGGGTGGTCGGGGCACCGTCGCCGGTGCGGCGCCCCCGGCGGCGCCGCCCGGGTCGCCGGTCACGCCACCCGGCACGTCTGCTCCGCGCCGACCGGGTCGGGCCGCCAGCACGGCACCTTGACCTCGTCGAGGATCGTGTTGAGCTGGGTCGCCTGCGCGTCGAGCACCTGCTGCACGCCCCGCCCGTCGAGGCAGATCTCCTTGAAGGTGTTGAGGAAGATCTGCGACACCTCGCCGTCGCGGGCGCCGATCCCGACCGGGGGCAGCGCGACGATGGTGCCCTCGGCGTCCTGCTGGCGGCGTACGGCCTCGGCCTCGAGGGCGACCGCGGGCGGCAGGTCGGCGGCGGGCGGCGCCTCGACGACCGGGAAGAAGGCGTTGCGGCGCAGCACCTCGGTCTGGACGTCGGGGGTGGTCAGCGCCTCGATGACCGACTTGGCGAGGTCCATCTCGGGTGCTCCGCGCGGGATTCCGAGGCCGGCGACGATCAGCATGTAGCCCAGGCCCTTCGGGCCGCGCGGCGCGGGCGCCATCACCCAGTCGTCGGGGCTCGCCGCCGGGGCGTTGACCAGCCGGGCCACGTGGTCCCAGGCGACCAGGACCTCGCCGCGGGCGAGCGGCTCCTGCATGTACTCGAAGTTCGTCGAGGCCGGTGCGGTCACCGACCACAGTTCCTTCATGTACTGCCAGGCGGTCACCGCGTCCGGGTTGCGGAAGGTGGTGATCTGTCCGCCGGTGAAGCTCGGCAGCAGGTAGCCCTGGTAGAAGCGGTGGGAAAGGCCCTTGGGGCCGCAGGGCAGGCCGAGTACCGGCTTGCCGCCGTTGCCCCGTCGCGCGTCGCGCATCCAGGTCAGGAACTGGTCGTACGTCAGGTTCTGCACGTCGGCGCCGGCCGGCAGCCACTCCAGCGCCCGCTTGTGTACGGCGAGCACGTACGACGCCTGCATCCACGGGATGTACATGGTGCCGGCGCCGCCGATCCGGCCGAGTTCGGCGATCTCCTCCGGGAACCGCCGGTCGGCGAGCTTGTTGGCCAGGTCGTCGAGGTTTTCCAGCCGCTGGGCGTGCGGGGCGAGGTTGCCGTGTACGCCGCCGACGAGGCTGATCTGCATGTTGCCGCTGTCGGCCTGGGTGGTCAGGGTCGAGGCGAAGACGCCGGGGTTGACCGGGTTGAACGCCACCGGGGCAGCCTTGACCCGTTCGCTGAGGATCGTCTCGAACCGCTGGCGTTCCTCGACCGGGGTGAATTCGGTGGACAGGAAGTTGACCGCGCCCTCGCCGCCGTCGGCGCCGCTGGTGGAGGCGCCGCCGCAGGCGGTCAGCAGCGGCGCGGCACCGGCGGCGAGGCCGAGTCCGAGCAGGGTACGTCGGGCGAGTCGGGCGTCGGCGAACGATCCAGGTAGAGCTGCCATCGTGCCTCCCCGTATGGGTGGCCGGCGTCGGCGCGGGTCACGCCGGGGCCGACCAGAAACGGTCGGGTTCCCTTGGTGTCACAAGTGGACATATTTGTTGGCCTATGTGTCAAGCGGAGGAAACATTTCCTCGCCGTGTCGACTGTCGGGTTACCGTCAGTAGGCGCGCGGGTACGGGTGCACACTGGCTTGTGACGACGGTCACATGATCGCTGTCGGTGCCGCACCCGTCGGGTGAACCACTTGCCACGGCCCGCCCGGCCGGGTCACCACCGGCTTCCGGCACCGCCGGAAACCGGACCGACCGGATCCCAACCGACCGCAGGCGGGCGAGGGGGCCACACCTTCGGCGGTCGGGTCCGGTTCGGCGACACCACGAGGCGGTCCGCCGCCGCCCGTCAGTGACCGGCGTCGGCGCGCTCCCGCCGTATCGTGACCTTCTTGCCCTTGACGGTCGTGCCGCGCAGCGCCGCGATCACGTCCCGCGCCGCCGACTCCGGCACCTCGACCAGCGAGAACCGGTCGGCGATCTCGATCGCGCCGATCTCGCGGCCGGACAGCCGCGACTCCCCGGCGATCGCACCTACCAGGTCCTGCGGCCGGATGCCCGCGCTGCGCCCGGCACTGACGAACAACCGGGTCATGCCCTCGGCGGGAGCCCGCCCCCGCCGGTCCTCCCGGCCACCGGGTCGGGACCGACCCCGACCCGCCGGCCGGGCCTGGACCGCGACCTCCGGAATCTCCTCCTCGTCGGCCGCCGCACCGCTGGCCTCGTGCGCCAGCTTCACCGCCGCGAGCGCCACGTCCATCACGTCGAACTCGTCGGTCAGCGACTCCACGACGACCCGGAACCGGGTCAGGTCGTCCTCCAGGATGCTCTCGTGCAGCGCCGCCCGGGTCAGCTCCAACCGCCGGGCCCGCAGGTCCGCGGTCGTCGGCACCTTCTCCATCGCGATCCGCTGCCGGGTCACCCGTTCGATGGTCCGCAGCATCCCGTGCTCGCGCGGCTCCGCCAGGGTGATCGCCACCCCCTCACGACCGGCCCGACCCACCCGGCCGATCCGGTGCACGTACGACTCCGGCGCCGACGGGACGTCGTAGTTGACCACATGGGTGAGCTGCTCGATGTCCAGGCCGCGGGCCGCGACGTCGGTGGCGACCAGCAGGTCGGCGGTGCCGTTGCGCAGCCGGGTCATCACCCGGTCGCGCTGTTCCTGGCTCATCCCGCCGTGCAGGGCCTCGGCCCGGTAGCCGCGCCCGTTGAGCGTCTCGGTCAGCTCGTCGACCTCGTCCCGCCGCCGGCAGAACACGATCGCCGCGGTCGGCGCCTCGACGTCGAGGACCCGGCCCAGCGCGGCCGGCTTGTGGGCCCGCGCCACCAGGTAGGCCGCCTGCCGCACGCGCGGCGTCTCCCCGGCCGGCGCCGGCTCGCGCCCGATCTGGATACGGACCTCGTCCCGCAGATGGCTGCGGGCCAGCGCGTCGATCCGTGGCGGCATGGTGGCCGAGAAGAGCACCGTCTGCCGCCGCTCCGGCACCTCCTGCAGGATCGCCTCGATGTCCTCGGCGAATCCCATGTCGAGCATCTCGTCGGCCTCGTCGAGCACCACCGTCCGGATGTCGGACAGGTCGAGCGTGCCGCGCCCGATGTGGTCCAGCGCCCGCCCCGGCGTGGCGACGACCACGTCCACCCCGCGTTCGAGGGCCCGCAACTGCCGTACGATCGGCTGCCCGCCGTAGATCGGCAGCACCCGCGCACCCAGCTCGCGGCCGTAGCGGTGCACCGCCTCGCAGACCTGGATGGCCAGCTCCCGGGTCGGCACCAGGACCAGCGCGTCCGGGTTGGGGCCACCGCCCTCGGCCCGCATCCGGTGCAGCAGCGGCAGCGCGAACGCCGCCGTCTTGCCGGTGCCGGTCGCCGCCTGACCCAGCAGGTCACGGCCGTCGACCAGCGGCGGGATCGCCTCCCGCTGGATCGGGGTGGGTTCCTCGTAACCGAGACCGGAGATCGCGCGCAACAGTTCCGGCCGCAGTCCCAGTTCGGCGAAGCCGGTCGCGTCGTCCATGTGTTCCCTTCCCCATTTTTGCTTTGTGGCGCGGCCACCGCACCACCGGCGGCGCCCTCCACATCCTCCCCTGCCGGCCGGCCCGCCGCTGCGGCACCCGTCGACCGCCGCCGTCGACGCCACCGCGCGTCGGCCCGGAGACCGTACCGTGCCTGGTACCACCGGGCGTACCATCGCTGGTATGGCAGAGAAGGTCACGCTCAGCCTCAACGCCGATACCCTGGCCCGCGCCCGAGTCGCCGCCCGGCACGCCGGGCTCAGCCTGTCCGCCTGGATGGACCGGGCGGCCCGGCGGGAGGCACTACGCGACGCCGCCCGCCGGCAGGACGACTGGATGGCCGCCAACCCCGGCATCCGCGAGGAACTCGACGGATTCGACCGGCTCGCCGACCGGATCGAGGCCGACCGGACCGGATCCGGCTGGACCGACCTGTCCGAGGCGGCGTGAACCGCGGCGAGATCTGGACGATCGGCAGCGGTCGCGGAGATATGCGGTACCGGGTCGTCGTACTGTCCGGAGACGCGCACAACGACCGGCCGAGCGCGGCGCCGTACTGCGCGCCGATCGTCCGCCAGCGCGGCGCGACCGAACTTCCCCCGTTCGTGGTGCCGCTCGCCGAGAGCGACCCGCTGTCCGGGGTCGTCGTCGTCAACCGCATGCGCCGGATGCCGATCGTCGCCGGCGCCGAACGGCTCGGCATGGTGACCGGCGCGAGCATGGTCCGGCTGGGCGAGGCGATGCGCGACCTGTTCGAGCTGTGAGCGGCGCACCCCGTCGGTGACAGCGCGGGGGAGCGGCGCGGGCCGGTCGTCGTGGTGGCGCCGGGATCAGCGGGCCGGCCCGCGCGGGCGCGCCCGGCGCGGCCGGATCACGGCGGGGGCGGCGTGGGCGCGGTGATCGTGCTGATGCACAGTCCCACCGGAACCCTGCTGACGGCTGTTCCGTGGCTGGTCCCGAACAATCCGGAGTAGGACAGGGTCCAGGGCGTCTGCGTGTAGCGGACGGTGAGGTTGAGAACGGTGCGCGCCGGGATCGCCAGGCTGATCTGCTCGCTGAGGGAGACGGTCTGCTCGTTGGTGTAGCTGATCTCGGATTCGACCACCCCCACGCCGCCGCTGATCGAGGCGCTGATCGTCACCTTCGAGGTCGTGGTCGTCGTCGTCCGGGTGTACTGGACCGGAGCCTGGGTGCTGTTGGCGTACGACGACACGTCGGCGCTGCTCGCCGCTGCCGAGGTCCGCAATTGATCGACGGTCGCGAGTTTATCGGTGGGCGGTCCGCCGCCACCAGACAGCCGTGTCGGGTAGTGGCGGCCCCGCCTTCCGGGTTTGTCGGCCGGCGCGGTGGGGAGTCCCGGTACTCGGCGACCGCCGGCGGTTGGAGGCGTGCATGACCACCGAAACGACCCGGATCCTGCCCGACAGCGAACTCGTCGCCCTGCGCGACCTCGCCGCCCAGCTCAGGGTCGACTCGATCCGCAGCAGCGGTGCGGCCGGCTCCGGCCACCCGACGTCCAGCCTGTCGGCGGCCGACCTGCTCGCCGTCCTGCTCGCCCGGCACCTCCGCTACGACTGGTCCGCCCCGAAGGCCCCCACCAACGATCACCTGATCTTCTCCAAGGGGCACGCCTCCCCGCTGCTGTACTCCGTCTTCAAAGCCGCCGGCGTGATCAGCGACGACGAACTCGTCGGGACGTACCGCAAGTTCGGGTCGCGGCTGCAGGGCCATCCGACCCCGGCACTGCCGTGGGTCGACGTCGCCACCGGCTCGCTGGGCCAGGGCCTGCCGGCCGGCGTCGGCATCGCGCTCGCCGGCCTGCGCCTCGACAAGCTGCCGTACCACGTCTGGGTGCTCTGCGGCGACAGCGAGACCGCCGAGGGCTCGATCTGGGAGGCGCTCGACAAGGCCGGCCACTACGG
The DNA here is from genome assembly GCF_040683055.1 of Polymorphospora sp. NPDC051019. Lineage (NCBI taxonomy): Bacteria > Bacillati > Actinomycetota > Actinomycetes > Micromonosporales > Micromonosporaceae > Polymorphospora > Polymorphospora sp. NPDC051019. Next base: position 46,591 of record NZ_JBFBCH010000018.1, on the reverse strand, counting down.
GCTGCGCAACCTGACCGCGATCGTCGACGTCAACCGGTACGGCCAGCGGGGGACCACCGAACTCGAATGGGACCTCGACACCTACCGCCGGCGCGCCGAGGCGTTCGGCTGCCGTGCGATGGTCGTCGACGGTCACGACCTGAACTCGATCGACGACGCCCTGCGCACCGCCCGTACGGCCACCGGCCCGACCGTGCTACTCGCCCGCACGATCAAGGGCCGGGGCGTACCCGACGTCGAGGACAAGCCCGGCTGGCACGGCAAGGCCCTCCCGGCCGACATCGCCGACCGCGCCGTCACCGCCCTCGGCGGCGTACGCTCGATCACCGTCGCCGCGCCGATGCCGGCCCCCGGCCAGCCCGCCGTGACCACCCCCGCCCGCGGCCCCGCCCCCGACCTGCCCCGCTACGAGCGCGGCGCCAAGGTTGCCACCCGCAAGGCGTACGGGGAGGCGCTACTGGCACTGGCCGCCCGCCCCGACGTCGTCGTCCTCGACGGCGAGGTCAGCGACTCCACCCGCACCGAGGCGTTCGCCGACGCCTTCCCGGACCGGTTCTTCGAGATCTACATCGCCGAGCAGCAACTGGTCGGCGCCGCCGTCGGCCTGCAGGTACGCGGCTACCGGCCGTTCGCCGCCACCTTCGCCGCGTTCCTGTCCCGGGCGTACGACTTCATCCGGATGGCCGGCATCTCCGGCGCCGAGATCAAGCTCGCCGGCTCCCACGCCGGCGTCGAGATCGGCGCCGACGGCCCGTCGCAGATGGCGCTGGAGGACATCGCCGCGCTGCGGGCCGTGTACGGCTCGACCGTGCTCTACCCCAGCGACGCGGTCTCCTGCGCGGCGCTCGTCGCGCAGACCGTGGACCTGCCCGGCGTCAGCTACGTGCGCACCACCCGCGGCTCCTACCCGGTCCTGTACGACAACGGCGACACCTTCCCGATCGGCGGCAGCAAGCAGCTGCGCGGCGGCCCCGGCGACCAGGTCGCGCTCATCGGTGCCGGCGTCACCGTGCACAACTGCCTGGCCGCCGCCGACCGGCTGGCCGCCGACGGCATCGCCGCCCGCGTCATCGACCTCTACTCCGTCAAGCCCATCGACCGGGACGCCCTGGTCGAGGCGGTACGGATCACCGGCGGCCGGCTCGTCGTGGTCGAGGACCACTACCCGCAGGGCGGCATCGGCGCCGCCATCCTGGAGGCGCTCGCCGACCTCGGCGAGCCGATCCGGATGAGTCACCTCGCGGTCCGCGGCCTGCCCACCTCGGGCACGACGGCCCAGCTCATGGACGCCGCCGGCATCGGCGTCGACGCAGTGACGGGAGCCGCCCGTACCCTCGCCGCCCGCTGATCCCGCGCCCGGCGCCCGTCGGGCCCGGGAGGGAACGGCGGGACCGGGCGGGCGAAACCGATCAGGCGAGCACCCTGGCCGCGATCTCCGTCGGGGCCAGCCCCAACCGTTTCGGTACGAGACGGCCGGTCCTCATCAGGCGCATGGCCTCGACCGCAGCGGGGGTGTTCGCCCGGACCCCGCTCTGAAAGGTGTCTCTGGCGGTGATCGTCGGGACACCCATATCCGCGGCGAGGACTTCGGCGACAGTTTCCCGGCCGGAGCCGGGTGGCCCGAGGATGATCAGGCGCATCGAAGCAGCCTAGCTGTCCGCGTCCCGTGCGTCCGCGCCCTCGCGATCGAGGAGAAGTCGTGCCGGAATGTCCTGACGGGGGCTCGGGTCCCAGGATTGCCCGGGGCACGTTCCATCGAGGGCACGTACTGCTGTCCGCCCCCACAGCGAAAACGGCGTATCGACAGCGAATTTGCTGTTGCCCGCGACAGCGGCACCGGCAATTGCCGGTCCGTCGAGCGTCGACCCGCTCCGCCGGCCACCTTGCCAGCCGGCACCGCCGCCCGGACGGGCGGCTGCCGTCCGTCGTCGGGATGTGAGCCGGCCCACCGTTGCGCCGGGCGGGAATGATCCACCGGGAGCCGGTCTTGGTGGACGGTGGGACGTGTTCCCACCCATTGCCGCCACCCGGACGGAAGACAGCCATGACCTCGGTCGACAGCCGTGAATCGGCGCCCCCCGCACCGGCGATGCCGGGCGACCTGATGACGCCGTGGCAGCGGGTGAAGACGGTGCTGGTGCTCGGCTCGCTGATCGCGGTGGGCCCGCTCACCATCGACATGTACCTGCCGGCGCTGCCCGCGATCACCGAAGACCTGCTCACCAACGCCGCCGCGGTCCAGCTCACCCTCACCGGCACGCTCGCCGGTGTCGCACTCGGCCAGTTGCTCATCGGCCCGCTCTCCGACGCCGTCGGCCGCCGCCGCCCGCTGCTCGCCGGCGCGGTCGTGCACGTACTCGCGTCCCTGCTCTGCGCGGTTGCGCCGAACGTCGCGGTCCTCGGCGCGCTGCGGGTGGTCCAGGGGTTGGCCGTGTCGGCCGCCGCCGTCGTCGCCATGGCCGTCGTACGGGACCTGTTCAGCGGCCTGGGGGTGGCCCGGGTGCTGTCCCGCCTGATGCTCGTCATGGGGGTCGCCCCGGTCCTCGCCCCGACCCTCGGCGGCGAGGTGCTGCGGTGGACCGACTGGCGGGGCGTGTTCGTCGCCCTGGCCGGCATCAGCGTCATCCTGCTCGCGGTGACCGCGTTCGGGCTGCCGGAGACGCTGCCGCCCGAGCGTCGCCGCCGTGGCGGGATCGCCGGCACCGCCCGGGCGTACCGCTCGTTGCTGCGCGACCGGGTCTTCGTCGGCCTGGTCCTGGTCACCGGCCTGGCGATGGCGGCCGTGTTCGCGTACGTCTCCGGGTCGTCGTTCGTCTTCCAGGAGCAGTACGGGATGAGCGAACAGGGCTTCGCCGTCGTCTTCGGCCTCGGCGCGATCGGGCTGGTCGCCGCCAGCCAGGTCAACGTGGTGCTGCTGCGCTACTTCCGGCCGGCACGGATCCTGGCCGCCTCCGTGGTGGCCGGGGCGCTGTGCGCCCTGTTCCTGCTGCTGTTCGCGGTCACCGGATTCGGTGGCCTGCCCGCCATCCTGGTGCCGCTGTGGGGTGTGCTGGCCACCGTCGCGCTGATCAACCCCAACGCGGCGGCCCTGGCGATGAGCCGGCACGGCGAGGCGGCCGGCACCGCCGCCGCGCTGCTCGGTTCCGCCCAGTTCGGTGTCGGTGCGGTCGCCGCGCCCATGGTCGGCGCGATCGGCACCGGTGGCGGCGCCATGGCGGCCGTGGTCGCCGCCAGCATGGTGCTGGCGCTGGCCGCCCTGCTGCTGATCGTCCGCCCCGCCCGCCTGGTCACCGAAGTCCCGGCCGTGGCACCGGTGGCCGCCCACTGACCGACCCGGCGGCGCTTGCCGACGGCCGCGCGACCGGCGCACCGAGCGCGGCGGTGACCGACGCCGCGAGCCGACCGAGCGCCGCCGCACAGTCTGGAGCCCGAGGACATGCGGCGAAGCCGTCATGCCCGCAGGGCGAAGACGGTGCACTTAGGCGGCGCGAAGCGGAGCGAGCCGCCCGAGCGAAGCGAGGGCCAGAAATTCAGCGCCGCTTGAAGCGGCTGGCGAGGTTGCGCAGCTTCTGCTGGTTTTCCGGCTTGGAGAGCTGCTGCTGGGCCTGGGAGGTCAGCTTCCGCCCCTGCGGGCTGGACAGGAACGTGCGGATCTTCTGGACGATCGACATCTGCTGCTCCGGTGGTCAGGTGGCCGGTCGTTAGGTGGCCATCCGTCGCAATGATGACAGTCGAAGCTGGCAGTTTGCTGCGAGTACGCGTCGCCTCACGCTCGGCCGCACCCCGGCGGGCACTCGGCCGTGCGGGACGGTGCCAGCATCACCGGCGACGGTGTGACGTGGCGGGCACGCCTGGCCCTTCCGCAATGAACGGTGTCCCGGTGTGACGGAGTTGATCTGGGCGGAAACCACCGAACGGGCGGCGGATAGGGTGGCTGGCGCCCAGATCAACGACGACAGCTTGCGGTGACACCGGCCGGGCCGGAACGGGGGAGAGGCGATGGGGGCACTGGGTACGGCCGTACTCGTGGCGGCGACCGGCACGGCCGGCCTGCTCGGCGGGCTGTTCTACGCGTACGCCTGCTCGGTCATGCCGGGGCTGCGCCGCACCGACGACCGCACCTTCGTCGAGGCCATGCGGAACATCAACGTGGCGATCCTAAACGGCTGGTTCGCGCTCAGCTTCGGCGGCGCGCCGCTGCTGGCGATCGTCGCCGTCGTCCTGTTCTGGGGCACCGGCGGGCCGACCCTGTGGTGGATCGTGGCGGCGGTCGCCTGCCACGCGGTGACGCTCGGGGTCACCGGTGCGGTCAACGTGCCGCTGAACAACCAGCTCGACGCGGTCGGCGAGCCGGCCGATCCCGGCCCGGTCCGGGCCGCGTTCGAGGCGCGGTGGGTCCGCTGGAACCTGGTGCGTACGGTCGCGTCGGTCGCCGCCTTCGGCTGCCTGCTCGGCGCGCTCCTACACGGGTAGCGCGGGCGGCGGGGCTCACCCCGGCGTCAGGAGCCAGTGGCCGTACGGGTTGTAGAAGAAGTCGTCGTCGGCGTACCGGTGGCAGGCGCGTCTGGTCAGGATCCAGCGTGGTGCGTCGGGGGCGAGCCGGAAGCCCTCGCCGCTGCGGATGTCCGGGGTCCTGACCTCGGTCAGCAGGTAGACGGCCAGGCCGTCGATCAACTCGACCCAGTCGTCGAGCCGCTCCGGATCGGCGAGCCCGTCCGCCTCGATCTCGACGTCCGGTTCGCCGAGCAGGTGCATCCCGCAGGTGTACATGCGGTCGTCGTCCGACAGCGGCCGTTTCACCCAGGCGTAGTAGAGGATCTTGGTCAGGTCGGCGAGCGACGGGGCGTCGGCGGCGAGGTCGGCCAGTTCCAGCCAGCGGTCCCGACCGTGGGTCAGGCCGCTGCTCTCGCATTTCACGGCGGTGGCGCCGGCCCGCAGCAGCGCCGCGGTGAGGGCCAGCATCCGGGCCGCGACGTGGAACGACATGTCCTTGTCGCCCATCGGTGGCGACAGGATGTAGGCGACGGAGTCGTGACCGGACACCGCCTGCCGGTCGGCGGCGGTGAAGGTGGCGTTGGTCAGGCAGGACTCGAACGACTGGAGCATCCGGGGGTCGGGCGTCGTCATGGCGAACTCCCGGTCCAGGCTGAAGCCCGGTCCGCCGACCTCGGCGACCAGTTTCTCGACCAGGTCGAGGTCCAGTCCGGTCCCGAGTACGCAGATGACCTGCCGGGGTTTCACCGCATGATTCTCGACGAACACGGCGCAACCGTAGCTAAGCCCTGCCAGCGGCCCCGATGAAGAGCCGACCGATCCGGCCCAGGTGCTCGCGGAACTCGGCCGGTTCGAGCACCTCGAATTCGGCGCCGATCGCGGCGAGCAGCAGCACCGGCCAGTCGAACTCGTCGACGTGCATGGTCAGCACGCAGCCCTCGCCGTCGGCCTCGACCTCGGCCCAGCGGCCGACGACCCGGGCCACGTGGTCGGTGCCGGCCTCGACGCGGATCCGTACCCGGTGGCGGGTCGGGATCGACGACAGGCCGGCGCGGACGAACTCGGCGGCGTCGGCCGCCGGCAGGTCGCGGGGGCGGAACCGGGCGCCGGTGGTCCGGGCCGCCGACAGGCGGTCGACCCGGAACGTACGCCAGTCGTGGCGTTCGACGTCGAACGCGACCAGGTACCAGCGCCGGCCGTACGACACGAGCCGGTGCGGCTCGACGAGCCGGGTGGTCGGGGCGCCGTCGCGGCTGGTGTAGTCGAACGCCAACCGCTCGTCGTCGCGGCACGCCTGCGCGATCAGGGTCAGGGTGGTCGCGTCGACGGTCGGACCACCGCCGGTCAGGGCCGGTTCGGTGTACGTGTGCAGTGCGTCGACCCGGCGCCGCAGCCGGGGTGGCATCACCTGCACCACCTTGGCGAGGGCCCGTACCGAGGTTTCGGCGATGCCGGCGACGGCGCCGCCGGCGGCGGTGCGCAGCCCGACCGCGATGGCGACCGCCTCCTCGTCGTCGAGAAGCAGCGGCGGCAGCGCGGCGCCGGCCTGTAGCTGGTAGCCGCCGGCGACGCCCCGGGCGGCGTCGACGGGATAGCCGAGTTCACGCAGCCGGTCGACGTCGCGGCGCAGGGTGCGTTCGCTGACCGCGAGCCGGCCGGCGAGTTCGCTGCCGGGCCAGTAGCGGTGGGTCTGCAACAGCGACAGCAGTTGCAGCATCCGGGTGCTGGTGTTCGCCATGAATCGAGGTTCCCGCGCATTGAGGTCAGGTTCTGGCCGGAATCGATTCTAGCGTGGTGGACATGACCACGAAGATGATCGAGGCGAAGGGCCTGACCAGGCACTTCACCGTGAGGAAGACGACCGTCGAAGCCGTACGCGGCATCGACCTGACGGTCGGTACCGGCGAACTGGTGGCGCTGCTCGGCCCCAACGGCGCCGGCAAGTCCACCACCCTGCGGATGCTCACCACCCTGATCCCGCCGACGTCCGGCACGGCAAGGGTCGCCGGCCACGACATCACGACCGACCCGCGCGGGGTCCGCCGCCGGATCGGGTACGTCGGCCAGGGCAACGGCGCCGGCCACAGCCAGCGCGGCCGGGACGAGCTGATCAACCAGGGCCGCTGCTACGGGCTGAGCCGGACCGACGCCCGCACCCGTGCCGCCGATCTGATCACCACCCTCGACCTGGCCGGCGTCGCCGACCGGGTCGTCTCGTCGCTGTCCGGCGGCCAGCGCCGCCGGCTGGACATCGCGATGGGGCTGATCCACGCTCCCGAGCTGCTCTTCCTCGACGAGCCGTCGACCGGGCTCGACCCGCAGAACCGGGCCAACCTCCAGGACCACATCCGCAAGCTGCGCGCCGACCACGGCACGACGGTGGTGCTGACGACGCACTACCTCGACGAGGCCGACTCGATGGCCGAACGCGTCATCGTGGTCGACAACGGCCGGGTGATCGCCGACGACACCCCGGCCCGGCTCAAGGCCGACCTGGCCGGGGACCGGGTCACCCTGGTCTGCGCCGACCCGGACGCCGCTCGGCGGGCCGCCGTACGCGCCCGCGAGGTCGCCGCCCGCGCCGGCGGTCCGGCCGGCCGGGCCGCCCTGGCCGGACCGGCGGGTGCCGCGGTCGAGCAGATCGGCGACACGGCGACGGTCCGGGTGCCGGACGGCCCCGGCCTCCTGCCCGGCCTGCTGCGGGCGCTCGCCGACGACGGCGTCGACGTGGTCCGCGCCGACGTCGCCCGGCCCACCCTCGACGACGTATTCCTCAACCTCACCGGCCGCAGCCTGCGTGAAGGCGGCATCGCCGGCACCGAACAGGAGAGCAACCGATGAACGGCAGCCTGGTCACCGACACCGTCACCGTCTTCAGCCGGGAACTGCGCCCGGTGCTGCGCAACCCGTTCTCGGCGATCTTCGGCATGGTCCAGCCGCTCGTTTTCCTCGGCCTGTTCGCCCCGCTGCTGCCGGACGCCGTCGGCGCCGGTCAGGGCTCGGCGTTGCAGTGGTTCGTGCCCGGCATCGTCGTCATGTGCTGCCTGTTCGGCACCTCGATGACCGGCTCCAACCTGCTCTTCGAGATCCAGACCGGCTCGCACGAGCGGATGCTCGTCGCGCCGCTGCGCCGGCCGGCGCTGCTCATCGGCCGGGCCCTGAAGGAGATCGTGCCGGTGCTCGTCCAGGCGCTGATCATTGTCGCGGTGACCGTGCCGTTCGGGTTCGAACTGCACCCGGCCGGCGCGCTGCTCGGCCTGCTGATCCTCGCGCTGTTCTGCGTCGGGCTCGGCGCGCTGTCGTACACGCTGGCGCTGGCGTCGAAGAACCAGGAGTGGTTGTTCTGGACGGTGCAGCAGACGCTGCTGTTTCCGTTGCTGCTGCTGGCCGGGATGCTGCTGCCGGTCGACTCCGGGCCGGGCTGGCTGGCGACGCTGTCCCGGTTCAACCCGCTGACGTACGTGGTGGACGCCGAGCGGGTCCTGTTCGCCGGTGAGATCGCCTCGGTGACGGTGCTGTGGGGCGTGCTCGCGGCGGTCGCGGTCGCCGGGCTCGGGCTGGCCGTCGGCACCCGCGCCATGCGTCGCGCCGTCTGACACTCCCGTCCGCCGGCCGGTGCCGTTCCGGGTCAGCCCGGCCGGTGCCGGCTGGCGTACGCGCGTACCTTGGCCCGGTTGCCGCAGGCGGCCATGCTGCACCAGCGGCGCCGGCCGCGCGGGTCGAGGAACAGCCAGCCGCACATCTCGCCGGGGCAGGCCCGCACCCTGGTCCGGTCCGGCGTGGACAGCAGGTCGGCACCGGCGCGGGCGGCGGCGAGGACCGGCAGGGCGGGGCCGGTGTCGGCGGGCAGCGTCCAGCGGGCGACGCCGTCCGGCCCGTTCTCCAGCACCGCGTGGCCGGCGGCCCGCCGGGCCTGCGCCGCGACGTGCCGGAACGCCGCCTCGTCGGTCGGGTCGAGCAGTACGTCGTGCAGCGCGGACCGCAGCCGCCGGGCGTCGTCGACGGCTTGACGGGCGCCGGCGGGGTCGAGATTTCCGGCGTCGCGCAGCCGGCGCACGGTGTCGGGGGAGAGGAGCCCGGCGTGGCCGGCCCACACCGCGAGCCGGTCGAAGTCGCCGAGCCAATCCTGGTCCGGCCGCTCGGGCGTCGGGGGAGCGTCGGGCGTCGGGGACTGGCCGGGTGTCGGGGGGCGGTCGGGCGTCGGGGGTGTGTCCCAGCCGGCCCAGGTGTTGCAGAAGTCCAGGGCCGGGTGCCCGCCGAGCAGGACGGGCATCGGGTAACCGTCGACCTCGACCCAGTGCACGCCGTCATTATGCCTTGACGCGCGTCGGTTAACCAGTAATCTGCCAAACACCGGTTAATTCGCATCTACTGGTTAGGCGATCGTATGGTTCTCGAACGTCGGGCCCTCGTCGGGGCTCTCGTCGTTTCCACCCTTGCCCTGGTCCCCGCCGCTCCGGCCGCCGCCGCCCCCGCGTCCGCGTCCGTCCCCGCCGTCACGGCCGCCGCGCAGGCCGCCGGCTGGACCGGCCACCGGCCCGAACCCTGGCGGCCGTGGATCCAGGAGGAGTGGACCGCGCCCGCCGGCCGGTACTGCTCCTTCCCGCTGGAGGTGCGCGTGGTCTCCCAGGACATCCGGGTCCGGGTGCTCGCCCGCCACCCCGACGGTGCCGTCAAGCGGGAGGAGTTCGCCGGGCCGCTGACGGTCGACTTCGTCAACGCCGACACCGGAGCGTCGGTACGCCGTGATGCCGGCGGCTCCGGGGCGGCCGAGTACCGGCCCGACGGCAGCTACGCGTGGTACACGATCGTCGGCCCGGCCGGCTTCGGTTTCCGGGCCGGCGACGGCCTGCCGAAGGGCTACTACATCCTTGACGGCCTGCACGTCATCTCGTTCGACGCCGACGGCACCCGCCGGCTCGCGGTCGGCATCGGCGACCGCGAGAACGTCTGCGACCCCCCCGCCTGACTCCGTAGCCGTCTTTCCCCATGTATCCCCGCGATCTTGCGCTTGTCTCCTCCCTTCGCGGCTTTTGCCCGGCGACAAGTGCAAGATCGCGGGGGAGGTGGGGGTGGGGCGGGGTGGGGCGGGGGTCGGGAGACGGCTTGGTTCAGCCAGGCCCGCCAGGCATTCTCGGCTCCCGCAGGCGGGGCGAAGAGGTGGTGGCCGGCCCGTACCGTCTCGGGGTGGGCGTGGAAGCGGTAGAGGGCGTCGGTCGTACGGATCCCGAGCATGTTGGGCGTCGCGTAGTCGGCGACGCCGTCGATCGGCGGTAGCCCGGCCGGGGCGACACGCACCGGGTCGCCCGTCGCCACGGTGTCGGGTACGCCGAGCGCCCGCCGCACCACCGCCAGCGGGCCGGCCGGGTCCGACGTCTTCGGGCTCTCTCCGTAGACGAACGTCGCGGTGCGGCCGGTGAAGTGGGTCAGGTACTGGACCAGGGTGTGCAGGTACATGTCCCAGCCGGCCGCCGACTGCGCCTCGAACTCGTCGCCCCAGTCGGGGCTGGCCAGTCCACTGTGTACGAAACGCGGCACGGTGGCGCCGCCGTCGCGGCTCTCGATGAGAAACTCCATCGCCTCGACCGAGCCGTCCTCGGCCGCCGGCCCCCGGAACGCGAAGCGGTACGGCGGCTCCCACACGGTCACCGTCGAGTCCTCGCGCTCGCCGCCGAGTTCCACCGTGACCCGGCCGCCCGCACGGGGCTCGACCTCGTACGGCATCAGCCACGAGGTGATGCCCGGACCGGGTCGCGACCGCCTCCCACACCTGCTCCGGTGTCGCGTCGAGGGGTATGTCCTGGCGGATCTCGAACTCGCGGATCATCGCGGTGCGCTCCTCGCTGGTCAGGGGTGCCGGTCGGCTCGACCTCCGCACCGACAAGAAGAGTTGTCAAGGAAGCGGACGGCAAGCCGCTCACACCGATGTCGAAGCCGCAGGAGGACGAGTTCGGGTGTCTCGTGTTCGCCTGACTGTTATGCGGGCGGGGATCGTGCTGCGGGGTCAGTGGCGAAAGAGTCGTAGTCCGGTGCGGGTCACAGTGATGCCGTGCTGGTGTGCTGCTGCGGCCACCGCGTCCGAGCGGGTCGAGCCGCCCGGCTCGGCGATGTGTCGTACGCCGAACCGGGCGGCTTCGGTGATGTTGTCCTCGAACGGCAGTGCCCCGTCGGAGGCCAGGCTTACCCGCTGCAGCGGTACCGGCGGGTCGATCGCCTCGGCCAGCCGAAGCTGCGCGTTGACACGCTGCTGGATCGACCCGATGCCGGAAAGATCGTCGGGCGGGACGAACCGGCGCTGATGCCACAGACGCGCCTTGGTCCCGGCGAGCCGGATGCAGTCCACCCGCGACTGCTGCCCGGCACCGACACCGAGCGTCGCCCCGTCTCGGACCAGGACGACCGAGTTCGACTGCGTGTAGCGCACCGTGGTCAGCGCGAGCCGCAGGTCGGCGGAGAGCCCGTCCGGAAGCGGGGCGTCGTCGCGACGCTGGACGAACCGCAGTCCGTACAGTTCGCGCACCTCCTCGTCCGGCGGCTCGAACGTCGCTTCCGCCTCCAGGATCAGATACGTGCCGTTCTTCTTCGCCGACAGCACCGCGACCGCACCCGGCTCGTACCCGGGTGCGACGATCCCGTCGCTGACCACCCGCCGCAGCAGGTCGGCGAGCCCAGTGGTGACCGGCGCCGACACCGCGACCAGATCACCGTACGAACTCTTCGGATCGCTGTCCCGCGCGCGGACGTACGCGCGAGTCGCCGCGTCGGCCCGCGGGGCCACTCCGAACAGGCCCGCGGTCACCGGATCGACCGCTCCGGCCAGCGCTGCCCCGGCCGGCGACACGTGTTTGAACGACGCCGCCGCGACAAGCCCGGATCCGGCGGACGCTTCCCGGACAAGCTGCCACGCGCCGATCGCATCGAGCAGATTCAGATAGGACGGACGCCCGCGCACGACCGTGAACGGGGCCGCGCCGATCGGCTCAACCGATGCCGGACCCTGATGAGGATTCATGCCATAACGCAACTGCACCACGACCTCCGGACGCGAACTACTGATTGCGTCGCGGATGCCCAGGCGGTCGGCGCCGACGTCCAGCGGCCGATCCCCGGTGGTGCTCCACCCTCGCCAGTCACTGCCGCGCCCACAGCGTACCCACCGCCGCCGCCAAGCAGCCGCCGTGCACAACCGGCGACCGTTGCCAAACTGCCGATGGGCAGCCGGTCGTGCAGGTGTTTGACGGAGAGATCATTGTCGAGAAGGGACGCGAGCACCTAGTGCTCCCGGACGGCCGGCGACCGTCAGGTTGGGGACGTGGAACCGTCGGCCGCGACGGGATGCTGTGGCTGCACGTGGACGGGGACCCACGGCGTTGGTACCGGTATGAAGTCGATGCCTAGAGGGCAGACCTCACAGGATCCCGGGGCCGCGAGAGTGTCCGATATCCGCAGCACACACAGGGGTAGGTTAGGAAGCGACGGGCGGTCCCGGTTGCCCTCGCACGCATTCGGCCCAGCGGGCAGGCACCCCAACCTGCATACTCTTTGCCGTGGTGTCTGTAGATGGCTGGATGTGGGAGGGGAACACGGTCCGGTTCCTTCGGCATCTCAGTGCATATGTCGGCTACCGGTACGACGACGCCGACGAGGATGCACTTACCGGTGCACTCGACGTGACGGACGACGAAACGGCTGATGCCTGGTTCGAGCACCCCCTGGTCGGTGCCCCGCTGTTGCGCGTGTTCCTCGCTCGGGCGGTGAGCAGTGCGGTCATCAGCGTGCGGGTCGAGGGCGACATCGACGCTATCCTGGCGGCACGCATCGAAACCATGCTCCACCTTCTGTCGGATGATGCCTAACAACGCCGTCCGTATCGGCTTCTCCACCGCAGATCCAGCGGCACGGTCAGAGACGCAGAGGCGGCGCGCGGCATTCGCTTATGTCGATCGGCTTGTCCGCTCCGTGAGTGGCGGAACGCGTGAGGAGCGCAGATTCTTCTCCCTGCCACGCCCCGCCCGGCCCGATGCCGGCAGGTGCTGGTCCCCGCACCTGAATAACGATGATCAACAGGTGTCGTGTGGTGCGCCTGGATTCGCGTGGACGGTTCGGTTCGAGGTGGATACCGTCGCGCGGTGGAGAGCACCGGGCGGTACCGCTACGTCGGCCCCGCCGAGTTGCGCGATCAGGCGATCGCGGCGGACGCCGTAGCCGTCGATACACCCACCGTGCTTGCCCGCTGGCTCGCCGCGCGGAGGCGGGGTGAACTCGCCGAACCCGTCACGTTCGTCGTGGCGCTCGACGGCGGGCTCAGGCTGGCGCCTCGTCGCACCGAACACGTGGCCCTCGCCGGCGGGCGGGACGTTCTCGCCGCCGGGGAAATGATGTTCGCCCCGACCGCCTCGGGTTGGGGCGTGGTCGAGGTGACCAACCAGTCGACCGGGTACTGCCCTGATCCGGATTCCTGGCCGGCAGTCGGCAGCGCGCTCGACCGTATCGGCGTCGAACATCCCGGCGACTTCACCGACAAGGTCATTTTCCGGTGCTGCCCGGCTTGCGGCGAACGCAACGTCGTGCGGGACAACGACTTCACCTGCGCCCTGTGTGACAGCGCGTTGCCCACTCGGTGGAACTTCACGTCGAACTGATCGACAGTGATCGGCCAACCGCTACCAGTGTCGGTGTTTCCGCCGGCGGATCTTGATGTCGTCGAGGTCGGTCGACACCGACCTTAGGTCGCGGTAGCCGGCACCGAGTTTCGAGACGGCGGCCGCGGCGAGCGCTTCTGCCTTGCCGATCACGACCGCTTCGGTGTCCTCTTCGGCGGCCGGGACCACGCAGCGGAAGGTGAACGCGAGCAGGGACCGCTCGTACGTGACGGTGCCTTCCTCGGTGAACCTCGCCCGGAACACGTCGTGTTCGTCAGCCCGGGCGAGCAGCGCGGTCCGCTGCTCGCCATCGAGTGGCGCGAACCTGCCGCGCACGATGACCTGATAGGTCTTGTGGGCCATTGCTGGAGGTCTCCGGATCCGGCTGAGCATCACGACATCGGTCGGCGGGCTGGAGCGACGGGCAGATCACCGTCGCCCTGCCGCTGCCCGAGCAGTACGGCGCTGGCGACCCTACCGGGATAGAAGGCCGGAACGCATGGGCGTTTTCGCAGCGGTTGACCGGCCTGTCCCGCCGAGCGTCTCGCGGATGGAACCCTGGCGAAACCGGGTTGCGGCTGTCGGCGAGGGCTACCAGGCTGCCAGTCGTGCGGATGCACGAGGACCAGATCAGCGTCGCCGACGAGACGGTGCGTCAGTTGGTCGACGCCCAGTTTCCCCGGTGGCGACGCCTGCCGATCAGGCGTGTGGCCGCGCAGGGAACGGTCAACGCCATCTTCCGGCTCGGGGAACGGCTCACGGTCCGGTTCCCGCTCCAGCCCCGTGAGGTCGGGTCGGCGCGGCGCTGGCTGGAACGGGAAGCGGAAGCGGCCCGGGAACTGTTGGGGCGTACCCGGTTTCCCACTCCGGAGCCGGTCGCGATCGGTGCACCCGGCGCCGGTTATCCGCTTCCCTGGTCGGTGCAGACGTGGCTGCCCGGGGTGGTGGCCACCGACCGCGATCCGGGTGACTCGTTCGCGTTCGCCCGCGATTTGGCCGAGTTCATCGAGGGCGTACGGGCCATCGACACCGGGGGACGCACCTTCGAGGGCCAGGGGCGCGGGGGCGAGTTGTGGGTGCACGACGAGTGGATGGAGACCTGCCTGCGGCACAGCGAGGCACTGCTGGACGTCCCGCCGCTGCGCCGGTTCTGGGCGACGATGCGGGAGTTGCCCCGGGGCGGGTCCGCGGACCGGACGAATCACGGTGATCTCATACCGGGGAACGTCCTGGTCGCCGACGGACGGCTGGCCGGGGTCCTCGACGTGGGCGGCCTCGGGCCGGCCGATCCCGCCCTCGATCTCGTCGGTGCCTGGCACCTGCTCGAGCCCGGGCCACGCCAGACGCTGCGGCGGCAGCTCGGCTGCGACGCTCTCGAATGGGAACGCGGCAGGGCGTGGGCTTTCGTGCAGGCGATGGGAGCGGTCTGGTACTACGACCGGACCAATCCGGCGATGAGCCGGATGGGCCGGCGTACCGTCGCGCGCATCGTCGCCGACCCGCCGGCCGGGTGAGCCGGGCCGGCGTGGTGGGCCGTCTGGCAGGATGAGCCGTACATGACCATGCTGGACCTTTGTTACGACAGCCTGGACGGACTGTCGGTGGGCGACGCGCTGGGCGCCCAGTTCCTCCTTTCCGGCGGCGTTTCCGTACAGAGCGACTGGGACCTGCCGGAGCCGCCGTGGCGGTGGACCGACGACACCGAGATGGCCTGCTCGATCGTCGACGAGTTACGGGAACACGCCGGTATCGACCAGGATCGACTGGCCGTACGATTCGCCGGACGCTTCGATCCCTACCGTGGCTACGGCGGAGGTACGGCCGTTCTGCTGCGCCAACTCCAGGAAGGTGTGACCTGGCAGGCGGCGGCCGGCGCCGCGTTCGGCGGCCGGGGATCGATGGGCAACGGAGCGGCCATGCGGGTGGCGCCGCTCGGTGCCTTCCACGCCGGGGACAGCCGTACCGCCGCACTGCAGGCCATGCGTTCGGCGCAGGTCACCCACACCCACCCCGAGGCCGTCCTCGGTGCGGTCGCGGTGGCGGTCGCCGCCGCCGAGGCCGGATGGGCCCGGCTGACCCGGCACCGGCCCGATCCCCACGAACTGTTCGAGGTGGTGCTGGCCCACCTCATCGACAGCCGGGTCCGGACCGGGATCGTCCGGGCCGGGCGACTGCGGGGCGTGGGTCTGGCCGAGGCCGCCTACGAACTCGGCAACGGCTCGAAGATCCTGGCCTTCGACACGGTGCCGTTCGCGTTGTGGGTCGCCGCCACCCGGATCGACGACTATCCGGCGGCGATCCGGGCGTGTGTCGAGGCCGGTGGCGACGTCGACACCACCGCGGCGATCGTGGGCGGCATCGTCGGGTCGTACACGGGGGTCGGGCCGGGCGGGATTCCGGCCGGATGGCTGGAACACCGCGAGCCGCTACCGGGTGTTCTGCCGCCGGCGACATGACGCCGTGCCACGAGGGTCTTTGGCTTCGTCACCAGTGCGGACGACGTGTGGTCGGGCGATCAGGCCGTGGGGCCGCCGGTGTTCCGGATCATCTGCCGGAGCACCTTCAGGGCCGTGACGTAGTCGGAATCGTCGATTCCCTGGTGGATCTGGTCGCGGATGGCCGGGGCGTGCTTCTTGAGGTCGGTACGGGCCTCGTCTCCGACCTCGGTGATCCACAAGCGGTTCGCGTCGTCCCGGGTGAGCCAGCCGCGTTCCAGTAGGACTTCCGCCTCGGCCACCAGGTCGTCCCCGGGCCGAAGGTAGGTGCTCATCGCGTGTTCGAGTTCGGGGACCGTCATGCCGTGGCCGTCGGGCGAGATGTCGTTCTTCGACAGGTTGCGCAGCAGCCAGAACTGGGGCTGGGTGAAGCCGAGCTCGGCCTGTCGGGCACGGGTGAAGGCGATGAGGGCCTCGTATGCCACGCCGGTCCAGTATGCGGCCGGTTGAGCGGCGAGTCCGGCGTCGGAAACGTGCTGCGTCGTCATGTCCGCTGCCTCCGGTGACAGATGGCTGGTGAGACGAACGTAGAAGCTCAAGTTCGGTCGAGGTCAAGAGCCGGGACCGATACGGCGACGTTCATCCATGGCCTGGTCAGCGGAAGACACCGGCGGTGGTGGGGCATTACCACCGCTCCACGAGGTGTTCCCGGCCCGGTGGCGGTTCGTACGGTTCGGGCCAGTGGTCGACGACCCGGCTGATCAGGCCGTGCTCGGACACATCGAGCCAGACGCACGCGTCCTGCTGGTCGGCGCCGACCCGGAAATCGAGCCACAGGGCGGCGACCCGGCCGTCGGCGGCCAACTGCCGTATCCGTAGGTGCCAGTCGCCGGGATACTCGATGTTGAACCGCACGAACGCGTCCCTGCCACGGAGTCGCTCCCGGGTCTGTGGCATCTCGTAGACGACGTCGTCGGTGAGCATGGCGGCCAATCCGGGCCAGTCGCGGTTTTCCAGACGATCGACGTAGTCGAGCGCGGCCTGCCGGGTCGTCGAGGTCTCATCCACGGCGTGGACCCTAGCGTCCACCGATGACATTTCCTGGCTGGGAACCGGTGTCTGAGGGCAACCGGAAAGGAGTGCGACGACTCCCTGCCACTCTCAACGTATAGCGCACCGGGGGGCTTGCGGCAAGACCCGGGTTGTGCCGCAGAATCGCCGGCCGAGGCCAGAACACCAGGCCGGAACATGAGCAAGCGGGGCGTGAAGGTGCGTCTGTCGATGCCGACGGCCCGCGATCGGAGCTGATGACATGAACCCGCCGACCACCAGCGCGTTCGATCTTCCCGACCACCTCTCCGCCAAGGCCGACCCGGGGCTGGTCGCCGCCGACGAGCGGCATTTCGCGGCGATCGCGGAGAGCCTCGAGCGGTCGGTCGCCGACCTGTCCGACCGCCTGGCCGCCGCCCGCAGGGCGCCCGGCGGCCTGGGCCAGTCGGCGCTGGACCGGGACCAGGAGGTTCACCGGCTGACCGCACGCCTGCGCACCCTGCGTCGCTTCGGCCTGGACCTGTGCCTCGGGCACATGGTCCTGGCGGACGACCCGGAGCCCGTGTACGTCGGACGGCTCGGCCTCACCGACAGCGCGGGCCGCCGGCTGCTGGTCGACTGGCGGTCACCCGCGGCGGAGCCGTTCTTCGGCGCGACCCACGCCAACCCGATGGGTCTGACGAGCCGCCGCCGGTACCGCTGGACCCGTGACCGGATCACCGACTACTGGGACGAGGTGTTCGTGCCCGACGAGTTCACCGGGCATGCCGCCGCGCTCGACGACCAGTCCGCCTTCATCGCCAGCCTGAGCGGCAGCCGGTCGGCCCGGATGCGGGACGTGCTCGGCACCATCCAGGCCGACCAGGACGCCATCATCCGGGCCGGATCCAGCGGCGCTCTGGTCGTCGACGGCGGCCCGGGCACGGGAAAGACCGTCGTCGCCCTGCACCGCACCGCATACCTGCTGTACTCCGACCCGCGCCTGGGGCACCGCCGCGGCGGCGTGCTGTTCGTCGGGCCGCACCAGCCCTACCTGGCCTACGTCGCCGACGTCCTGCCCAGCCTCGGCGAGGAGGACGTACAGACCTGCACGCTGCGGGACCTGGTCGCCGAGGGAGCCGCCGCGGCGGTCGAGACCGACCCGGACGTGGCCCGCCTGAAGTCGTCCGCGGACCTGGTCGAGGCGATCGAGGCGGCGGTCCGGTTCTACGAGGAGCCGCCGACCGGCGGGATGAGGATCGCGACCGACGAGTCCGACATCCGGCTGACCGCCGACGACTGGGCCGAGGCGTTCGAGGCGCCGGCACCGGGGACCCCGCACAACGAGGCGCGCGACGAGATCTGGGAGGAACTGCTCACGATCCTGGTGGACAGGTACGACGGCGACGAATCGCCCGACCTGGTCCGCGGGTCGCTGCTGCGGAACAGCGAACTGCGTACGGCGTTCAACCGCGCGTGGCCGCTGCTCGAAGCCGCCGACCTGGTCGGCGACCTGTGGTCGGTACCCGCCTACCTGCGCCGGTGCGCCCCCTGGCTCGACGCCGACGACGTCCGGCGGCTGCAACGCCAGGACGCCCAGGCGTGGACCGTGTCCGACCTGCCGTTTCTCGACGCGGCGCGGCAGCGGCTCGGCGACCCGGAGGTGTCCCGACGCCGACGTCGGCACAGCGCCGCCGTCGCCGCCGAGCGTGAGCGCATGACCAGGGTCGTCGACGACCTGATCGAGTCCGTCGACGACGAATACGGTGTGGGCCTGGTGACGATGCTTCGTGGCGAGGACTTCCAGGACGCCCTGGTCGACGAGACCACGTTGCCCGCCGGCGCGCCGGACCGGCTCGCCGGCCCGTTCGCGCACATCGTCGTGGACGAGGCGCAGGAGTTGACCGACGCGCAGTGGCAGATGTTGCTCCTGCGGTGCCCGTCGCGGAGCTTCACCATCGTCGGGGACCGGGCCCAGGCCAGGCACGGGTTCACGGAGTCGTGGCGGGAACGGCTCGAGCGGATCGGACTCGACCGGATCAACCTGGCCTCGCTGACCATCAACTACCGCACGCCGAAAGAGGTCATGGCACAGGCCGAGCCGGTCATCCGGGCCGTGCTGCCGGACGCCAACGTACCGACCTCGATCCGCGACGGTGACGTCCCCGTCGTACACGGGTCTGCTTCGGATCTGGGCTCGATCCTCGACACCTGGCTCGCCGCGCACGCCGAAGGGATCGCCTGTGTCATCGGGGATCCGACGTTCCGGGCCACCTCCCGGGTCCGGTCGTTGACCCCGGAACTGTCGAAGGGGCTCGAGTTCGACCTGGTCGTCCTCGTCGATCCGCAGTCGTTCGGCGAGGGCATCGAGGGAGCGGTGGACCGCTACGTGGCGATGACCCGGGCGACCCGGCAGCTCGTCATTCTCACGAGTTCCTGACCTCGGCCGGGACAACGTGAGCCGCGTGGCTGAACAGCGCGATTCCCGGCTGGTCGTGGCATCGGCCAGGGACAGGCGGTCGTGACGACAGGCGGGCGGACTGTGCTCGAGGAGGGGCCGGCGCCAGGACCGGGCTGGAAAGTGGCTACGGTAGTCGGCCCGGCGGGACCCGGTAGGGTCGCGGCGTGCGTGCGGTGGTGTTCGACGAGTTCGGCGTACGACCCGAGGTGCGGACGGTCGCCGACCCGGTGCCGCCGCCGGGCGGCGCGGTGGTCCGGGTGCTGGCCACCGGCCTGTGCCGCAGTGACTGGCACGGCTGGCGCGGGCATGATCCCGACATCCGCCTGCCGCACGTGCCCGGTCACGAGTTCGCCGGTGTCGTCGAGGCGGTCGGGGCGGGGGTGACCGGTTGGCGGCCCGGCGCGCGGGTCACCGCCCCGTTCGTCTGTGCCTGCGGCCGCTGTCCGGCCTGTCTCGCCGGCGACCAGCAGGTCTGCGAGCGGCAGACCCAGCCCGGCTTCACCCACTGGGGTTCGTTCGCCGAGTACGTCGTGGTCCGGGACGCCGACGTCAACCTCGTCGGGTTGCCCGACGGGATCGACTTCCCCGCGGCGGCGGCGCTCGGCTGCCGGTTCGCCACCTCGTTCCGGGCGGTCGTGCAGCAGGGCCGGGTCGCGGCGGGGGAATGGGTGGCGGTGCTGGGGTGCGGCGGGGTGGGCCTGTCCGCCGTCATGATCGCGGCGGCGGCCGGTGCCCGGGTCGTCGCCGTCGACGTCGCCCCGGCCGCCCTGGACCTGGCCCGGCGGTTGGGTGCGGCGGAGGTCGTGGCCGCCGCCGGGCTTGCCGGGCCGGACGAGGTGGCGGCGGCCGTACGGGACCGTACCGGCGGTGGGGCACACCTGTCCCTGGACGCGCTGGGCAGCGTCGACACCTGCGTGGCGTCGATCGCCGGGCTGCGCCGGCGTGGCCGGCACGTGCAGGTCGGCCTGCTGCCGCCCGCGCTCGGCCGGCCGGCGGTGCCGATGGAGCTGGTCATCGCGTACGAGCTGGAGGTGCTGGGCAGCCACGGCATGGCGGCGCACGCCTATCCGGGGCTGCTCGGCCTGATCGGCGCCGGGCGGCTGCGTCCGGCTGACCTGGTCACCGGCACGCTGGGCCTGGCCGACGCGCCGGCCGCGCTCGCCGCGATGGACGGTCCGACCCCGGCCGGCGTACGGCTGGTCGACCCGGCCGCCTGACCCGAGACCCGGCCCGGTGCGGGGTCCCCGCACGGCCGAACCAGTTGTTCATATGAACAGTGTTCTTGCGTGTTCGTACAGTGATGCGTATCTTTTTCCGTCATGGACGTGCAGGAGCGGCAGCGCCGGATCGAGCAGACCGTCGCGACCGAGGAGGCGGTCACCGTCGCCGACCTCGCCGCCCGGCTCGCCACGTCGGAGGCGACGATCCGCCGCGACCTGATCGAACTCGACCACAAGGGCGTGCTGCGGCGGGTGCACGGCGGCGCCCGGCGGCTCGCGCTGCGCGGCGCCGAGCTGTCGTACGCCAGCCGGGCCACGGCCAACGTCGACGCCAAGGCCCGCATCGCCGCGGCCGTCGCCGACCGGCTCGGCACCGATGAGGCGGTGCTGCTCGACAGCGGCACCACCTGCGTCGAGATCGCCCGTGCGGTCGGCGACCGGCCGCTGCGGGTCATGCCGCTGTCACTGACCGCCGCGAACGTGCTCGCCGGCCGGCGCGACGTCCGGCTGATCTGCCCCGGCGGCGAGGTGCGGGCCGGCGAGCTGGCCTTCGTCGGGCCGCTCGCCGAGGCGGGCATCCGCCGGCTGCGGTTCGACACCGCGGTCGTCTCCGGCTGCGGGGCGTCGGTCGCGGGCGGGGTCACCGCGTACGACCTCGGCGACGCGGCGGTCAAGATGGCCGCCATCGACTGCGCCGAGCGGGTGATCCTGGTCTTCGACCGCTCCAAGTGGGAGAAGTCCACGTTCGCGTGGGTCGCCGACCTGAAGACGTTCGACCTGGTGGTCACCGACCACCGGTTCACCGCGGCCGAGTCGGCCTTCTTCGAGCGCAACGGTGTGGAGGTGGTCGCGGTATGACGACCGTGAAGAGCCCGGCCGGTGATCCGGCCCGGCTGCGGCGGGCCCGGGTGTCGGTGTTCGGCACCTTCGGCGTCGGCGGGCTGCTGCTGGCGATGTGGGTGGTCAACATTCCCGCCGTGCAGCAGCGGACCGGGGTGTCGCACGCGACGCTGGGCCTGCTGCTGCTTCTCATCGGCGCCGGTGCCTTCGCCGGGATGCAGGTCAGCGGCCCGCTCGCCGACCGGATCGGCTCGCGGACCACGACCGTCGCCGGTGCCGCGCTGCTGTGCGTGACGGTCAACCTGCCCGGTCTGGCGTACGACGCGGTGACGCTCGGGCTGGCGCTGTTCTTCTTCGGGTTCGCCAACGGGGCGCTGGACGTTGCGATGAACGCCCAGGCCGTCGTCGTCGAACGCGCCTACCGGCGGCCGATCATGTCGGCGTTCCACGCGCTGTTCTCGATCGGCGGGGCGGCCGGTGCGGTGCTGGGTGCCGGGCTGATCGCGGCCGGCTGGTCGGTGTCGGCGATCCTGCTGGCGTCGGCGCTGGCCGGCGTCGTGGTCATGGCGGCCTGCGTACCCGGCCTGCTGCCCCGGGCCGACGAGAACGCTCCGACCGCGCAGGCCGCGTCCGGGGTCCGTCGGCGGGCCGGCATCCCGCGTACGGTGTGGCTGCTGGGCGCCACCGCGTTCCTGCTGATGCTCGCCGAGGGCGTCGCCAACGACTGGAGTGCCCTGCAGATCACCGAGCATCTCGGCGAGGCGGAGTCGGTGGCCGCGCTCGGTTACGGCGCGTTCGCGGTGACGATGACCCTGGGCCGGCTGGTGACCGACCGGATCGTG
Organism: Polymorphospora sp. NPDC051019; assembly: GCF_040683055.1. Taxonomy (NCBI): domain Bacteria; kingdom Bacillati; phylum Actinomycetota; class Actinomycetes; order Micromonosporales; family Micromonosporaceae; genus Polymorphospora; species Polymorphospora sp. NPDC051019. The sequence continues at coordinate 24,628 of NZ_JBFBCH010000018.1, read as the reverse complement.
ATGCGGGTCGGTCCGGTCGCCGTCGTCCGGTACGGCTCGCTGATCGGTGCCGCCGGTCTGGTCCTGGTCACCACGTCGGACTGGCTCTGGCTGACGCTGGCCGGCTGGGCGGTGCTCGGCCTGGGGCTGTCCGGCAGCGTTCCGCAGCTCTTCACCGCGGCCGGCAACCTGCGCGAGGGCACGCAGGGCGTGAACATGTCGCGGGTGGTCGGCATGGGCTATCTCGGCCTGCTGGCCGGCCCGGCCCTGGTGGGCTGGATCGCCGAGTTCACCTCGCTGAACGTGGCGCTGTTCGCGCCGCTGCTGTTCTGCCTGGTGGCCGCCGTCCTGGCCGTGAGCCTGCGGCCGACGTCCGCCGAGCCGGCGGCCGGTTCCGCCGTGGGTCCGGCCGTGGACGCGCCCGTGCGCTGAGGCGCGGACCGTCCGGTGCCGGGTTACCGTCGGCGGACATCCGGATCAAGGCGAGGGAGCGGCCGGTGGCGTACGACGAACTGTTCGAGTTGGAGGAGCAGGGCTGGCGGGCGCTGTCGTCCACCCCGGGGGAGGCGGCCGCGTTCTACGGCCGGGTCCTCGACGACGAGGTGGTCATGCTGCTGCCCGGCGGGCTGGTGATCGATGACCGGGCGGCGGCGATCGAGGCGATGTCGGGGCAGCCGTGGTCGTCGTACCGGCTGGAGGAGGTGCGGGTCCGGCGGCCCACCCCGGACACGGCACTGGTCGCGTACGGGGTGGTGGCGGTGCGGGTGGGCGCGGCGGAGTATTCGGCGCTGGTCGGCAGCGGCTACGCGCGCCGGGAGGCCGGCTGGCGGCTGACCTTCCACCAGCAGACGCCCCGCTGACCCGGGCTCCGCCAACCGGGGCGGGTCCGGGGTTCAGCCGGAGGGGACCGGGCCGGTCGAGTCGCGTACGACGAGCTGGTGGCCGGTCGACTTGCGCCGGGGGCGTTGCGACTGCGGCTTGAGCGCCATGGCCAGGGCGAGTTCGCCCATGGCGGCCATCGGCAGCCGTACGGTGGTCAGGCTCGGGGCGAGGTCGGCGGCGACGGAGACGTCGTCGAGGCCGACCACCGAGATCCGGTCGGGCACCGCGATTCCGTGTGCCCGCAGCGCGGACAGCACGCCGATGGCCATCGCGTCGGTGAGCGCGATGATCGCGGTGGTCTCGGGATGGTCACGCAGGATCTGTTCGGTCGCCTGGAGTCCACTGTCCCGCGTAAAACTGGTGGGTATGACCGGGATGTCCGACCAGGTCAGTCCGCCCCGCTGGATGGCCCCCGCGATGCCGGCCAGCCGGTCCTCGACCGTGGTCAGGCTGTCGGGTCCGGACACCACGGCGATGCGGCGGTGGCCGAGGGAGAGCAGGTGTTCGGCGGCCGAGCGGCCGGCGGCCTCGTTGTCGGGCAGCACGGCGTCGGCGGTGAGGTGGTGGCGGCCGATCACCGAGACCCGGCCGCCGCTGGCCTGGAACGCCGTCAGGGCGGCCTTCGAACGGGCCTGTGCCCGTGGGTCGCAGTAGCCGGAGCCGGCGACGATGATGATCCCGGCCCGGTGCGCGATGATCGTCTGGATCTGCCGGAACTCCTTCTCCGGGTCCCGGCCGGAGTGGCAGATCTGGACCATGAGGTCCCGCTCGCCGGCGACCCGGATGACGCCGCTGGCGATCTCGGAGAAGTACGGGTCGCCGATCTCGTGGACGATCAGCCCGACGGTGGAGGTCGAGCCGCCGGCGAGGGTGCGGGCGTGCATGTTGGCCACGTACCCGAGCTGGTTCGCGACCTGGCGGACATGCTCGGCGACCTTGTCGCTGACGCCGTCGCGACCGGCTAGCGCGCGCGAGGCCGTGGCCAGCGAAACGCCGGCCAGCTCGGCTACATCGGCGAGCCGCAAGGCTGATCGAGATCTAGGCATGTTGACGCCCCTTCACGCCGGTGACTCGGGACCGAAATCTCCTTGTGACGCTTGCCACCCCATGGGTGCCGTAGTTATGTTACGGAAGCGCTTTACGAAAGCGCTTCCGTAACACGGATGCGAGGAGTTACTCATGAAGGCAACGGCTCGAGCCCGGCGGGGTGTGATCGCTGGAGCCGCGGTCGCGGCACTGGCCCTCTCCGGCTGCTCCGCCGCGGGCGGCTCCGGCGATTCAGCAGACGATCCTATCGTGATCGGCATATCCCTCCCGTTGACCGGCGACTTCTCCGAGCCCGGCAAGGGTGTCCAGCGTGGCTACGAGGCCTGGGCGAAGGTTGTGAACGACAAGGGCGGCCTGCTCGGCCGCCAGGTCGAGTTGAAGATCCTCGACGACCAGTCCAGCGCCGACCGGGTCGTCGCCGACTACGAGCAGTTGATCGGCCGTGACAACGTCGACCTGGTCTTCGGCCCGTTCTCCACCCGGCTCGTGGTGCCCTCGGCCCGGGTGGCCGAGGAGTACGGCATGCTCTACGTCGAGCCGGCCGGCGCCGCCCCGGAGGTCTTCGAGCAGGGCTTCAAGAACCTGTTCTACGCCGCCCCCGCGGTCGCCAACGACCACTACAACTACCTGGCCGAGTACATCCTCGCGCTGCCGGCCGACCAGCGTCCGCAGACCGCGGCGTACGCGGCCATGGACGACCCGTTCGCCCAGGGCACCGCGTACGGCCTGAAGGAGAAGCTCGAGGCCGGCGGTGTGCGGACCGTGGTCGACGAGGTCTACCCGCCGAACACCACCGACTTCAACAGCATCGCCGCGAAGATCGCCTCGTCCCGGGCGGACATCGTCGTCGGCGGCACCCAGTACCAGGACGCGGTCAACCTGATCGTCGCCCTCCAGCAGCTCAACTACCAGCCGAAGCTGGCCGCGTTCTCGACCGCGCCGACCAACCCCGAGTTCAGCAAGGCGATCGGGGCCAAGACCGAGGGCATCCTCGCCCCGACCGGCTACACCACCAAGGCCACCTACCCCAGCAACACCGAGTTCGTGCAGGCGTACACCGCGCAGTTCGGCACCCCGCCCGGTGAGGACGAGGCCAACGCGTACACCACCGGCCAGGTCGTCGCCGCCGCCGTCGAGGCGGTCGGCTGCGCCGAGCAGGGCGACTGCCAGCAGAAGCTGGTCGACTGGCTGCGCGGCAACACCGTCGACACCGTCGTCGGCCCGCTCTCCTGGGACGCCCAGGGCCGCCCGCAGGGCGCCCACATGATCCAGCAGTACGTCGACGGCCAGATCCAGATCGTGCTGCCCGGCGAGACCAAGGAAGCCGACATCATCTACCCCAAGCCGAGCTGGTGATCATTTCGTGTCCGGCACCCTGATCTTCCAGAGCATCGTCCTGGGCATCCTGCTGGGCGGCCTGTACGCCCTGCTCGCCGCGGGCCTGACGCTCTACTTCGGCGTCATGCGGGTGGTGATGATCGCGCACTCGGCGTTCCTCATCCTCGCGGCCTACCTCGCCTGGTACTTCCACCAGCAGACCGGGCTCGACCCGCTGCTGTCGCTGTTCGTGACCGTCCCACTGTTCTTCCTCGTCGGCGTGGTGATGCAGCGACTGCTCATCACCCGGCTGCGGCCGGCCACCCTGACCATGATGTCCGTGCTGCTCACCTTCGCGATCGCCCTGATCATCGAAGGCATGCTCGGGTACGTCTTCACCGGCACCCAGCGCCGGATCAACCTGAGCTACAGCGGTTCGAGCCTGGACCTGTTCGGGGCCCGGGTCGCGGTGGTCAAGCTGATCGCGTTCGGCCTGGCGGCCGTCTCGCTGCTCGCCCTCTACCTGCTGCTGAAGAAGAGCCGGTTCGGGTGGGCGCTGCGGGCCACCATCCAGCACAAGGAGGCCGCCCAGCTCACCGGCATCGACACCGACCGCATCGCCGGGTTCGGCTTCGGGCTCGGCCTGGCGTCGGCCGCGATCGGCGGCACCGCGCTGTCGCTGGACTCGACCATCTACCCCTCGCTGCACTGGCACTGGATCGGCCCGCTGATGGCGATCATCGTGGTCGGCGGGCTCGGCAGCGTACCCGGCGCCGCGATCGCCGCCATGGTGCTCGGCCTCGGCCAGAGCCTGCTGCAACTGCCGCTCGGCACGACCTGGGCGCAAACCGTCTTCTACGTCGCGCTGTTCGGCACGTTGGCCTTCCGGCCGCAGGGATTCTTCGGAGGTCGCCTTGCCCAGAGGTTCTGAAACGACCGCGCCGGCGGGCGGCCTGCTGCCCGCCCGGCTCGGCACACCCGTACGGCTGATCGCCCTCGTCGTCGGTGCGGCGCTGGTGCTGTCGTTCCCGCTGGTGGCGCCGAACCCGTACATCCTGTCGGCCGGCGTCGTCGTGCTGAACTACGCGATCCTGTCGACCGCGTGGAACTTCGTCGGCGGCTTCACCGGCTACATCTCGCTCGGGCACGCCGCGTACTCCGGCCTCGGCGGGTACGCGACCGGGCTGCTGATCACCAAGGCCGGCGTACCGAGCTTCGTCGCGCTGATCCTGGCCGGTCTGATCGTCGCCGCGCTGGCGGTGCCGATCGGCATCGCCGCGCTGCGGGTCCGCGGCGCGTCGTTCGTGATCGTGTCGATCGCGCTGGTGCTGATCCTGCTGCTGGTCTTCCAGAGCTGGGCGGCGTTCACCGGCGGCTCGAACGGCCTGGTCGTACCCCGGCCGTTCCCGGACCTGCTGCGGCCCGAACACCACATGGTGTTCTTCTACCTGTACGCCGGCCTGATCGCGATCGCGCTGCTGGCCTGGTGGGCGATCGACCGGTCCCGGTTCGGCATGGGCCTGAAGGCGATCCGCGAGGACGAGGACAAGGCCCAGTCGCTGGGTACGCCGACGTTCACGTTCAAGCTCATCGCGTACGTCGTCTCGGCGCTGTTCACCGCGCTCGGCGGCGGCCTGTACGCGCTGTGGTTCGGCGACCTCGACCCGATCTTCCAGTTCTCCATCCTGACCGGCTCCTACATGGTGCTGATGGCGCTGCTCGGCGGCATCCGGCACCTGTTCGGTCCGCTGCTCGGCGCGTTCATCGTCGGCACCGCGCTGGAGATCTTCAAGCTGGAGTTCGGCAGCACCCAGCTCCACCTGGTCGCGGCCGGCCTGCTGTTGGGCATCGTGGTGCTGTTCATGCCGGACGGCATCATCCCGGCGGTCGGCAACCTGGTCAGACGGTTCCGGCCGACGGAGAGTTCGATCCGGGAGGTCACCGCGGCCGAACTGCTGGAGCAGAACAAGGCCCGGGCGGCGGCCGCCGGCAAGCCGGCGGCGCCGGCCGCCGACGCCGACGCGGCGTCCGAGACGAAGGCGGAGGTCAAGCGATGACGGCCCCGACGAAGAGCGGGATCCGCAGCCTGGAGACCGTCGAGCTGACCAAGTCGTTCGGTGGCGTCACCGCCGTCAACAAGGCCACGGTCACGTTCCACCACGGCAAGGTCAACGCCCTCATCGGCCCCAACGGCTCGGGCAAGACCACGTTCTTCAACTGCGTCACCGGCATGATCAAGCCCGACTCCGGCCAGGCCACCTACCGGGGGCAGGACATCACCGGCAAGGCGCCGCACAGGATCGCCCGGGCCGGCATCGGGCGCAGCTTCCAGCTGTGCCGGGTCTTCCCCCGGATGACGGTGCTGGAGAACATGCTGGTCGCGGTCCGCAACACCAGCCTGCGGGCGCAGCTCGCCAGTTCCCGGCACTCCGGCGACATCGAGCGGGCCCGCGGGCTGCTCAACCGGGTCGGCATCGACCACCTGGAGCACGCCGAGGCCCGCAACCTGTCGTACGGGCAGCAGAAGCTGCTCGAGCTGGCCGGCGTGCTGATGGGCGACCCGGAAACGATCATGCTGGACGAGCCGGCCGGTGGCGTCAACCCGGCGCTGATCGGCCGGATCGGCACCCTCGTGCAGGAACTCAACGCCGAGGGCAAGACGTTCCTCATCGTCGAACACAACATGGACATGGTCATGAGCCTCAGCGACCACGTCGTGGTGTTCGACCGTGGCCGGCCCATCGCCGACGGCCCGCCGTCGGTGATCAAGACCGACCCCCGAGTGCTGGAGGCCTACCTTGGCGTCTGAGTTTCTCCTCGAGCTGAACGACATCGAGGCGGGCTACGGCCGGGCCGCCCTCGTGCTGCGCGGGCTGACCGTCAAGGTGCCGCCGGGCACCGTGGTCTGCCTCGTCGGCCCGAACGGCGCGGGCAAGTCCACCGTGCTCAAGGTCGCCAGCGGGCTGCTCAAGCCCCGCTCCGGAACGATCAAGGTCGACGGCAAGGACGTCACCGGCCAGGGACCGCAGCAGATGCTGCGCTCCGGGCTGGCACACGTCCTGCAGGGACACAGCGTGTTCCGCGAGATGACGGTGGCCGAGAACGTCAACCTCGGCGCGTACACGCTGCGCGACAAGGCGGTCATCAACGAGCGGATCGAGTTCGTCAAGGAACTCTTCCCGGTCGTCGCCGACCGCTGGAAGTCGCTCGCCGGCCTGCTCTCCGGCGGCCAGCAGAAGCAGGTCGAGTTCGCCCGGTCGCTGATGGTCAGCCCGAAGGTCGTGCTCCTCGACGAGCCGTCGATGGGGCTGGACCCGAAGACCACCAGCACCGTGTTCGAGCAGGTGGTCCGGATGCGTGAGGCCGGCGTCGCCGTACTGCTGGTGGAGCAGAACGCCCGGCGGGCGCTGGAGACCGCCGACATCGGCTGCGTGCTCGACCTGGGGCGGGTGCACATCACCGGCCCGGCGCCGGAACTGCTCGCCGACCCCAAGCTCGGCGAGTTGTACCTCGGCGGCCGGCCGGCCGACTCGACCGCGGGCAAGGCGCCGGCCGGCAAGGGGGTGACCGTCGATGGCTGAGCGGCTGATCCGGGTGGTGATGAACGGCGTCACCGGCCGGATGGGGTACCGGCAGCACCTGCTGCGCTCGGTACTGGCCATCCGCGCCGACGGCGGCGTGGTCACCCCCGACGGCGACCGGGTCCAGGTCGAGCCGGTCCTGGTCGGCCGCAACCGCGACAAGCTGGCCCGCATCGCCGCCGACCACGACGTGGCCGAGTACACCACCGACCTGGACGGAGCCCTGGCCGACGACACCGCCACGGTCTACTTCGACACCCAGACCACCAGCGGGCGCAAGAAGGCCATCCTCAAGGCGATCGCCGCCGGCAAGCACGTCTACACCGAGAAGCCGGTGGGGGAGACCGTCGCCGACGCGCGCGAACTCGTCGAGGCGGCCGCCACCGCCGGCATCATCAACGGTGTCGTGCACGACAAGCTCTACCTGCCGGGGCTGCTGAAACTCAAGCGGCTCGTCGACGCCGGCTTCTTCGGCCGGATCCTGTCGGTACGCGGCGAGTTCGGCTACTGGGTCTTCGAGGGCGACCTCCAGCCGGCCCAGCGGCCGAGCTGGAACTACCGCGCCGAGGACGGCGGCGGCATCGTCCTGGACATGTACTGCCACTGGAACTACGTGCTGGAGAACCTGTTCGGCAAGGTCCGGGCGGTGACCGCCAGGGCGGTCACGCACATTCCGGAGCGCTGGGACGAGCAGGGCAACCGGTACGACGCCACCGCCGACGACGCCGCGTACGGCATCCTCGAACTCGAGGGTGACATCCTGGCGCAGATCAACTCGTCGTGGGCGGTCCGCGTCGACCGGGGCGAACTGGTCGAGTTCCAGGTCGACGGCACCCACGGCTCGGCGGTCGCCGGCCTGTTCGGCTGCAAGATCCAGCCCCGGGTCCGGACCCCGAAGCCGGTCTGGAACCCGGATCTGCCGACCGACCAGGACTTCCGCGCCCAGTGGGAGCAGATCCCGGACAACCAGGAGTTCGTCAACGGGTTCCGGGCCCAGTGGGAGCAGTTCCTGCTCGACGTCGACGCCGGGCGTCCGCACCGGTACGACTTCGCCGCCGGCGTACGCGGTCTCCAGTTGGTCGACGCGGCGCTGCGGTCGTCGAACGAGGGGCGCCGGGTCGAGTTGCCCGGCCTCTGACGGCGTGACCGGTGCCCGCGGTGGTGACGCCGCCCGGGCACCGGTCTTTCACCAGTGCAGGCGTTTGGCGTTAAGGTCGACGCCGCGGTATTCGCGCCCCGGGTCGGTCGGCCGCCACCAGACGAGATACGCCACCAGCATCGCCCCGGCCTGTAGCGCCCACAGGGCGATCTGCCAGTTCGTCGCATCCGGGTCGAGGACGAACGCGCGAATCGTGGCGAGGACCAGGAAGGCGCCGGTCGCGGCCCCCGCGACGGCCCTCCGCCCACTGCTCATCAGCCGCCACCGTCGCATGACGAGAACCTACCGGCCGCCACCGCACGGGCACATCCGGTGATCGGCGGATGTCGACCCGCCGGCCCGCGAACCGGTCGGCGGCCCGCGACGCCTGATTTGACCGCACCTGGCGTCATCTGACATATGCCGGCACTGGACCGTGGTATTTCCCTCCCCTTGACCGGCTCCTGAATCCATGACCGCACCGGCGTGGAGCCCCACGCCGGTGCCCCCGTAGACGGGAGACAACTGTCATGGCGATTTCGGGTAGCCGACTTCGACGCGCGGCGACGGCCCTGCTCGCCGGCGTGGCCCTGGCCGGCCTGCTGGGTGCCACCGCGACCGCCGCACCGCCGGAGGCCACACCGGACCGGCTCATGACCGTCACCGACGTCTGGATGAGGGACGTCGCCGGCGACGTCGGACTGCAACCGCACTCGGGCTACGTGATCTGGGCCAGCCCGGACCTGAAGATCTGCCCGACCGCGGCGGGGTGCTCCAGCAGCGTCCCCCCGGTCGTCGGCGGGACCAACCACATCGTCACCACGTTGCGGAACCCCGGACCGTACGGCGAAGGCGCCGACAGCGGAACGCTGGCGTTCTACCGCTCGTCCCCGAGCGGCAGCCTGGTCTGGCCGACCGCCTGGACATTCGTGACCTCGGTGATCGTCACCGTCCCGCCCGGTGTCACCACGGTGAGCGTCCCCTGGATCAGCGTGCCCGGCCCCGGTCACTTCTCCCTGATCGCCGTGTGGCAGTCACCGACCGACCCCCTGGTGCTGGTGACCCCCGACATCCTCACCAACGTCCGGCACAACAACAACATCGTCTGGCGGGACCTCGACTCCGTCGCCCTCCTCGCCAGCGGTGGCCTCGGAGCGAAGCATCCGCCGGCGGTGCGCACGACGTCGGTGGGCTAGCCGGGCGCCCGGGGTTCGTGCCAGTTCGTGGGCGGCGGCACGAACCCCGAGTGCGGTCCGTCCAGGCGATGGCCAGAGACCGTCCAGCGCCCGTCGATACGTTGCGGCCAGCCGGCGGTCCGAGGGTTCTGCGACAGGTGGCCGCCACCGACCTCGGAGGAGGACACATGCCCCATTCCCACGTACGAAGGCGCCTGCTCGCCCTGGCCACGGCCGCGATGTGCGTCGTGGCCCTGCTGCCGGGGCAGTCGGCGGTGGCGGCGCCCGCCGATCCCGCCGCGCTCCCGCTGTCGCAACGCGCGCTGCCCGAGTCGTGCGCGCCGCGGCTGGCGGAGGCGTCCCGCGAGGCCGCCGGTGAGGGCGGCACCGGGACCTGTGTCGAGATGGGCAAGCTGAGTCGCGCCACCGCCCCCGCCGACGCGGCTTCGGGCGGTGCCGGTACCACGGCCGTCACCTGTGGTAACGGAGCCTGGGCGATGGCCCGGTTCGGAGCCTGTGCCACCGCACCGGTCAGGCTCTACGTCTACCTCGTCCCGTCCGGGGCTCTGGTCGGCATCATCGACATGACGGCCACCTTCATGGCCGACCTGGGATCGATCGACGGCCGGCCCCGGTACAACGTCACGGTGCGGGCCACCGCCCTCGCGGGCCAGGTCCTCGGGACCCTGATCACCCACGAGGGCTACTGCGAGTACGGCTGCAACGGCTTCACCGGCGGCAGCGCCTACCGCTTCGACTACGTCGGGGCACAGGCGAACTTCCTCCTCAACGCCGCGCCCGGCGCCACCGCGCCCGGTGCCGTCCACACCGCCCAGATGATGCTGTACTTCTGGTTCGTCAACGCCGCCTGGAGCCCGCCGGCGTCCAACGCCGTCGGCGCGTCAAGTCCGCAGTTCCGCTGCGACAACGCCGTACCCGGGTTGAACCAGCCGGGCTGCGTCTATCCGTCGATCCGGCCGGTCTACACGCCGAGCCCGGCCAACAACAGCTACCGGCAGCACATCCAGATGGCACTCGCCCACAACCTGCCCCGGACCCTGACCCGGACCACCGACTCCTTCAACCAGACCCAGAACCACAACCGGGCCTGCCCCGGCATGCACACCGCCCCGGCCGGATACAGTTGCGACGAGTACCCGTTCCAGTCCACCCTGCAGGGCGCCTTCACCGGCGGGCACGCCTACGGGCGTACCTTCTCGGGCTGTCAGATCAGCTGGGTCGACATCCGGCAACCCGGTGACAGCGGCGGGTGGAACGTCTGCTACATCCCAGCGTTCGAGAACAGCAGCGGTGGCAACGAGCTGAACCGCTTCTACGTGAACAACCGCGTGATCAACAACGACTCGTTCGACGTCGTGGTCTGAGCCGTCGGCCGGGCGGCCGCCTTCGGGCCGCCCGGCCGACGCGCGCGACCGTCGACCAGGTCGCCGGGAGCGTCAGTGTGCGAGCCGGTCCTGCCCGATGCGTTGAAGCGCCTGCGCGGCACGGTCCCGCTCGTCGTGGTCGCCGGTGTCGGTGGCGATGGCCAGCGCCAGCCGATGCCGCTCACGGGCCTCGTTGTCGCGGTGCATGGCGTGCAACGCCTCGCCCATCGCGTTCAGGACGCTCGCCTCGCCGTAGCGGTGCCGCAGCCCGCGGAAGATCTCCAACGCCTCCTCGAAGTGGGCGATCGATTCCCGGTGTCGGCCCTGCCGGCTCAACGCGGTGCCGAGGTTGCTCAACGCCGTCGCTTCGCCGTCGCGGTGTTCGATCTCCCGGAAGAGCCGCAGGGCCGCACGCAGGTGCCCGGCGGCGACGGCACCCTCGCCGAGCATGTTGTGGATCTCGCCGAGATTCGTCAGCGCGATCGCCTGACCGGCGCGTTCGCCCAGTGTGGCGAAGAGGTCGTGAGCCGCCCGGAACCGTTGTGCCGCCGGCCCGTGCCGGCCGATGGAGGATTCGAGGTTGCCGAGGTTGGTCAGGGCCGACGCCTGCCCGAATAGATCGTCGATCTCCTGGTAGAGCGCGATGGCCTCGCCGTGACGGGCGATCGAGGAGGCGAAGTCGCCGAGCCGTTCCTCGATGATGCCGAGATTGGACAGTGCCCGGGCCCGGCCGTGCCGGTTGTCGGTACGGCCGTACAGCGCCAGCGCCTGCCGGAGTTGCGCGGTCGCGGCGGGGTAGCGGCCGAGCAGGCGTTGGACGACTCCGGCGTTGGTGCGAAGGTGCGCCTCGGCGACGACGTCGCCCATCGCCCGGGCGGCCTGGACGGCGTGGTCGTGGATCGGCACCGCTTCGACGCCGTGGCCCGCCTCGAGGTAGCGGTAGAGGGCCGCGGCGAGGTGGACGGCATGTTCCGGCCGCCCGTTGCGCAGGGCGATCTGGCACACCGTGGCGAACGACGGCAGTTCGGCGTCCAGCCACGACAGTGCCGTGGCCGGTGACATCGGTGCGCCGTCGGGTTTGAGGGCGAGCCCGGCGTGCCGCCAGCTCGCGCTCCACCCCGGATACAGGACGTCGCTGGCGGCGATGGCGGTCGCGACGTAGTGCCCCAGCAGCCGGTCGACGGCGGCGGCCCGCTCGGCCCCGCCGTCGACCGCCAGGCTCAGCTCGCCGGCATAGGCGCGCAGCAGATCGTGCGGCGCGTATCGCCCGAGCGGGTCGCAGCGCAGCAGGTGCGCGCTGGTCAGCCGGTGCAGCAGCCGCGCCGCGGCGATCTCGTCGACGTCGCCGAGCGCGGCGGCGCAGGCGAGGGTGGCGGCGGCGGGGGTCAGGCTCAGCAGGCGGAACAGGCGTTGCGTCTCGGCGTCCAGCCGCTGGTAGGAGCAGCCGAAGACCTGCCGGATCGCGGTGCCGCCGCCCGGATCCAGCAGGTCCAGGGGGCCGGCCCGGTGCAACTGCGACACGATTCCGGACAGCGGCAGGTGCGCCTGCGCGCCGGCGTACTCGGCGGCCAGGCGCAGGGCGAGGGGGAGCCGGGCGCAGACGGCGGCCAGCGAGTCGACGCTGTCCGGTTCGGTGCTTGCCCGCTGACCCACCAGTCTGGCGAGCAGGTCGACGGCGTCCGCCGGCGGGAGCAGGTCGAGCGCGATGCGGCGGGCGCCGTGCAGGGCGACCAGCGCCGCCAGGCTGTCCCGGCTGGTGATCATCACGAGGGTGTCGTGGTTGCCGGGCAGTAGCGGGCCGACCTGCTCGGCGGAGGCCGCGTTGTCCAGCAGGACGAGCAGCCGGCGGCCGTCGGTCTCGGTACGCCAGCGGGCGGCGCGCGACTGCGGGTCGGCCGGGATCTCCTGGTCGGGTACCGCGACGGCGGTGAGCAGGCGGCCCAGCGCCTCGTGGGGCGGCGTGGCCTGTTCCGGGTCGTCGCCGCGCAGGTCGAGGTAGATCTGGCCGTCGGGGAAACGGTCCCGGTGGAGGTGCCCCCAGTGCACGGCGAGCGCGGTCTTTCCCACCCCGGCCGTGCCGCAGACCATGACGATTCCGCAGCTGCGGGTGCCGTACGCGGCATCGAGCAGGACGAGTTCGTCGGCCCGGCCGACGAAGTCGGGAACCGGTGCCGGAAGCTGACGCGGGGTTCTCGACCCGGGGAGGGGCACCGTCTCCTCGACCAGATCGCGGTGGGCCCGGGACAGGTCCGGCCCCGGGTCCACGCCCAGCTCGTCGGCGAGGGTACGTCGGGTCGTCTCGTAGCGTTCGAACGCGAGCGTTCGTTGTCCGGTGGCCTGGTAAGCCCTGATCAGGGTGGCCTGCACCGTCTCGTCGAGCGGCTGGGCGGCACCTTCCAGTGTCAGCGCGGCGACGATCTCCGCGGCGTTGCCGGTGCGCAGCATCAGGTGCCAGTAGGACAGTTGGACCCGGCGCCGCTCCGCCTTGAGGGCCGAGACCTCCGGGTGGCTCTCCAGCGCCGGTACGTCGCAGAGCGGATCGTCCTCCCACAGCCGCAACGCCTCGCGCAGCAGCGCCATCGCGCCGGCCGTGTCGCCGTCGCTCTCGGCCGCCCGGGCGGCGTACGCCAACCGGCGGAAGCGGCGCAGGTCCAGGGCGTCTTCGGGTAGCCGCAGCAGGTATCCGTCGCCTACGGTCGCCAGCACACCGTCCTGGCCGCGTGGGCTGCGCTTCGGGTCCAGCAGCCGGCGCAGGTGCTTGGCGTGGGTGTGCAGGACGTTGACGGCGCTCGGCGGCGGTCGCTCGCCCCACAGCGATTCGATCAGCTCGCGCCGGGTGGTCAGCCGTCCGGCGTTGAGTGCGAGGACGCCGAGCACGAGGCGGCGCGCGGGCGGGCCGGTGTCCACTTCGCGATCACCGTGCCACACGCGTAGGCGGCCGAGTACCTGGATCGCCAACACCGCCGACAGTGTAGTGGTGAGCGTCGATTCCTGGATAGCGGTTGCCCGCGCTTGGCGCCCCTGAATCCAGTGGGAGGACGCGCCTTTGCGGTAAGGGCTTGAATTCGGTACCCGGGTACAGCCTTACCGTCGAACGCGAAGGACGGAAGTGACTGTTGGAGGTCAAGGATGAATCGGGTCACGCGTGACGATCCCCGCCGCGGCGCGTGCGGTGGGCAGGGCAGGTCGAGGGAGGGTGCGGGCCGCCGGGTGACGGTCGTGGGCAGTGCCCTGCTGCTGGCCGGGCTGCTTGCCGTCGGGCAGCCGCCGCAGGCGTCGGCTGGCGAGCACGGGACCGCGAACACCGCCGGCACGGACCTCCAGGTCGGCTTCGACGGGGCGGACCGGACCGCGCCCGGCCAACAGTTCGGCTACGCGCTGCACCTGATCAACCTCGGGCCGGAAGCCGCGGTCGCCAGAGCCACCGTACGGCTGCCCGGGGGAACCACGTTCGTCCGCGTCGCCACCAGGGGCATGACCTGCGACGCCCCCACGCCCGCAGCCCCACGGGTGCTGACCTGCGGCACCAGCGGCAGCCTCCGGCCCCGCAGCCTCGCCGGTCCGACGCTCATCACCGTCACCACCGACGCACCCGCCGGGTCGAGCCTCACGGCCACGGCCGTCGTCTCCTCCGACCAGCCCGATGTGAACCCCGCCGACAACAGCCGACAGGTCGTCACCAACGTCATGTGACGCCGGCACGGCAGGCGCTGCCGGTGTGCCCGCATGGCGCACCTTCGGGGCGCCGGTGCCGATTCTCGCCAGCGGCCGTCGGATCAGCGGAGGTGGAGGACGACCACCGCGATCGAGGCCAAGCCGAAGACGGCCGCTGGCAACATCCTGGCCGCGGGATCACCGGCACGGAGGTGAACGATGACCGCTCCGGCCATCATGAGCGTGAATCCGATCGCCGCGGCCACGCCGATGGGTTTCCAGATCAGGCCGAGGCCGAGGGCCGCCGCGCCGAGGATCTGCAGAACTCCCAGCGCCCGGTAGTTCCGGGCGGAGAAGCCGAGGTGTTTGCCGTGCTCGATGGCGCTCGGCTGCCCGGTGGCCTTGGGCAGGCCGGTGAACAGGAACGACACCGCGAGGATGATGGCGAGGGTGTTGGCCATGTCTTTCCAGATCGCCTTTCGGATGCGTGTCGGGCCCTCTTGCGGGGCGGCGACAGGTGGGAGATCGGTCGCCGTCACCCGTCCAGGGTGATCCGGTAGCGTCGTACCGGGACGTTCCCGGTGTCGCGGATGCCCTCCAGTACGCCGCCGTTGCGTTCGATCGTGCGGGCCGAGCCCGCGTTGTCCGCGAGGCAGACCACGAGGACGGCGTCCATGCCCAGGGCGTGGGCCTCGCCGAGCATCTCGCCCAGCGCCCAGGTCGCCAGGCCACGGCGGCGTGCGGACGGGCGTACGCCGTAGCCGATGTGCCCGGTGTCGTCATCGAACCTGTGCCGCAGGGCGATGGCCCCGAGTACCTCGCCGTCCTCGACGATCCAGCGGGGCGAACCGTGTGGTTCGTCGGGGCAGGGATCGCCGGCCGGGTGGGTCAGCCGGACCCGTCGGTGCACCCAGGTGGCGAAGCCGGCGGGTGAGTCGACATCGTCGTCCGTGCCCAGGCCGAAGCCGTCCTCGTGGACGCCGGGACCCCAGTCGGCGCGGCACCGTAGGAAGGCGGCGTGCAGGCGGGTGGTGGGCAGGACCAGTTCGGGCATGTGGTGATCCTGCCGTGGCGGTCGGGGCGCGGCCAGTGTCGCCCGGGGACGGGTCCGGCAATCGTGGGTGGCCGGACACCGGATGTTGGCCTCGCCGTCCACCGCAGGTCAACGAACGTGCGTAGGCAGAGCAGGCCAGAACTGCCCATACCCTCGACGGAGCATTGATGCCTCTCCCCACATCGGCCGCCCGGCGTACCCGGGCGGCCGCTGCCGCCGCCGCCCTCGGGCTCGTCGCGCTGCCGGCGCTGGTCGCGCTGGCGCCGGCCGCCCAGGCGGTGCCGCCGCTCGGTGCCGCCCGCGCCACCGACGCCCCGGCCTTCCAGCGCCTCGCCACCGTGCCGGCCTACCTCAACAGTTCGATCGACGACGAGGCCGTCGCCGAGATCAGCGCCGTGAGCGCCGACGGCAACACCGTCATCTCCACCGACAGCGCCGGCCGGCGGGTCGGCTTCATGGACATCAGCGACCCGGCCAACCCCCGGCCCGGTGGCGTATTCGACCTGCCGGGCGAGCCGACCTCGGTCGGCGTACACAAGGGGTTCGTCCTCGTCGCGGTGAACACCGGCGAGAGTTTCACCGACCCGTCCGGGGTGCTGGTCGTGCTCGACCTCGCCTCCCGCGAGGTGGTACGGGAGATCGACCTCGGCGGCCAGCCGGACTCCGTCGCGGTGGCGCCGAGCGGCGGGTACGCCGCGATCGCCATCGAGAACGAGCGTGACGAGGACCTGAACGACGGCGAGATCCCGCAGTTGCCGGCCGGGTGGCTGACGGTCGTCGACCTGTCCGACGACGTCGACGCGTGGGAGCTGTCGAAGGTCGAGCTGACCGGCCTCGCCGGGGTCGCGCCCGGCGACCCGGAACCCGAGTACGTGTCGATCAACGGGCGGGACGAGGCCGTCGTCACCCTCCAGGAGAACAACCACCTGGTGGTCGTCGACCTGGCCGGCAAGGAGGTCGTGCGGGACGTCTCCGCCGGATCCGTCGAGCTGTCCGGTGTGGACACCGTCGAGGACGGCAGCATCGTCTTCGACGACGCCGTCACCGTGCCCCGCGAGCCCGACGGGGTCGCCTGGATCAGCGACACCATGTTCGCCACCGCCAACGAGGGCGACTACCGGGGCGGTTCGCGCGGCTTCACGATCTGGGGCGCCGACGGCCGGGTCGTCTACGACGCCGGCAACTCGTTCGACCGGCTCGCCGCCGCGCACGGCCTCTACCCGGAGGGCCGCTCCGACGCCAAGGGCAGCGAGCCCGAGGGGATCGCCTTCGGCCGCTTCGACGGCCGGCCGTACCTGTTCGTCGCCTCGGAGCGGGGCAACTTCGTCGCCGTGTACGACGTCACCGACCCGGCCGCACCGGCGTTCGTGCAGATCCTGCCGACCACCAACGGTCCGGAGGGGGTGACCACCGTCGCGTCGCGCGGGCTGCTCGTCGTGTCCAGCGAGGAGGACCTGCCCGACGACGGTATCCGCGCCTCGGTGCAGATCTACCGGATCGGGCAGGCCGGTGCGTTCCCCTCGATCCGGTCGGCGTACGAGCCCGGCCAGCAGGCGGCCCCGATCACCTGGGGTGCCCTGTCCGGCCTCAGCGCCGTGCCGGGCCAGCCCGACAAGCTGGTCGCCGTCAACGACAACGTCTACACCCCGACCCGGCTGCTGACCATCGACGTCGCCCGGACCCCGGCCTTGATCGAGAAGGAACTGACCGTCACCAGGGACGGCGCCCCGGTCGGCTACGACGCCGAAGGGGTCGCGGCCCGGGCCGGCGGCGGCTACTGGATCGCCGTCGAGGGTGCCCCGGCGTCGGACGACGACCCGGCCACCCCGAACCTGCTCGTCCGCCTCGACGACGCCGGCGCGGTGCGGGACGAGGTGCCGCTGCCCGCCGACGTCGCCGCCGCCGTCGGCGGCAACGGGCTGGAGGGTGTCGCGGTGACCGGTGCCGAGGGCGCCGAGCAGGTCTGGGTCGCCGTACAACGGGAACTGAAGGGCGACCCGGCCGGCACCGTGCGGATCGGCCGGTACTCGGTGGCCGACGGGAGCTGGGCGTGGCTGTCGTACCAGCTCGACGCGGCGCCGGCCGGCGGCTGGGTCGGCCTGTCGGAGCTGGTGGCCGTCGACGACGACACGTTCGCGGTCGTGGAGCGGGACAACCGTCGCGGCCCTGCCGCGACGGTCAAGAAGGTGTACGCCTTCGACGTGCCGGACGGGTTCGGTGCCGGCGACGACATGCCGGCGGTGACCAAGCGGCCCGCCGTCGACCTGCTGCCGCTGCTGCGGGCCGACAACGGCTGGGTGCAGGACAAGGTCGAGGGGATGGCGATCGCCGGCAACGGCCAGGTGTACGCGGTGACCGACAACGACGGCCTCGACGACGCCACCGGTGAGACGGTGTTCCTGCGGCTGGGCAAGGCCACCGACGTCTTCGGTGCCGACGGCGGTGGCGGCGGTGGCCTGCCGGTGACCGGTGCGCCGGCCGTCGCGCTCGCCGGTGCCGGCGTACTCATCGCGGCCGGCGGGATCCTCGCGGTGGTGCGGGCCCGGCGTAACCACATCCGTTTCACCGCCTGACCGGTGCGGCCGTCGCCCCCGCCGAAGCGGCGGGGGCGACGGCCGGCCACGCCGAGGACTCTTGACATCGGGGGAGTCCGATGCCCTACGATCCATGATCCTGAAGGCCATTGAAGGCCGTCGTTCGATCGTCGGAGGGCGACCGACCGCATGCGATCAGCCGATGAAACACCGTTGGAAGAAGACGGAACGGGCCTCGACCGCCGACACCTGCTCGGCCTGGTCACCGCGGCGCTCGCCGCCGGCATCATCCCCGAGGCCTGGCTCGCGGAAGCGGCGTACGGCGCCACCCCGAGATGGAACCGACCGTTCGACCGGTGGGTGCCGATCACCTCGACGTTCGGGCCCCGCCGAGACCCGATAACCGGCGAGACGAGGCAGCACAACGGCACCGACTACAGCTTCTCCGGAATCCTCGGCTACCCGATCCGTTCGATCGCGGCCGGCACCGTGAGCGGCGTCAGCTACAACGCCAGCGGACTCGGCCACAACGTCACCATCACCCACGCCGACGGCTGGCGGAGCGTCTACGGACACATGCGGGCGGCTCCCGTGGTCGGGACGGGCACCCAGGTCGCCGCCGGCCAGCACGTCGGCAACGTCGGCTCGACCGGCCGTTCGACGGGCCCGCACCTGCACCTCGAGGTCGTCCACCCCAACGGCGGGAGAGTCGATCCCGAGTCGGTTCTCGCCGGAGCCCCGTACGCCGGGGCACCCGGAACTCCCCCTGAAATCCTCACCAAGGACGGACTCATGTACCTCATCTGGAGCACCGGCGGCACCGGCTACCTGGTCACCCCGAACCGTGTCATCGGGCTGCGGTCGATGGCGCACTACAACCTGTTCAAGCGGATCATCAACTCCAACCAGGCCGCCGACCAGCCGGAGGTCTTCAACGCGCTGGAGATCGACCAGATCAAGGCGTACCTCGCCGGGACGGTGCCCGCCTGACACCACCCCGGCCCCCGAGCCGCCGCCGGCGGGCCTACCGGCCGGGCGCGGGCACCTCGTGCAGCGCGCCGTTGTCGGAGCCGGCGAGCAGGGACCGGCCGTCGGGAAACCACCACACCCGGTGGACCAGTGGTGGGGTCGGCAGTTCGTGGACCGTCTTGCCGGCGTCGAGGTCCCACAGGCGGATCGCGTCGAGGTGCGGGGCCGCGAACACACCCTCGGCGGACAGGTCGCCGTACCCGGTGAACTCCGGCGTCTCGACGCGGTCGTGCCGGACGGTGCCGTCGGACAGGTCGGTCACGGCGAGCCAGTGCCGGCACGACGGGTCACGCCTGTCCGGGTACGAACACATCTCGACCAGCATCGACCGGCGCGGGTAGAGGTGGTGGCTGCGGGCGTACGGCCGGCCGCTGTACGTCCTCCACCCGCCGAGACGGTGCGCGACGGTGTCGTACTCGACGGCGCCGAGGTCGCCGCGCAGCAGCAGGCGGTGCTCGTCGAGCGGGTCGGCGGCGTGGACGGTCCACTCCAGCGCCGACCGCTCCACGACGGACAGGGTGGTGGCGTCGAGCAGGCACAGCGCGCCGGAGCCCCGCTGGGCCGCGCGTACCGCCGCCAGCACCAGGTCGCTGCCGCTGCCGGGAAGCCGTCGGATCAGCGTCACGTCGTACCGTAACGGGGCGCTCTGCGCCGCGGTCGTCGCCGGATCGTCCAGCGACCACCGTTGGACGCAGCCGCCGAAGCCGGTGTAGAGGTCGTCGCCGGCGAGGTGGACCGCCTCACCCGGCCGGTCGTGGCGGGCGCCGTCGATGACGGCGGCCGGGTCGGCCCGACCGCGTGACCACACGTACGCCCAGCGGTCACCGGCGACCGTGGCGAACCGGTCGCCGTCGAAGGAGACGTCCCGCACCGGGCTCTCGTGGCCGGCCGGCGGCCGGGGGGCGTCGCCGTGTGCGCGGAGCAGCCCGACCCGCGCGTCCCAGCCGAACGCCACGAGTCGCGGCGTGACCGCGTGGACGAGCACCGGCCCCCGTACGGGCCAGGTCCGGCGGACCGTACCGGCTTCCGGGTCCCGGTCCTCGACCTCCGTGTACCCGGCCCAGATCAGCCGGTCGCCGGCGAGGGCGACCCGCGACGCCCAGCTCATCTTCTCCGACCACACCACCTGTCCCGTCGCCGGGGCGACGGCGGCGACCAGATGGCCGTCGTGGGCGAGAACGAGCCCGCCGGGTGTGACGCCGAGAACCGTGGCCCGGTGCTTCTCGAAGGTGTGGAGCACGATCGCCTTCGGCACGGCCGTCGAACGCCGGGTGCCGGTCGCCGACGCGGCCGCGGGCGGCAGGGGCCAGGCGAGGAGCCGGTTGCCGGCGGCCGCGACCACGAGATCGCCGCGTACCGCCACCGACCCCACCGCCGCGCGCGGGCCGCTCAGGGCGTACCGGACGGTGCCGGTCACGGCGTCGGCGACCAGCACCCTGCCGGTCCGGCCCTGGGCGGTGCCGACGACGACGATGGCGCCGTCGTCGGAGACCGCCGCGCACAACGGTGTTCCCGCAACGTCGACGTGCCGAGCCTGCCAGGTGCCGGTGTCGAGCACGACGAGCTTGGCGGACCTGCGGCACGGCATCGCCACCGTGTCGCCGGCGGCGGCTAGCCGGTCGTCTTCGACGGCGGGCACACCGACGGGCACGGTACGCACCCGAGCCAGGTCGCGGATCCGGTACATGCCGAGCGTCGACGGGTCGTCGGCGGGCGTGGCCACGACGAGGTCGCCGACCGGCACGAAATCGAGGACCGCGTCACCGGCCACGATCGCGCCCGTGTCGGTGTCCATGGCCTGCAGGAGTGTGCCGGGGGCGGGCGCGTATCCGTTGTGGAGCAGCAGGGTGCGGCCGTCGGCGGCGAACATCGCCCGGAACGAGCGGGACAGCGGGCGGAACGCGTCCGAGCCGTAGCGGTGCATCCCGCCGACGGTAGCAACGGCGCGCCTGTCCGCTGTGGACGGAAGCTGACCGGTCCGGCTAACTGTTCGGATGCCTGACTGCCGGGTTCAAGTGGCAACTATGCGATGGGCATGCGAACCGCTTCGTCGACGAGTGCCTGGAGCCGGTCCCGGCAGCGCAGCAGAAGGCCAGTGATCTCGTCGATGGTCACCGCGTCCACCCGGCTGCGCTCCGACCACATAGCTCGAACGGCTCGCTGGCTCTGCGTCAGATACAGTTCTGCGGAGTCGAGCAACCTGCTGAACTCGTTGTGGTGGTCCGCGGAAGCGAACCGGACCGAGCCGCGTGCGGCCAGCAGGGACGCCCCGGGTGCGGCGAAGAGAGTGGCAGGATCGTCGCCTGCCTGATCGGCGGCAATCCGCGCGAGGACATATTCAAGTTCGGCTGCGGCCAACGTCAGCCTGCCGACCGCCAGGACCGTCTCCTCGGTGAGCCGCTGCATCGGCTCACCGTATCGGAGCGTCGGTCCATGCGTCCTTGCGGCCAAGGTGCCTCTGCGTCACGTTGGCCGGTTCCTCACCGGCTGGCGAGGTGTGTCCGGTTCGAGTTCGCCGTACGCCGACGTCGCCGAGGTCGACCGCTTGGCGAGCGCGTCGCGCGCGGTTGTGAGAGGTTGGAGTGGCCCGGTGAGGCCGCAGCTGCCCGAGGCACCCCGGTCAGCCGTGATCCGGGCGTCCGGACCGGCGCCGGAGAGTCTGAGCCGAGCCCGGGCAAAACTTGATTGATTCCAGAAGAGTGGGCTATGTTTGCCGCATGACGTCCGACTTCGAGGCTCAGCTGCGGGCGGTCTCGTTGCGCGTGACTCGGCCCCGGTTGGCGGTGCTCGCGGCGCTGCGCGACCACCCGCACGTCGACACCGACACGGTGATCGCCCTGGTCCGTGCGGAGCAGCCCACGGTCTCCCACCAGACGGTGTACGACGTGCTGCGGGCGCTCACCGACGCCGGTCTGGTACGGCGGATCCAGCCCGCCGGCGCGGTCGCCCGGTACGAGTCCCGGGTGGGGGACAACCACCACCACGTCGTGTGTCGTTCCTGCGGCGTGATCGCCGACGTCGACTGCGCTGTCGGCCACGCCCCCTGTCTCACCGCCTCCGACGACCAAGGCTTCGCGGTCGACGAGGCGGAGGTCGTCTACTGGGGCATCTGCCCCGACTGTGCGACCGAACCTACCTCCCAGTGATCGGCCAGTCGGAAGGAAACAGATGAGCGACACCCATGAAAACACGCCTGCGAGCGCCCAGGGTGTGGACCAGAAGGCAGCCGCAGGCTGCCCGGTCGCGCACGACTCGGTGACCGCGCACGGCAGCGAGAGCGAGAACCCGGCGATCGACTCGCCGACCCCGAAGACCGGCGGGCGTCCGCGTACCAACCGGGACTGGTGGCCCAACCAGCTCGACCTCTCGGTGCTGCACGCCCAGTCGGCCAAGGGCAACCCGCTGGGAGAGAACTTCAGCTACGCCAGGGAGTTCGCCAAGCTCGACGTCGAGGCCCTCAAGCAGGACATCGTCGAGGTGCTCACCACCTCGCAGGACTGGTGGCCGGCCGACTTCGGTCACTACGGCGGCCTGATGATCCGGATGAGCTGGCACGCCGCGGGCACCTACCGCATCCACGACGGTCGCGGCGGCGCCGGCGACGGCGGCCAGCGGTTCGCCCCGCTCAACAGCTGGCCGGACAACGCCAACCTGGACAAGGCCCGCCGGCTGCTCTGGCCGGTCAAGCAGAAGTACGGCCAGAAGATCTCCTGGGCCGACCTGCTCGTGCTCGCCGGCAACGTCGCCCTGGAGTCGATGGGCTTCAAGACCTTCGGCTTCGGCTTCGGTCGCGAGGACGTGTGGGAGCCCGAGGAGATCTTCTGGGGTCCGGAGGACGCCTGGCTCGGCGACGAGCGCTACGTCTCCGAGAAGGAGATGTCGACCGGCGTCGGGGCGACCGAGATGGGTCTCATCTACGTCAACCCGGAGGGCCCGCGCGGTAACGCGGACCCGGCCGCCGCGGCGCACTTCATCCGCGAGACCTTCGCCCGGATGGCGATGAACGACGAGGAGACCGTCGCCCTCATCGCCGGCGGCCACACCTTCGGCAAGACCCACGGCGCCGGCGTCGCCGACGACCACGTGGGTGCCGAGCCGGAGGGCGCCCCGCTGGAGGCGCAGGGCCTGGGCTGGCTGAGCACCAACGGCAGCGGCAAGGGCGCGGACACGATCACCAGCGGCCTCGAGGTGACGTGGACCGACCTGCCGACGCAGTGGAGCAACCGCTTCTTCGAGATCCTCTTCGGCTACGAGTGGGAGCTCACCACGAGCCCCGGTGGCGCCAAGCAGTGGGTCGCCAAGGACGCCGAGGCGATCATCCCGGACGCCCACGACCCGTCGAAGAAGCACAAGCCGACGATGCTCACGACCGACCTGTCGCTGCGCGTCGACCCGGCGTACGAGAAGATCTCGCGCCGCTTCCTGGAGAACCCGGACGAGTTCGCGCTGGCGTTCGCCAAGGCCTGGTACAAGCTGCTGCACCGCGACATGGGCCCGGTCAGCCGCTTCCTCGGCCCGTGGGTCCCGGAGACCCAGCTGTGGCAGGACCCGGTGCCGGCCGTCGACCACGAACTGGTGGGTGACGCCGACGTCGCCGCCCTCAAGGCGAAGGTCCTGGAGTCCGGCCTCACGACCGCCCAGCTCGTCTCCACCGCCTGGGCCTCGGCCGCCAGCTTCCGCTCCACGGACAAGCGCGGCGGCGCCAACGGCGCGCGGATCCGTCTCGAGCCGCAGCGCGGCTGGGAGGTCAACCAGCCCGAGCAGCTCGCGACGGTACTGAGCGCCCTCGAGGGCATCCAGCGCGAGTTCAACGAGGCCGGCGGCGCGAAGATCTCGCTCGCCGACCTGATCGTGCTCGCCGGCTCGGCCGCCGTCGAGAAGGCGGCGCGGGACGCCGGCGTCGAGGTGACCGTGCCGTTCCGCCCAGGGCGCACCGACGCCACCGCGGAGCAGACGGACGTCGAGTCCTTCCGGGTCCTCGAACCGCGCGCCGACGGGTTCCGCAACTACCTGCGTGCCGGGGAGAAGACCCAGCCGGAGGTGCTGCTCCTCGACCGTGCGTACATGCTCGACCTGACCGCGCCCGAGATGACCGTCCTCATCGGCGGCCTGCGCACCCTCGGGGCCAACCACGGCGGTACGGCGCACGGCGTCCTCACCGACCGGCCCGGTGTGCTCACCAACGACTTCTTCACCAACCTGCTCTCTCCGGGCACGCGGTGGAAGGCGTCGGGCTCCGACGAGCACGTGTACGAGATCCGGGATCTGGCCACCGACGAGGTGAAGTGGACCGCGACCGTGGTCGACCTCATCTTCGGCTCCAACTCCCAGCTGCGGGCCCTCGCGGAGGTCTACGCCAGCGAGGACGCGCGCGACAAGTTCGTGGCGGACTTCGTCGCGGCCTGGACCAAGGTCATGGAACTCGACCGGTTCGACCTCGCCTGATCCGACCGCACCCGACGAGCCCCGGTCGATCCGCCAAGGATCGACCGGGGCTCGCCCGGGCATGGGTTCGCTGAATCGCCAGGGGCGACGCCGGCCTGGCGAGGTCGCGGGAGCTACGCCGGCGCGGTTTCGCAGGAGGAAGCGCCCCGGCCGGGGCCGGTGGTGGCGGTCAGGCGCGGCGGTGCAGGTAGCGGGCGCGCCGTCCGGCGTCGTGGAAGCCGAGCCGTCGATAGAGGGCGGCGGCCGGGTTGTCGTCGTTGACGCAGAGCCACGCCTCCCGGGCGCCGTCGGCGGCCAGCGACCGCAGCGCGATCGCCACCAGGTGGGCCCCGACCCGCCGGCCCCGCCAGGCGGGAACCACGCCCACCTGGTCGATCCAGTTGTCGATGACGTTGAGGAAGCCGACCG
>NZ_JBFBCH010000017.1:0-192929 GCF_040683055.1 Polymorphospora sp. NPDC051019 | reverse complement strand
AGATCAAGCGTGTAAAGCTGCTTGTCCTTCAGCGTCTCCGGCACCTCACCCTTGATGATCTTCTGGGACAAACCCTCGACCACCGCGGTCTTGCCCACCCCCGGTTCGCCCGTGAGCACCGGGTTGTTCTTCGTACGCCGGCAGAGGACCTGCATGACCCGCTCGATCTCGCGGTCCCGCTCGACGACCGGGTCGAGCTTGCCCTCACGGGCCGCCTGGGTCAGGTTACGACCGAACTGGTCCAACACCGGGCTGACCTGCACCCCGGTCTCCTGGGCGTGCGCACCGGGGGTGATCGCCTCTCGGCCCTCCCCGGAGAGCAGCTTGGTCACCTGGTCACGGACCCGGTTGAAGTCCCCGCCGAGCTTGACGAGCACCTGGGCGGCGACACCCTCGCCCTCCCGGATCAGCCCGAGCAGGATGTGCTCCGTGCCGATGTGGTTGTGCCCGAGCTGCAACGCCTCACGCAGCGACAGCTCCAGGACCTTCTTCGCCCGCGGCGTGAACGGGATGTGTCCACTCGGCGACTGCTGCCCCTGCCCGATGATCTCCTCGATCTGGTGCCGGACACCCTCCAGGGAGATGCCGAGGCCCTGGAGGGCCTTCGCGGCCACCCCACCGCCCTCGTGGATGAGGCCCAGCAGGATGTGCTCCGTGCCGATGTAGTTGTGGTTGAGCATCCGGGCTTCTTCCTGAGCCAGGACGACAACCCGTCGCGCTCGGTCGGTGAACCGCTCGAACATCTCTGCTCCTCGACACGAATCCGCAGGGGCCGGTACGCCGTCAGCCGCGCCGGCGCGTCACTTGACGAGTTCCAGGAGGTAGCCCTGGCCCCACACGGTGCGGATGGCCAGGTTCAGCGGGCCGATCCGGCGACGGACCCGCATGATGTGCAGATCCAGCGCGTTGCGCCGGCTCAGCGCGGGGCGTTCCGGAAGGCAGCGCAGCAGCTCGCCGCGCGACACGACCTCGCCGAAGTTGCGGGTCAGGCATTCCAGGATGTCGGCCTCGGTCGGCGAGATCGCGCAGGACCGGCCGCCGTAGCGCAGCACGCCGACGGGGTCGATCTGCGGGACGCTGTCCACCCATGCCTTCGCGCGCAGGGTGGCCATCCGGGCTTCCAGGTCCGTACGGCTGACCGGGGCGCGCACCCAGTCCTCCTTGGCGTCGCTGCACAGTGGTGGCCGGCAGCCGCCCTCCACGACCAGCAGCCTGGGTATGCCCAGGGCCTTGTACCGTTCCCGCCGGACTTCCTCCGCCGGCCAGCGAACGAGCTTCACATCCGTATCGTTGTGGATTCCGGTCACGGTTCACCTACCACTTGGCGGACTACCGATGGGAAGAGTCCGGGTGTCTGTCATTGACAAGGAATCGCCCGGCCATCGACAGGTTTACATCCGGACACGGACCCTGTCAATCACTTGACAAGCAGTCGAACGCCCTACCGGGGTTTGGTCAAGTCTGCCCGGGGGCACCCCGGATCGCTTTGCTGCCAACGCTTCCCACGCCGAGGGCACGCGTACCGGCAACCGTACGACGAATCCGTCAACGAGCTGACGGATGCCGTCGTAACCGCCGGTTGACGGAACTTGAATGGGCAGCGACCGGGCGCGATCCGCGACGACCACAGGGAGCGACTCCGTGCAGCAATCGACGACACCGGCCGGCGTCCCGGGTGCGGCGACCCCGGCCCCGCCGACCCCGCCACCGCGCTCCGCCGCCGGCACCCGAAGCGGCCCGCCACCCCCGCCGTACGCCGCGAACCGGCTGCGCTCGCTGGGCAACCGGGTCGACGAGGTCGTCGTACTCGCCCGGCGCAACCTGATCCAGATGCGCCGCCGGCCGGCGCTGCTGATCTTCTCCATCATCGAGCCGGTGCTGCTGGTCCTGATGTTCCGGTTCGTCTTCGGCGGTGCGGTCGACACCGGCGTCGACGGGAGCTACGCCGACTTCATGGTGCCCGGCATCCTGGTGCAGACGGCCACCCTCGGCGCGGTCACCATCGGCTCCAGCCTCGCCCGCGACCTGCATGGCGGCACCCTGGACCGGTTCCGGTCGATGCCGATCGCCCGGGCCTCGGTGCTGGCCGGGCACACCCTGGCCGGCCTGGTACGCAGCCTGGTGGTGCTGCTGGCCATGGTGCTCACCGGCCTGCTCGTCGGCTTCCGCCCGACCGGTGGGCCGCTGGACTGGCTGGGCGCCATCAGCCTGCTGCTCCTGGTCGCCTTCGCCATGGCCTGGGTCACCGCACTGGTCGCGCTGCTGGCCGGCGGGGTGGAGATGGTGGAGACCCTCGGCCTCAGCCTGCTGTTCCCGCTCACCCTGATCAGCAGCGCGTTCGTACCGGTGGCGAGCATGCCCGGGCCGATCCAGGCGTTCGCGGCCAACCAGCCGCTCACCGCGTTCATCGACGCCATCCGCGCGCTCCTGCTGGACCAGCCGGTCGGCACGAGCGCGGTCCGGGCTCTCGTCTGGACCGCCGTCATCTGCGCGGTGTTCGTGCCGCTGACGGCCGCCGCCTACCACCGCAGCACCCGCCGCTGATCCTCACTACATAATTCTCAACCACGATTTCCGACCGCCGATCGGCGACGTTTCCGCACTTCAACGCTGGGATCTGGCGATCAACGGGGCGCCGGACATCGACGAACCTCTTGACCGGGAGGGTCGTCACTATATTCTTATGAAGCAGTTGCCGTACTCCTAGCAGAGGAGCCCAGCATGTCCCAGAACTACTTCCCGCCCGGTGGTACCGACTACCTGCACCTCTGGACCGACGCCGTGATCGAGATCGCCGGCGACACCGAGACGATCGAGGCCGACGGCTGGTTCGTCGTCAACCGCAGCTTCCCGCTGCGCGAGGACCCGAACAAGATCATCGTCCAGATCCTGCAGATGAACCTGCGGGGCCACAGCGAGCACCTCGGTGAGTTCCTCTTCACCATCAACCCGCAGCTCCCGACCATGGGCGAGGAAATGACCTTCGCCCCGGAGGAGTTCGCGACGCGGTTCAAGGGCTACTTCAACGTGTTCTTCGAGCTGCAGCTCCTGGAGCAGGGCAAGACCCTGATCAACAAGGACCCGATCAACATCTCGGGTCTGTTCGGCGCCCTGCCGCCGATCGGTGCCGTCGGCGAGATGGCCCCCGGCGACCGGGTCGGCATGTACGACAAGGCCAACCCGGACAGCGAGCCGATCATGTACATGCTGGCCACCCGCAAGATCGTCGGCCAGTACGTCAGCGGCGACTTCAACGCCCGCAACGAGGACTTCGTGGCCAGCCAGGAAGTCGCCGCGGAGTGGGCGCGTACCGCCAGCACCCTCACCAGCGCCCCGGCGAAGGCCTGACCTTCACCGTAAGCGTTGACACCTGCCGCCCAGGCGACCTGCGTCGCCTGGGCGGTACGGCCGTGCGGCACCGGCCCGGCCGTCGAGCCCAGGGAGGAACCGAGTGACCGGTCGCAAGCCCTGCACGATCCGGCGGTATCCGCGGTGGACCCACCGGCGAGGTCGGGCCGACCTCGCCGTACGCCCCACCGGGCGGCGGTTCGGCGAGGGGCGGCACTGATGGCCGACCCCGGATCGGTGGCGAACTTCAACCGGATCGCCGACCGCTACGACCGCCACCCCGGCCAGTTCGGCTGCCGGCGGGCCGACGACGACGTCCTCGACGCCCTCGACGGGGTGTCCCCGCGCACCGTGCTCGACATCGGCTGCGGGACCGGCCGCCTGCTGCACCGGGTCGCGCTACGGTGGCCGGCGGCCCACCTGACCGGTATCGACCCGGCGTCGGAGATGATCCGGGTCGCCCGGACCAAACTGCCCGAAGCGACCCTGCTCACCGGCACCGCCGAACACCTGCCGGTCGCCGACGGCACGGTCGACCTGGTGCTGAGCACGACGTCGTTCGGGCACTGGTCGGACCAGCCGGCCGGGCTGCGCGAGGTGGCCCGCGCCCTGGCCCCGCACGGCCGGTTCGTGCTCGCCGAGCACACCCCGCCGCCGGCGTGGTCGCGGCGGCTCCTGCGGCTGTTCGGCGACCTGCCGGCACACCACGACCAGCCGACGACCCGGCGCCTGGTGGAGGGGGCCGGCCTGCGGGTGGTCCGCGCCGGCCGGGTCCGCGGCGGGCTGCTGCTGGTGGTCGCCGTACCCGCCTGACAAGACCGTCGAGGCCGCTTGACGAGCTTGTCAGGCGGCCTTCTCCTTCGGTACGGCGGTCAGCAGCGCCCGGATCAGCACCGGCTTGGCCTCGGCCTGGAAGTCGACGTCCGCGTCGAACTCGTTGATCATGCCCTCGAGGACCAGCAGCGACAGCAGCGGGAAGACGAACTCGGGCGCGGCGAAGAGGCCGCAGCGGCGCTGGAGGTCGAACAGGGTGGCCGCGAACGGGGCGAGCTGGAACTCCCCCGCCGGCTTCGCGTGCGCGCCCTCGACCAGTTCGATGATGCCGGCCCGGAAGCGTTCCAGATCGGCCGTACCGGCCTCGTTGCGCGCGCTGCGCTCCACGATGGACGCGCACTGCCGCCCGTTGCCGCGCGACATGTTGAAGAAGAACTCGGCGAACAGCTTGCGTACCCGCGGCGTGAGGTGCACGACGAAGCCCGCGTCGAGCAGCACGACCTCGCCCTCCTCATCGAGGTAGAGGTTGCCCGGGTGCAGGTCGCAGTGGACCACCCCGTCGATGAACAGCATCCGGTAGACGCACTGGAGCACCCGGCGTACGGCGAGTTCGGCGACCTCGGGGGCGAGATCGTCGCGCCGGAAGCGGCGCAGCCCCGGCACGAACTCCATCACCAGGACCCCCTCCCGGCTGGCGTCCGGCACCGGCGCCGGGACCCGCAGGTAGCTCAGGTCGCCCAGGTTGGCCCGCAGCAGGTCGAGCGCCTCGGACTCGGCGTCGAAGTCGAGCTGGCCGAGCACCGCGTCGCGGATCTGCTGCACCATCGTGACGGCCGGCAGCCGGGCGAAGCCCGGAATCCGCTGGATCACGCCGGCACCCGTCGCCATCAGCCCGAAGTCGGCGGTCATCCGCCAGTCCAGCCCGGGCCGGCGCACCTTCACCGCCACGTCAGTGCCGTCGAGCAGCCGGGCCCGGTAGACACAGGCGATGCTGCCGCTGGCCAACGGCTCCCAGTCGAACTCCGCGAACGGCCAGTCCCCGCCGGCGTACGCCTTCTCCACCGTCTCCCGCACCTGCCGGTCCGACATCGCCGGCACCCGGTCCTGGAGCTTGCTCAGCGACTCGCACAGTGCGGGATCCAGGAGGTCCTGCCGGGTGCTGAGCAACTGGGCGCCCTTGATGTAGCTGGCCCCCATCGCGGTGAGCAGGCCACGCAGCCGGGTCCACAACGCCTCGCGGACCGCCTTCCGGCCGCGGGGCGCGACCCGGACCACCGCCGGGACCGACGCCACCGCGTGACCGGTCACGATGCCGGCGAGTTGCACCGTCCGGAGTCCCAACTGATGCCAGCGCGGCTCGGCCATACGCACCCCCTAGGTACGCGCCATACTGCTTGACCGACAGATTAGGGTCAATAGCGCCCAACCAGCGTGCAACTGTGCCCACAAATAGCGCACGGACTTGTTGCCACCGCTTGAAAGATGTGTTGTCCGACGTCCGCGACCGGCACTAACTTCGGTCGCGTGAAGGTGATTACCATACCGGGCGTCGAGGAATATGCCGCCGCCCATACCACGGCAGATCCGGACCACCTGCTCGACCTGGCCGCCGAAACGCGGGCCCGCTGCGAGCGGCCGCACATGATGATCGGCCCGGTCGAGGCGCGCTTCCTCCAGTTCTTTCTGCTCACGCTGCAACCGAAGCGTGTTCTGGAGGTCGGCACGTTCACCGGCTACTCCTCGCTGTCGATGATCGAGGTACTGCCGCCGGACGCCGAGATCACCACCTGCGAGATCAGTCAGGAACACGCTGACATCGCGCGTAAGCACATTGCCGCCGCCGGTTACGGGGATCGCATTTCCGTACGCGTCGGACCGGCACTGGAAACTGTTTCCACGCTTACCGGCCCGTACGACTTCGTGCTTCTCGACGCCGATCAGCGGCACTTCCCGGAATACCTGGATCTGGTGCTCCCGCTGCTGTCCGAGGACGGCGTCGTGGTCGCCGACAACGTGCTCTGGAGCGGCGCGGTACTCGACCCGGAGGACAACGAGCCGGCCACCGAGGGCATCCGCCGGTTCAACGACACCGTCGTCGCCCGGCCCGACCTCGTCTGCGTGCTGGCCAGTGTGCGCGACGGCATGATGTTCATCCGACGCAAGAAGGCGACCCGCTGATGGACCCCGCCGGCATCGACCACGTCGAACTGTGCACCGACCAGCCCGACCGGCTGGTGGCGTACTTCCGCGACGGCATGGGCTGCACCGCCCGGCCGGTGGGCGACCCTGCCGGCGGAGGCCGCGTCCTGCTCGCCCAGGGCGACATCCGGCTGCTGATCACCCCCGGCTCCGCCGACGACAGCGCCGCCCGGTACATCGAACGGCACGGCGACGGCGTACGCGACATCGCGTTCGGTGTCGCCGACGCCGCCGAGGCGTACGCGACGGCGCTGCGCCGCGGCGGCCAGTCGGTCGCCGCGCCCGCGGTCCGGACGCTGCCGGACGGCACTCCCGGCCTGGTCGCCGTCGTGGCCGGCCCGGGCGACCTGGTGCACTCGCTGGTCCAGCGGCTCGAGCCCGCGCCGCCCGCGTCCCGCGACGGAGCGCTGCTCACCCTCATCGACCACGTCGCCATGTGCGTCCCGGCCGGGGAACTGGCACCGACCGTCGAGTTCTACAGCCGGGTCTTCGGCCTCCAGACGATCTTCGAGGAGAAGATCGAGGTCGGCGACCAGGCGATGAACTCGATCGTGGTGCAGAACCGGCACACCGACATCACGCTGACCCTGATCGAACCGGACACCAGCCGCGCCCCCGGCCAGATCGACGCGTTCGTCGCCGACCACGGCGGCCCCGGCGTGCAGCACCTCGCGTTCCTCACCGAGGACATCACCGTCGCCGTGCCGACGCTGCGGGACCGGTCGATCACCTTCCTGACCGCGCCGGACAGCTACTACCCGATGCTGGCGGAGCGGCTGCCCCACCTGGAAGACCTCATCTCGCCGCTGCGCGAGCTGGACGTGCTGCTCGACAACGACCACTGGGGACACCTGTTGCAGATCTTCACCCAGTCGCGGCACCCCCGGGGCACGCTGTTCTACGAGATCATCGAGCGCCGCCAGGCCCGTACGTTCGGCAGCGGCAACATCCGCGCCCTGTACGCCGCCGTCGAACACGACCGGCTCACCGCCGGGGCACCCGACCGCAAATGACCGCCACGCGGGTCGCCACGGCGGCGGACGGACGGCTCGAACTGCGCGCCGCCGACCTGTGCGCCGCGCTCTCCGACCCGGTCATCGAATCGGCCACCTTCCTCAACGAGATCGCCTCCCGGCACCCGGCCGCGATCTCGCTGGCCGCCGGGCGGCCGTACGACGGGTTCTTCGACCCCGGCGAGATCACCGGTCTCGTCGACGAGTACGTCCGCCACCTGCGGGCCGAAGGGCTGGACGACGCGGCGGTGACCCGGCACCTGTTCCAGTACGGCCGCACCGCCGGGCACATCCACGAACTGGTGGCGCGTACGGTCGCCAACGACACCGGGCTGGTCGTCGACCCGGAGTCGGTGGTCGTGGTCACCGGGGCGCAGGAGGGCATGTTCATCACCGCCCGGGCGCTGTGCGCCGGCCCCGACGACGTGCTGCTGGTGCCGACCCCGTGCTACATCGGGATGCTCGGCGCGGCCAGCCTGCTCGACGTCACCGTGGTCGGCGTACCGGAGGGGCCCGGTGGGCTGCGTCCCGCCGACGTGGCGGCGACGGCCGCCCGGGTCCGGGCCGCCGGCCGCACCCCGCGCGCCCTGTACGTCGTGCCGAACTTCGCCAACCCCTCCGGGCACACGATGTCCACACCGGACCGGGAGGCCCTGCTGGCCGTGGCCCGCGAGCAGCGGCTGCTCCTCGTCGAGGACGACCCGTACGGCTTCCTCGCCGCGCCGGAGGACCGCCTGCCCGCGCTGAAGGCGCTGGACACCACCGGTCACGTCGTGCACATCGGCACCTTCGCCAAGACCTGCTTCCCCGGTGCCCGGGTCGGCTACGTCATCGCCGACCAGACGGTACGCACCAGCGACGGCCGGCAGACCCTGCTGGCCGACCAGCTCGGCCTGATCCGCAGCATGATCACGGTCAACACGTCGGCGATCGCCCAGGCGGTCATCGGCGGAATGCTGGTCCGGTCCGGCTGCCGGCTGGACGCCCTCAACGAGGACCGGACCCGGTTCTACCGCGACAACATGCGTCACCTGCTGCACCGGCTTGCCGCCGAGTTCCCGCCGGACCGCCGCGCCGAGCACGGGGTGTCGTGGCACTCGCCGGCCGGCGGCTTCTTCGTCGTGCTCGACCTGCCCTTTCCCGCCGACGAGGAGCTACTGGCCCGGTCCGCCGCCGACTACCAGGTGCTGTGGACGCCGATGAGCTACTTCTACGCCGGTGGCGGCGGCACCCACCAGCTCCGGCTGGCGTGCAGCGCGCTGCCGCCCGACCAGATCACCGAGGGCGTACACCGGCTGGCCCGCCTGGTCCGGGACCGCAACGCGGCCGCCGGCCCCGACCACACCGCCGCGCCCGCGGCCGACCCCGACCACACCGCCGCGCCCGCGGCCGACCCCGACCACACCGCCGCGCCCGCGGCCGCAAACCAGACCGCCGCCACGCAGGCGGCCGACGCAGGAGGTGCGCCGTGACGCTACCCGGCACTGACGAGCGGCCGTTCACCGGCGCGGAGTACCTGGAGAGCCTGCGGGACGGCCGGGAGGTGTGGATCTACGGCGAGCGGGTGAAGGACGTCACCAGCCATCCGGCGTTCCGCAACAACGCCCGGATGGTCGCCCGGCTCTACGACGCGCTGCACGGCGAGGCCGAGCGTGACGTGCTGACCATGCCGACCGACACCGGGTCCGGCGGGTTCACGCACCGCTTCTTCCGCGCGCCGCGCGACACCGACGAGCTGCGCCGCTCCCGGGACGCGATCGCCGCCTGGCAGCGGCACTGCTACGGCTGGCTCGGCCGCTCCCCGGACTACAAGGCGTCGTTCCTGGCCACGCTGGGCGCCAACGCCGACTTCTACGCGCCGTACGCCGACAACGCCCGGACCTGGTACCGGCGGGCCCAGCAGCGGGTGCTGCACGTCAACCACGCCCTGGTGCATCCGCCGGTGGACCGGCACCGCCGGCCCGACGAGGTCGCCGACGTCTACGTGCACGTCGAGCGGGAGACCGACGCCGGCCTCATCGTCAGCGGCGCGAAGGTGGTCGCCACCGGGTCGGCGCTGACCCACTACAACTTCATCGCCCACCACGGCCTGCCGATCAAGGAGAAGCCGTTCGCGGTGGTGTTCCTCGCCCCGATGGACACCCCCGGGGTCAAGCTGCTCTGCCGTGCCTCGTACGAGATGACCGCGGCCCGCACCGGCAGCCCGTTCGACTATCCGCTGGCCAGCCGGATGGACGAGAACGACGCGGTGATCGTCTTCGACTCCGCGCTGATCCCGTGGGAGAACGTGCTGGTCTACGGCGACGCCGAGAAGGCCAACACGTTCTTCCACAACTCCGGCTTCCTGCCCCGGTTCACCCTGCACGGGGTGACCCGGCTGGCGGTCAAGCTCGACTTCATCTGCGGCCTGCTGATCAAGGCGGTCGAGATCAACGGCACCTCGGACTTCCGCAGCGTGCAGGCCAACATCGGCGAGGTGATGGTCTGGCGGCACCTGATGTGGGCGCTGTCGGACGCGATGATCGAACGGTCCCGGCCGTGGGAGGGCGGCTTCGTCCAGCCCAACGAGGAGTACGCGCTGACGTACCGGGTACTCGCCCCGATCGCGTACGGCAAGGTCCGCGAACTGGTCCAGCACACCGCCGGCAGCGGGCTGATCTACCTGAACTCCAACGTGGCCGACTTCCACTCCGAGGAGATCCGCCCCTACCTGGACCGCTACCTGCGCGGCTCGCACGGGCACACGGCGGTCGACCGGGTCAAGGTGATGAAGCTGCTGTGGGACTCCGTCGGCAGCGAGTTCGCCGGCCGGCACGAACTCTACGAGCGCAGCCACGCCGGCAACGCCGAGGAGACCCGGGTCCAGACGCTGAAGAAGGGCACCGCGGCCGGGCTCGCCGGCCACATGCTCGACCTGGTCGACAGCTGCCTGTCGGAGTACGACCTCAACGGCTGGACCGCACCCGACCTGGTGAACCCGGCCGGGCCGGTCACCGCCGACGGCGCCTGAGCCGCCCCCGGCCCGCCAGGGCGCCCGTGATCATCAGCTGCCCAGCAGCACGACTCCCCGTACGGACAACGGCGGAACAACTAACGATCACCACGGGGCGGGACGGTTGAACCGTCCCGCCCCGCCGTTTCGGGTTCAGCTGCCGGAGCCGGTGCGCTGGGCCGGGATCAGGTCACCGACCCCGCCGTCGCGGCCCACCCGGCGGGCCCGGACCGCCCCGGCGACGAAGCCGACCAGCAGCGGGCTGAGCACCAGGGCGTTGCCGGCGTACCCGAGCCCGGTCAGCAGGCCGAGCTGCCACAGGATCAGCCCGAGCGCGCCGCCGAGCAGCACGGTGGCCAGGGCCGGCGCGATCAGCCGCTGCCAGCGGCTCTCGCCGGTGCCGGACCGGCCCAGGAAGCGGATCACCGCGAGGCTGGTGGCGATCTCCAGGGCGATCACGCCGACCAGGGTCGGCGCGTTGGTCCAGGCGATGATCTGCGTGTACGGGTCGAGCGAGGTCAGCCCGAAGCCGGCCAGCAGGCCGATCACCAGCACGGTGTGCACGATCCCGGCGACGCTGGGCGTCTTCGTCCGGCCGCCGGTGCGGGCCAGGGCCGCCGGCAGGATGCCCTCGCGGCCGAGCGAGAACAGGTAGCGGCTGCCGGCGTTGTGGAAGGCGAGCACCGAGGCGAAGAAGCTGGTGACGATCAGGATCTGCATGACCGCCGTCATCGCCTCGCCGACGAACTCGTCGTTCAGGTTGAACATCAGGCTGGACGGGTCGCCGGCGAGCAGCGACTCCAGCCGGCTCGGGCCGGCCGCCATCAGGATGACCCAGGAGATGAACGTGAAGGTCACCGTCAGCACCCCGATCGACCAGTAGGTCGCCCGGGGCACGGTGCGGCGGGGGTCGCGGGCCTCCTCGCTGTAGATCGCGGTCTGCTCGAAGCCGATGAACATGATGAACGTGATGACGAACAGCACACCGATCGACGGCGTCACCAGGTTGACCGGGTTGAAGCTGGCGAACGAGAGGCCCTCGTGGCCGCCCTGCGCGAGCACGAAGACCGCCATCACGAACAGGATGCCGATCTCCAGGGTCAGCAGCACGGCCAGCACCCGGGCGCCGATGGTCACCTTCGAGTACGACAGCGCGGCGATGACCAGCCCGGACACCAGCGCGCACGCCTGCCAGGAGACGGTCAGCCCGGCCACGGCGTCGAGCATCAGCGACGTGAAGACGCCGGCCGCCGCGGCGAAGCCGACCTGGCCCAGCGCGTACGCGACGTACGCCAGCACCGCCGCGCCGCCGCCGGCTGTCCGGCCGAAGCCGGCCGTGATGTAGGCGTAGAAGGCGCCGCTGTTGCGCATGTGGCGGCTCATCGCGGTGAAGCCGACGGCGAAGACCGCGTACGTGATGCCGGCGATGAGGTACCCGGACGGTACGACGATCCCGCCGAGGATGAAGGCGAGCCCGATGAACCCGGCCATGCCGGTCAGCGGTGCCGCCGAGGAGACGACGAAGAACACCAGGTGGTGTGCGCCGACGGCGTTGGGGCGCAGCTGGCCGGTACCCGCCGGCGCGGCGGCCGGCTCGGTCACGGCGGCCCCGGACGCCGGCGGTACGGGCGCGGCGGCCGGGGCGGCGGGGGCGGTGGGTAGCGGGTGCCGGGTGAGCACCGGATCGGACTGATCGTTCATCGGGTGGTTCCTTCCGGGTGGGCGTCCTCCAGACGCCGTACGGCCTCGTCCTCGGTGAGGCCGTCGAGCATGGCGAGCACCTGCTCCTGCGCCATCCGGGCCAGGTGTTCGACGGTGAAGTCGGTGAACGCCCCGTCCGGCTGGATGCGTACGCCGAGCACCCGGTTGACCTCGACGAGGATCTGGTTGGCCAGGACCGAGTCGCCGCCCAGCTCGAAGAACCGGTCGTGCACGCCGATCGGTTCGATGCCCATCGACTTCTGCCAGATCGCCACGATCCGCCGTTCCACCTCGTCGCGGGGGGCGACGTACGGCACGGCCAGGTCCGGCCGCACCGAGGTCGGCGTACCGATCGAGTGCAACGCCTCGGCGTCGGCGGTGGTGATCTCGGACAGGAACGACCGGCCGGTCGCCGAGGGATAGAACTGCACCAGGTCGCTGAGGTCGAACGGCAGCACCACCGGCTGCGGCAGGCCGGCGGCGATCGCCGCCTCCAGCGCGTCGAGGCCGGCGGCCGGCAGGATGGCGCTCGCCCCGACCCGCAGCTCGCGGTCGAGGCTGTCCTCGTGTTCGGCGGCCATCCCGGCGTCGGCCCACGGTCCCCAGTCGACGGAGACGGCGGCCCGCCCGGCGGCGCGCAGGTGGTGGGCGTACGAGTCGAGCCAGGCGTTGGCGGCGGTGTAGTTGGCCTGCCCGGGAGAGCCGAGGACACCGGCCGCGGACGAGAACAGCACGAACCAGTCCAGCGGGTCGGCGGCGGTCAGCTCGTGCAGATGGGTCGCGCCGAGAACCTTGGGCGCCAGCACCGCGCGCACCTGCGCCGGGGCGAGGTCGAGCAGCGCGCCGTTGTCGAGCAGCCCGGCGGCGTGCACCACCCCGCGCAGCGGCCGGCCGGTGTCGCGTACCGGCGCCAGCGCGGCCGCCAGGGCGCCCCGGTCGGCGACGTCGGCGCGGACCACCCGTACGTCGCACCGGTCGGTGAGGGTCGCCGGCAGCGGCCCGTCCGCGCCGTGCCGGGACACCAGCACCAGGTGCCGGGCGCCCCGGTCGGCCAGCCGGCCGGCCACCTGGAGGCCGAGCGCGCCGGTGCCGCCGGTCACCAGGTAGACGGCCTCGGGGTCCAGGCGCAGCGGCGCACCGGCCGGTGGCCGCTCGGCGACGATCCGCCGTACGTGGCGGGCGGTGCCGGCGTAGCCGACCTCGGCGTCCGGGCCGGCGGCGGCGAGTTCGGAGCGCAGCGCGGGCACCGGGTCGCCGGCCGGGTCCAGGTCGACGCAGACCAGCGGCAGCAGCGGGTGCTCGATGGGCAGCGTCTTCGCCAGCCCCCACAGGGTGGCGCCGAGCGGCGCGGTGACCGGCCGGTCGCCGACCGGCTGGGCGCCGACGGTCGCCAGCACCAGCCGGGGCGGGCGGGCCGCGGCCGCGAAGGTGACCGCCCGGATCAGGTGCAGGGCGGACTCCACCGGCAGGGCGACCGGGTCGAGGTCCGTCGTGCCACCGGCAGCGGCCGGGTCCCCGCCGCCGGCCCGGCCGGCCGCCGGGTCGTCGTCGACGGCCAGCAGGTGCAGCACGCCGGTGAGGTCCGGGCCGGCCCGGTCGATCAGCCGGGCGAAGTCCGCCGGCGAGGTCGGGTCGAGCCAGGTCTCCCCGGCCGCCCGGGCCGGATCGGCGGCACACACCACCAGTTCGATCCGGTCGGCGTCGGTGGCGAGCTTGCGGGCCAGGTCGAGGCCGGGTCCGGCCGGCGGGGCCAGGACCAGCCAGTGACCCGGGTCGCCGGCCACCGGTTCGGCCGGCTGCTCGCGCCACAGCAGCCGGTAGTGGCGCAGCCCGTCCGGCGCGGCGGCGTCCGGCGCCGCCGTGCGGTGCAGCCGCAGCGCCCGCAGCAGGGCGACCGGCGCCCCGTCACCGAGCAGCAGTACGTCGGCGACCAGGTCGGCGGGCCCCGCCTCGGTGACGGTGGCCAGGACGTCGGTGACGGCGTCGGGTTCGCCCCACCAGGTCAGCTCGCCGGCGGCGACCGGCAGCACCGGCGCGTCACCGCCGACCGACCGGCCGGCGACGGTGGCCGCGACCGCGTGGCAGGCGGCGTCGAGCAGCCGCGCCCGCCGGGTCGCCGGGTCCGCGGCCGGCACGGTCAGCGCCGCCAGTGCCTCGTTCTCGCCGGCCAGCACGTCGGCCACCCCCCGGAACGCCGGACCGTACGACAGGCCCCGCCCGGCGAGCGCCGCGTAGAGGGCGTCGGTCGGCACCGGGTGCGGGCAGCGGGCGCGCACCGCGTCGAGGTCCGGCCGGGCCGGGGCCGCGCCCCGGGGCAGCAGGTCGGCGGTGGCGTGCACCTGCCAGCCGGTCCCGTCGACCGGCCGGGCGTGCACGGTGGCCGTACGCCCACCGTCGCGTTCGTCGACGGTGCACTGGAGCAGGACGCGCCCGTCGACCGGCAGCGGCCGGACGAAGGCGAGGTTGGCCGGCACCAGGTCGGCGTCCAGTGCCTCGGCGGCCCGCAGCAGGATCTCGGCGTAGCCGGCGGCCGGGAACACGGCGGTGCCGCCGACCCGGTGGTCGGCGAGCGACGGCAGCAGCCGGGGGTCGATCTCGGCCTGCCAGATCCGGCGGCCACCGGCGTCGGCCAGGTCGACCGGGGCGCCGAGCAGCCCGACCGGGGAGGTCCGGCCCGGCGACCGGCGCTCGATCCAGTGCCGGGTGCGGTCCCACGGGTGGCCGGGGGTGCTCACCACCGGCTGCCGGTCCGGGTAGACGTGCCGCCAGTCGACCTCGACGCCGTACCGGTAGAGGTCGGCGGCGGCCCGCAGCACACCGAGCCACTGGCCGTCCTCACCATCCACGGTGGACATCGCCGGGGTGGCGGGGGCGGTCCGGCGCAGCGCCGACCCGAGCACCGGCCGGGGGCCGACCTCCAGCAGCACCGCACCGCCGGCCACGGCCGGGTCGGCGAGCATCGCGGTGACCGCGTCGGCGAACCGGACCGGGGCGCGTACGCCCCTCGCCCAGTAGCCGTCGGTCAGCTCCGCGACCCCGATCCGGCCGGCGAGCACGGTGGAGAAGAACGGGACACCGGGTTCGCGGACCGGCGGCGCCGGCAGCCCGGCCAGCTCGGCGGCCGCGCCGTCCATAAGCCGGCTGTGGAAGCCGTACGCGACCGGCAGCCGGCGGGTCCAGACGTCCTCGCCGGCCAGTTCGGCGGCGATCGCGTCGAGGTCGGCGGCCGGGCCGGACAGCACCGCCGAACCCGGGCTGTTGACCGCCGCCAGGTCGACGCGGTCGCCGTACCGGGCGGTCGCGGTGTCGGGGTCGAGCCCGACGGCCAGCATCGCGCCCGGCCCACCGCGGCCCATGGCGGCGCCCCGGCGCACGGCCAGGGCGATCCCGTCGGGCAGCGACAGCGCCCCGGCGACGACGGCCGCCGAGATCTCCCCGACGCTGTGGCCGACCACGGCGGCGGGGCGTACGCCGAAGCACTCCCACACCGCGGCCAGGCCGAGCTGGACGGCGACGATCAGCACCTGGGCGACGGCGGTGTCGTCGAGGTCGGCGGGCCGGTCGCCGGCCAGCACCTCCTCGATCGACCAGTCGAGCAGGTCGGCCGCGGCCTCGTCGCAACGCCGGATCGTGGACCGGAAGAGCGGCTGGGTGGCGAGCAGTTCGCGGCCCATCCCGGCCCACTGGCCGCCCTGGCCGGAGAAGACGAGGCAGACGGCGGGCGCGGCCGGTGGCGCGGCCACCGGCGGGTCACCGGGCCGGGCGAGCCGGTCGGCCGCCGCGCGCAGCGCCGGCACCAGGTCGGCGGGTTCGGCGGCGACCGCCAGGCGGTACGGCCGGTGCCGGGTGCGCCTCGTCGCCATCGTCGCGGCGAGCGCCGCCAGCCGGGCCGGCTCGGGTCCGGCCGCGGCCAGTTCGGCGGTGTCCCGGGCCAGCGCGGCCAGCCCGGCCGGGCTGCGGCCGGTCAGCGGCACCACCAGCGGTCCGGCCGGCGCCGCCGGGGCCGGTACGGCGGGTGCGGCGGTCAGCACGACGTGCGCGTTGGTGCCGCCGAAGCCGAACCCGCTCACCCCGGCGTACCGGTTTCCGGCCGGCCACGGGGTCGGCTCGGTGACCACCCGCAGCCCCCAGTCGTCGAACGGGATCGCCGGGTTGGGGCGGCGGAAGTTGAGGCTGGGCGGGATCGTGCCGTGGTGCACGGCGAGCACCGTCTTGATCAGGGCGGCGATGCCGGCGGCGGACTCCAGGTGCCCGATGTTCGTCTTCACCGACCCGATCAGCAGCGGCGCGTCCCCGCCGGGCGTCCCGCCGTCGGCGGCCTGACCGCCGGGCGCCGCGTCGTCGGCGGCCGGGCCGCCGGCCGGCACGGCCGTGCCCCGGACCTCGGCCAGTGACCGGGCCTCGATCGGGTCGCCGAGCAGGGTGCCGGTGCCGTGGCACTCCAGGTAGCCGGCGGCGGCCGGACTGGTCCCGGCGTCGGCCCAGGCAGCCCGCAGCACGGCCCGCTGGGCGGCCGGGTTCGGCGCGGTCAGCCCGTTCGAGGCGCCGTCGGAGTTGACCGCGCTGCCACCGATCACCGCGTAGATCCGGTCGCCGGCCACGACCGCGTCGGCGAGCCGCTTCAGCACGACGACCCCGCAGCCCTCGCCCCGTACGTAGCCGTCGGCCTCGGCGTCGAACGTCTTGCAGCGCCCGTCCGGGGCGAGCATCCCGGCCTTGCTGAGCCCGATCGACAGCTCCGGGTCGAGGATCACGTTGACGCCGCCGGCCACCGCCCGGTCGCACTCGCCGGCCCGCAGCGCCCGGACCGCGAGGTGGACGGCGACCAGCGACGACGAGCAGGCGGTGTCGACCGCGACGCTCGGGCCACGCCAGTCGAAGACGTACGAGACCCGGTTCGCCGCGACGGCCAGCGAGTTGCCGGTCGCGGTGTGCCGGCCGATCAGCTCGCGGTCGGCGATCTGCCGGTGCGCGTAGTCGTTGGTGGAGATGCCGACGAAGACGCCGGTCGCCGAGCCGCGCAGCCCGGCGGCCGGTTCCGCCGCGTCCTGCACCGCGTCCCAGCACGTCTCCAGCAGCAGCCGCTGCTGCGGGTCCATGCCGTCGGCCTCGGCCCCGGTGATCCGGAAGAACCCGGCGTCGAAGCCGGCGACGTCGTCGAGGAATCCGCCGTACCCGCTGACCATCCGGCCCGGCTCGGCCGGGTCGGTCGCGACGAGGTCGGCCGACCAGCGGTCCGGCGGGACCGGCCCGACGGCCGGCCGGCCGGCGAGCAGCAGGTCCCAGAAGGCCGCCGCGTCGGCGGCACCCGGCATCCGGCAGGCGAGCCCGACGACCGCCACCGGCCCGCCGTCCGGTGTGACGGCCGGTGCCGCCGCCCCCCGATCCGGACGCGGCGGGCGGGTCAGGTGGTCGACGACGGCGTCGACGGTCGGGTTCTCGAAGAGCACCACCGGGTCGACCGTGCCGCCCCACTCCCGGCCGGCCTCCTCGGCGAGGCGGGCCAGCCGCACCGAGTCCAGCCCGTTCGCGGTGAAGGTGTCGGTCGGGTCGACGTCGCCGGCCGGGCGGCCGGCGAGGGCGGCGATCCGCCCGACCAGCCAGTTCCGGAACTCGTCCGCCCGCTCGGCCGGGATCATTCGGTCTCCTCCTGTTCCGGATGGACGTCGTGCGATTCCGGGTGGACGTCGTGCTCTTCCGGATGGACGTCGTGGTGGAGTACGGCGACGTCGCCGGCCCGTACCGCGGCGGCGGTCGCGGCCCGGCGCAGCTTCCCGCTGGAGGTCTTGCCGACACTGCGCGGCACCACCAGGTAGATCTCGTCGATCGGCACCTGGTGCTCGGTCAGCACCGCGCCCCGGATCGCGCCGGCCAGCCGGCGCAGGTGCTCCGGGTCGCGGGTGGACACCTCCTGGACGAGCGTGATCCCGTCGCCGAACCGGCCGGGACGGCTGACGGCGACGCCGGCACCGCGCCGCAGCCGCGGGTCGACGTTCTGCGCGGTCTCCTCGACGTCCTGCGGGTAGACGTTGCGGCCCCGGACGATGAGCAGGTCCTTGACCCGGCCGGTGACGAAGAGCTGCCCGTCCCGCAGGAAACCCAGATCGCCGGTACGCAGGAAACCGCCGGTGCG
The DNA here is from genome assembly GCF_040683055.1 of Polymorphospora sp. NPDC051019. Taxonomy (NCBI): domain Bacteria; kingdom Bacillati; phylum Actinomycetota; class Actinomycetes; order Micromonosporales; family Micromonosporaceae; genus Polymorphospora; species Polymorphospora sp. NPDC051019. Next base: position 174,769 of record NZ_JBFBCH010000017.1, on the reverse strand, counting down.
CAGGAAGCCGCCGGCACCGGCACCGTCGAGGCGGGCGCCGAACGCCGCCGCCGTCTGGGCCGGCTTGCGCCAGTAGCCGTGGCTGAGGCTCGGCCCGGCGAACCAGATCTCGCCGACCTGCCCGTCGGGCAGCTCGCGCCCGCCGTCGGGGTCGACGATCCGCACGTCGTGTCCGGGCGGCAGCCGGCCCGAGCTGACCAGGTTGCGGCCGGGCTCGTCGGCGGCGCAGGCGACCGCCTTGCCGGCCTGGAGGCCGTCCTCGCGGACCCGCAGGATCCGGGGCTCGTCGCCGCGCCGGGCGCCGGTGATCAGCAGCGCCGCCTCGGCCATCCCGTAACAGCCGACCACGGTGCCCGGACGCAGCCCGGCCGGGGCGAACGTCGTCTCGAAGGTGGTAAGCACCTCGGCGTTGATCGGCTCGGCGCCGTTGAACGCGACCTCCCAGGTGGACAGGTCGAGTTCGGCGAGGTCGTCGGCGGCCACCCGGCGGGCACACAACTGGTACGCGAAACTCGGGCCGCCGCTGATCGTCGCGCCGACCCGGGTGATCAGCCGCAGCCAGCGCAGCGGCCGGTGCAGGAAGTGCACCGGCGACATCAGGTGCCCCGGGATGCCCCGGTAGACCGGGTACAGCGCGGTCCCGATCAGCCCCATGTCGTGGTACATCGGCAGCCAGGAGACGACCGTGCCGGTCGCCGGGCGGCCGACGAACCAGTGCATCGAGTCGAGGTTCGCCAGCAGGTGCTCCTGGCGCAGCATGACGCCCTTCGGCGTGCCGGTCGACCCGGACGTGTACTGCAGCAGGGCCAGCGCGTCCGGGGTCACCCGGACGGCCGGTGCCGGGGCGTCCCGCCCGGCCGCCTCGGCGTCCGGCATGGCCGTCCACGGCACCGCCGCCAGCCCGCCGAACCCGCCGGCCGCGGCGGCGAACCCCGCGCCGGCGGCACTGGTCAGCACCAGTTCGGCCCGGCAGTCGGCGACGACCCGGTCCAGGTTGGCCAGACCGGGCAGCGGCTTGGCCGGCGACGGCGGATACACCGGCACCGCCGCGACCGCGGCCAGCTGGCAGGCGAAGAAGGCCACCAGGAAGTCCGGGCCGGGCTCGAAGACCAGCACCACCCGGCCGCCCTGGGCCACCCGCCTGGCCAGGAACGCGGCGACGGCGCCGGCCCGGTCGGCGAGCTGCCCGTACGTCAGGTCGTGCCGCTCCTGCTCGCCGTCGGCCAGGAACGAGTACGCGAGTTCGTCGCCCTGCCGGTCGGCGCGCTCGCGTACCAGGGCGGCCAGGGTGTCAGCCATTGCCCGGCCCCCGGCGCCCGGCACCGGAGCCGCCGACGTGCAGCCGCCACAGCGAGGCCGCGTCCAGCGCCCGCTGCGTGCCGACGTGCTCCTTGGTGACGCCCTCGCGCTCCCACAGCCGTGGGTACGACTCGACGACCTCGTCCGGCGCCGCCTCGATCGGGGTGACCCGCGACAGCGCCCGCTCGATGTACGGCTCCAGCTCGGCCTGCTTCTTCGCCTGGCGGATCGCGTGCCGCTCGGCGAACTCCGGAAGCACCGAGGTGCCGAGCAGCTCCAGCGACTCGCAGATGTGCTCGTGCTCGTACCGGCCGCCCTGCTGCAACAGGATGAGCTGGTCGACGCCGGCCTCCTCCAGCCCCCGGAAGTGCTCGCGCGCGCCGGCCGGGTCGTTGACCCCGCCGAGCCCGGCCATCGGCTCCGGCTCGCTGGCCTTGAACTCCTCCCAGAGATTGGTCCGGCCGGGTACGTGGGCGCCGAACCGGTAGTAGTGCGCCAGCGCCCACTTGAAGAACTGCTGCCCCTCCAGGCCCCGGGCCCGGGCGACCTCGGCGTCCGGGTGGCACATGACGCCGGCCAGCATCGCCACGTTCGGGTTGACCGTCTGCCCGATCGGGGTGCACTCCCGCTTGAAGGTCTCGTAGTACTCGTTGACCCAGAAACGCGCCTCGCCCGGGTCCATGAAGGAGAAGGTGAGCGCGCCGAGGCCGAGCCGGGCGGCCATCTTCAACGTGTCCCGGTTGGTGCAGGCCACCCACATCGGCGGGTGCGGCCGCTGCACCGGCTTCGGTACGACGTTGCGCGACGGCATCGAGAAGTACTTGCCCCGGTAGCCGGGGTAGGGATCGGCGGCCATCATCCGGGCCGCCTCGCGGGCCCCTTCGGCCCACATCGCCCGCTTCTCGATGTAGTTGACGCGGAAGCCCTCCAGTTCCAGCCGGGAGCTGGACTCGCCGGTCCCCCACTCCACCCGGCCGCCACTGACCAGGTCGAGCATGGCCACCCGTTCGGCGACCCGGGCCGGGTGGTTGTAGGCCGGGGCCATCAGCGCGATGCCGTGCCCGACCCGCATCCGGGTGGTGCGCTGGCTGACCGCGGCGAGGAACACCTCCGGGGCGGTGGAGTGCGAATACTCCTCCAGGAAGTGGTGCTCCTGCGCCCAGGCGTAATCGATGCCCGCGGCCTCGCCCAGCTCGGCCCAGGTGAGGGCGTTGTTGATGAGGTTCTGTTCGCTGTCGGCCGCCCACGGCCGGGGCAGCTGAAGCTCGAAGAACATGCCGAACTGCATCGGTTCCTCCAGGTCACGATCCGGTGGACGCGGTCGAAGTCACGACGCCGGTGGAAGCCGGCCCGTCACGGGGCCGGCGGCCGCTGGCCCTGCTGCGCCAGCAGGCTGGCGAGCAGCCCGTCGAGCTTGTCGTCCGACAACTCGCCGACCATGCGGCGCAGCCCCTCGCGCTCGTCGGCGAGCTGCTTGCGCCGGTCCTGATCGGCGGAGATCAGCGTGGCCAGGTGCTCCACCGTCGGGGAGGCGAAGAGCTTCTGCATGACGATCTCGACGCCGTACCGCTCCTGCATCCGCACCACGAGCTGCGCGGCCCGGATCGAGTGGCCGCCCAGCTCGAAGAAGTCGTCGTGCAGACCGACCCGGTCGATCTCCAGGAACTCCTCGACGTCCTTGGTGATCTCGATCTCCAGCGCCGTGCGCGGTGCGACGTAGGCGACGTCGGTGCGGCGCACGTTGCCGGCCGGCGCCGGCAGCGCGTTGAGGTCGACCTTGCCGGTGCCGGTCACCGGCAGCTCGGGAAGCACCACGAACCGGTCCGGCACCATGTACGCCGGCAGCGCGTCGCGCAGGTGCCGGCGTACGGTCGGCACCAGGTCGGTATCCGGGTCGCCGGGCCGGGCCCGCCGCACCAGGTACGCCACCAGGAGCTGGTCGTCGGTCGACGGGTCGGGGAACACGGTGACCGCGGCCTGGGCCACCGCCGGGTGCCGTTCGGCGACCGAGGCGATCTCGCCCAGCTCGATCCGGAAACCGCGGACCTTGACCTGCTCGTCGCGCCGGCCGGCGAACTGCAGCGTGCCGTCCGGCCGGTAGCGGGCGAAGTCGCCGGTGCGGTACATCCGGGCGCCGGGCTCGCCGGCCGGGTCCGGCACGAACCGGTCGGCGGTCAGGCCGGGCCGGTTGGCGTAGCCGCGGGCCGGCGCGACCCCGCCGACGCAGACCTCGCCCACCGCGCCGATCGGGACCGGTTGCATGTCCTCGTCCAGCAGGTGACAGGTGACGTTGCGGACCGGGCGGCCCAGCGACACCGGCCCGTCCGGGTCGAGCCGGGTGACGGTGACCCAGACGGTGGCCTCGGTGGGGCCGTACTGGGTCCACGCCGAGCGCTGGGTGGTGGCCAGGTAGTGGGCCAGGTCGTCGCCGACCCGCTCGCCGCCGACGAGGGCGTCGATGTGGACCTGCTCGGTGGCGCCGCGCAGGAGCTGCCAGACGGTGGCGGTGCCGGAGATCGTGGTAACCGCGCCGGCCCGCAGGGCGTTGGCCAGCCGGTTGCCGTCGACCATGTCCTCGGCGTCGACGAGGTGGACGGTGCCGCCGACCGACAGCGGCCCGAACAGTTCGGCGACCGAGGCGTCGAACGCGGGCGAGGCGATCGCGCCGAGCACGGTCCGCTCGTCGAAGCCGTGTTCCTCGGCGAGCGAGACCAGGTAGTTGACCGCGGACCGGTGGGTGACCGCGACGCCCTTCGGCCGGCCGGTCGAGCCCGAGGTGTAGATCAGGTAGGCCAGCGCGTCCGGGTCGACCGCCGGCGGCTCCCAGGTGTCGGGCGCGTCCGCGCCGGCGTCCGATTCCGGCCCGGCAAGTTCCGCGCCGGGGTTCGGCTCCGGCCAGAGCAGTACGGTCAGCTCCCGGCCGGTCTCCGCGGTGATCCGGGCCGCCTCGTCGGTGCTCGCGCAGACCAGCACCGTCGCCCCGGCGTCGTCGAGGGCGGCGGCGAGCCGGCCGGGCCGGTACGCCGGGTCCAGCGGCAGGTAGCAGCCGCCGGCACGCAGCACGCCGAGGGCGGCGCTGACCAGGCCGGCGCCGCGTTCCAGGCAGACCGCGACCGGGGTCTCGGCCCGTACGCCGGCCGCGGCGAGCCGGGCGGCCAGCCGGTCGGCGGTCCGGGCCAGCCCGGCGTAGTCGAGGGTGCCCCCGACCCCGGTGACCGCGGTCGCGTCGGGCCGGGCGCGTACCTGCCCGGCGACCAGTTCGGTGATCGTCCCGGCCGGCGCGGGCCGGCTCGGTCCGGCCGACCAGCGGGCCAGCACCGCGCGCTCGTCCGGCGGCAGCAGCGTCTGCTCGGCCAGCGGCAGGTCGGGGTGGGCGACCAGGTCGGCGACAGCGGCGGTGAGCCGGGCGGCCAGCCGGTCGGCGGTGACCGCCTCGAACAGGTCGGTGCGGAAGACCAGCCCGCCGTGCAGGGTCGGCTGGTCCCACATGTGCAGTTCGAGGTCGGCCCGGCTGGTCCGCCAGCCGAGCTGGATCGGCTCGGCGGCGAGGCCGCCGAAGTCGCGTACCGGGCCGCCGGGCTGCAGCACGAAGGTGACCGGCAGCGGCCCGGCGTGGGCGGCGCTGCGTGGCAGGTTCAGGTCGGCGACCACCTGGTCGAAGGGCAGCCGCTGGTGGGCCAGGGCGGCCAGCGTGTTCAGGCGTACCGAGGCGAGCAGGTCGCGGAACGTGGCGCCGGCGGTCACCTCGTTGCGCAGCGCCACCGTGTTGGTGAAGTTGCCGAGCATGCCGTGGGTCTGCCCGAGTTCGCGGCCGGTGACCGCGCCGCCGACGACGATGTCGCGCTGCCCGGTCCAGCGGTTCAGCACCACGGTCAGGGCGGCCAGCAGCACGTGGTACGGGGTGGCGTCCTGGGCCCGCGCGAGGTCGCGTACGGCCCGGTCGACCGGCTCCGGCAGGCTGACCGGGCGCCAGTCGCCGGCGTAGCCGAACTCCGGCGGGCGGGGCAGGTCGGTGGGGAGTTCGGGGGCGCGCATCCCGGCCAGCCGGTCGCGCCAGTAGTCGCGTTCGGTCGACAGGTCGCCGGCGGTGTCGTGCTGCCAGGCGGCGAAGTCGGCGAACCGGGGGCCGGGCGCGGGGGCGGCGGGTGCGGTACCGGCGAGCCGGGACCGGTAGTGCCGGGACAGTTCGCGCAGCGCGACGCCGAGCGCCCAGCCGTCGGCGATGACGTGGTGCACCACCAGCAGCATCAGGTCGGTGTCGGGCAGCCGGTAGACGACCAGCCGGGCCAGCGGCCCGGTGGCGAGGTCCATCGGGGTGTCGGCCGCCTCGCGGGCCTGCTCCAGCGCCTGCGCGCGGGCCCGGTCGGCGGGCAGGTCGGTCAGGTCGACCCATTCGGCGACGGGGCGGGCCTCGTCGCGGATCACCTGCCGCGCCTCACCCTCGACGGTCGCCACGACCGTACGCAGGACGTCGTGCCGCTCGACCAGGTCGGTCAGCGCGGCGTCCAGCGCGGTCGGGTCGAGCCGGCCGTCGAGGGCGACGCAGTGGCTCAGGTTGAAGGCGGCGGAGCCGGGCAACAGCCGGTCCAGGAACCACAGGCGGTGCTGGGCCGGAGTCAGCGGTGCCGGCCCGGTCCCGAACGCCGGGATGGTCGGCTCCGCGGCGGCCGGGGTGCCGGCCACCGACTCACCGGCGCGCCAGCGGCGCAGCAGCTCGGCCTTTGCCGCCGACAGCTTCGGGCCGGCTTCGGGATTGCTCATTACCTGCCTCCGCAAGTGGTTCCGGGATCGGGGATTCAGGCGCCCATGCGCTGCCGGAGCGACTTCGGGCGCAGGTCGGTCCAGACCTCGTCGACGTGCGCCAGGCAGGCGCCGCGCGGCCCGGTGAACCCGGTCTCCCGCCAGCCGGCGGGCAGGGTACGGCCGGCCGGCCAGACCGAGTACTGCTCCTCGTCGTTGACCACGACGGCGAACGTGGACAGGTCGGTGTCGGTGCTCATCGGTGCGTCTCCTCGGGGGTACGGCGGTCGGGGTGACCGCGCGCTGCCGGTCTTGGGGCGTTGGCGGGTGACGGTGGCGCCTCCCCGGGTGGGGTACGGGGAGGCGCCACCGGGTCACCGCCGCCGGGGGAACGCCTCCGGCGGGTCGAGCTGGCCGTGGCGGACCAGGTAGGCGAGGCAGTCGTGCATGTACTTCTCGTCCAGCGGGGCGGGCTTGTAGCCGGTGCCCTTGATGCCGTCGAGGAGGTTGATGCACTCCGACCGGTTGTCGATGGCGTCCTCGGTCTCCATCGACATCTCCAGTCCGGCGTCACCGCTGGTGTAGAGCAGCAGGACGGGGACCATCGGGTAGATCGGGTGGTCCGGACCCGCGTTGATCGCCAGCTGGACGGCCTCGTCGAAGTCGACGGTGTCGAACTTGTAGCCGAACGACTGGATCCAGGGGAACAGCGCGTTGTGCGGGATCGCCTCGGTGTTCCAGAGGTGGTAGATGTTGCCGAGCGACGCCTCCTGCCGCGACACGTGCACCATCGCGGCGCTGGCGTAGTCGAGGGTGATGGCGTTCATCGACTCCGGGTAGTCGGGCAGGATGCCGAACTCCAGGAAGCCGCGCAGTGCGGTGAGCACGTAGTTCTGCGCGTGGCAGGCACCGGTCTTCGGGTGCCCCATCATGATCGACGGCCGGTAGATGCTGACCGGCAGGCCGCGCTGCTTGGCCTTCATGATGATCTTCTCGCTGACCCACTTGCTCTGCGGGTAGCTGAAGGGCACCTGCGGCGGACGGCTCGGCAGCTCCCGCTCGAGGAACGGCCGGTTCATGTGACCGGCGATGAAGACGTCGATGGTGGAGACGAAGTGCACCTGCTTGGCCTTGTAGCGCGAGGCCAGCCGGAGCATCTCGACCGTGCCGTCCACGTTGGGCGCCTTCAGTGCCGAGTACGGCATCGAGAAGTTGACCAGCGCGCCGTTGTGGTAGATGACGTCGATCAGCTTGGCCAGGTCGTCGAAGATCGACGGCGACAGGCCGAAGAGCGGCTTGCCGAGGTCGCCGACGACCGCCTTGACCCGGCGCTCGAACCGGTCGTCCCACGGCACCTCGTAGTGGGCGCAGGTCTCCTTGAGCCGCCGGATCGCCCCCGGTACGTCCCGGGCCCGGACCAGGCAGTAGATGTCGGCCTCGGTCTGGTCGATGAGCTGGTCGAGCAGGAAGACGCCGAAGTAGCCGGTGGCGCCGGTGAGCAGGATCGCCTTCGGGGCGAAGAAGTCCGCCTGCGCCAGGTTCTCGCCGGTGATCGTCTCGTCCAGCTCCGACTCGCGGTCGAGGTCGTCGGCCGCGTCCCGGGTGGCCTTCAGACCCTCGAAGCCCTCCCGCTCGTAGAGCTCGACGCGGGCCGCCACCCCGGCGACGGTCGGCGTGCTGAACAGCGCGTGCAGCGGCAGTTCCAGGCCGTACGCCTTGGACAGCCGGGCACCGACCCGGGAGAGCTGGAGCGAGCTGCCGCCGAACGAGAAGAAGTCGTCGTGCAGGCCGACCCGGGCGACACCGAGCGCCTCGGAGAAGACGTCGGCGATCTCCTTCTCGATCCGCCGGCGCGGCACCTCGCCGCTGGGCAGCGAGATCGGCGTGGCGACCGGGTCGGGCAGGGCCCGGCGGTCGACCTTGCCGTGCGCGTTGAGCGGGAACTCCTCGCAGACCACGATCTGGCCCGGCACCATGTAGTGCGGCAGTTGCCGCTTGAGGTGCGCGACCAGGTCGGTCTCCGACGGCGGCGCGGCCGCGTCGGCCGGGATGATCCAGGCGATCAGGTCGGCGTCGTCGCCGGTCGGGTGGCGGCGGGCGTCGGCGACCGCGCTGAGCACCCCCTCGTGGCCCTGGAGCACGTTCTCGATCTCGCCGAGTTCGATCCGGAAGCCGCGGATCTTCACCTGGGTGTCGACCCGGCCGAGGAACTCCAGCCGGCCGTCCGGCAGGTGCCGGGCCAGGTCGCCGGTGCGGTAGATGCGGGCGCCGGGGGTGCTGGCGAACGGGTCGGGTCCGAACCGGTCGGCGGTCGCGCCGGCCTGGCCGAGGTAGCCCCGGGCCAGCCCGTCACCGGCGACGTAGATCTCGCCGGGCACGCCGACCGGCACCGGGTTGAGCTGCTCGTCGAGCAGGTAGACCCGGGTGTTGTTGATCGGCCGCCCGATCGGGACGCTCGCGCCGTCCTCCTCCGCAGTGGAGAGCTGGGCGGTCGCCCAGACGGTGACCTCGGTGGGACCGTAGTCGTTGTAGAGGTGCGCCCACGGCAGGGTCTTGTAGTGGTCCACGGCGAGCTGCGCCGGGAAGACGTCACCACCGGCCGAGATGTCCTTCAGCGAGATCAGCTGACGGCCGCCGGCGGCGAGCAGGAGCTGGTAGTACGACGGCATGTGGGTGATGTGGGTGACCCGCTCGTGCTGCACCAGCCGGGCCAGCAGCGCCGGGTTGCGCACCTGGTCCTCGCTGGGCAGCACCACCCGGCCGCCGCTGGTCAGCGTCCAGTAGAGGCCGGCCGCCGAGGCGTCGAACGACAGGGCCACCGGGATCGCGTACGCCTCGGGCGCCTCGCGGCCGAAGCCGCTGCGGGCCAGCGTCGAGTTGACGATCTGCCGGTGCGGCACGACGACGCCCTTCGGGCGGCCGGTCGAGCCGGAGGTGTAGATGACGTACGCGACGTTGTCGGCGTCGACCAGCTTCGGCAGCGCCTCGTCGGATTCCGCGTCGACGTCGGCGGAGTCCGGGCGGACCCACACGTCGCTCGCCTCCTGGTGGAACGCGGCCTGGTCGTCGGCGGCGACCATCACCCGGATGCCGGCGTCGGCCAGCAGCGAGCTGAGCCGGTCGGCGGGCTGGTCCGGATCGATCGGCACGTAGCCGCCGCCGGCCTTCATCACGCCGAGGAACGCGACGACCGTGCCGATCTTCCGGCTCGCGGTCACCCCGACCAGCGTCTCCGGGCCGACCCCGAGGGCGCGCAGCCGCCGGGCCAGCCGGTTCGACCACGTGTCCAGCTCCTGGTAGGTGATCCGGTCCGAGCCGGCCATGACCGCCAGCGCGTCCGGCGTACGGGCGGCCTGTGCGGTGATCAGGTCGTGCAGCAGGGCGTCGCGGGGGTAGTCGACCGCGGTGTCGTTCCACTCCGTGAGCACCTTGGCCGTCTCGGCCTCCGACAGCATCGGCAGGCTGGCGCAGCCCCGGTCCGGCTCGGCCAGCGCCCGGGTGAGCAGCGTGGTCAGGTGCTCCAGGAACAGGCCGATGGTCTCGGACTTGAACAGCTCGGCGTTGTACTCGCCGTGCAGCAGCGTCCGGCCGTCCTCGGTGTGGCGCAGGTAGACGGTCAGGTCGAAGGCGGCCAGGCCGCTGTCGACGTCCGCCAGCCGCCAGCTCGCACCACCGATCTCGCGGGTGTCGAACTTCGGCTGGCTGTCGACGAACCGGATCTGGTGCAGCGGCGAGCGGCTGAAGTCGGCCTCCGGGCGCAGCTTCGCCACGACCTGCTCGAACGGCAGTTGCTGGTGCGCCCGGGCCTGCTCGGTGTTGGCGTGCACCTGGTCGACGAGCTGGCGCAGCGTCGTGTCGGCGCCGACCTCGCTGCGTACGACGACGGTGTTCTCCAGGGTGCCGAGCGTGTTGGCGAGTTCGGCGTCGTCGCGGCCGGCGACCGGGATGCCGATGGCGATGTCCTTCTCGCGGGTGTAGCGGGCCACGACGGCGAGCAGGCCGGCCATCGCCACCGACGACAGGTCGGTGCCCTGCGCCGCGGCGAGTTCGCGGGCGGCGGCGACCAGTTCCGGGCCCAGCTCCACGGTGCTGCGGGCACCCTTGAGCAGCGGCATCCGGTCGAGCGGACGCGGGTGGTCGATCGGCAGGTCGAGGTTCGGCACGGCGGCCAGCCGCCGGGTCCAGAACTCCATCTCGCGGCGGGCCGCGGCGGTGCCGAGCCAGCTCCGCTGCCGGTCGACGACCGCGGTGACCGACGCCGCCACCGGCGCCTCCGCCGGTTCACGGCCGGCCGACAGCGCGTCGTACGCCTCGGCGAGCTGGCCGAGCAGCAGGTCTGCGGTCACCTCGTCGGCGATCATCTGGTGCGCGGTGAGCTGCACCTCGTGGTGGTCGGCGGTGCGCCGTACGACGGCGACCCGGGCCAGCGGGGCGACGTCCAGGTCGAAGGGGCGGCCCGCCTCCCGGACCCGCACCTTGTGCAGCGCCTCCTCCGCCGGCTCGGCGGTTCCGTCGCCGACCTCGAACGTGGCGATGCCGGGCCGTACGGCGCCGGCGTCGGCGAGCGCGGCCACCGGCCGGCCCTCCACGCTGACGAAACTCGTGCGTAGTTGCTCATGCCTGTCGACCAGCAGGTTGAAGGCCTGCTCCAACCGGCTGACGTCCAGTTCGCCCGTCACGTCGACGGTGCGTACGACATGGGTGGGGACCTGTGGCGAGACCTGGTGCAACACCCAGTACCGACGCTGCGGGGGCAGCAGTCGCTCACCTTCCCGGTTGCCGTCCTGGCCGAGCAACTGGGCCAGGAGAGCACGCTTCTCCTCATCGGACAGCTCTGCTACCTGTTCGCGGACACTCGACACCGTGTGCTCCGTCCTCTCTCGATCCAGGGCTCCAATAACTGAGCGGATCAACGCGGATTACACGTTAACGAGTCGATCGGAAAACAAGCTGATGCTTGATAGATTTCTTGCTGACTCTCTGCCTGGCCACTTCGTTTCCGGAACACCGCGCGACGGCCGGACCGTTCGCTTTCAGGAATTAGAAAGATCTGTCAGATCCGCTTGACCCGTTTGCGCACCGGGCCGAAGAATCCAGTTACGCCTCGCCCAGGTAGACAATCGATTCGCATTATCCGGCTCAGTCGTCAGGGGCGAAGTGCCGTAACGCGTGGGCGCGTCCCTGGCTTTCCCCGGTCCGCCATCGCGAAAGGAGGGAAGGCCATGCGTTACCTGCACTGAAACTAGGGTAGTGCGCCGTGGCCCGGCCGGCGTGGCCGGGCCACGGCCCACTCGATCGCACGCACCACTTCTCGGCCACGGAAACTTCTCACCGGCCGCCCCGCCGGCCAGATCGGCAGACCGAAGTGAGCTCCCAGAAGGAAATCTTCAATCCGCTCGACCCGCACACGATCCGCGACCCGTACCCGGTCTACCGACAGCTACGCGAAACGGATCCGGTGCACTGGCACGAGCAGTTGGGCGCCTGGATCCTGACCCGGCACGCCGACTGCCTCGAGGCGCTGAAGAATTCGGCCGTCTTCGCGGCGGATTTCCGCAAGGTCGGGATTCCCACCCCGGGGCCGTTGCTGAGCCTGCAAACCCTCGACCCGCCGGACCAGACCCCGCTGCGCCATTTCGCCGTCGACGCGCTGCGCTCCCAGGACCTCGGCGCCCTGGAACGCAACGCGGTCGAACGCGCCGAGCGGCTGCTCGACGACCTGGCCGGACGCGACAGCATCGACTTCGTCAGCGACTACGCCACCCCCTTCACCCTGGGCACCATCTCCGATCTCGTCGGGATGCCGCCGCCGGAGAAGGACGAGGAGTGGCGGCAGCGCAACGACGAGCTGCACCGCAGCATGGACGCCGGCCTCGACCCCAACAGCGAGGAGGCCGGTCTCACCGCCCGGCAGCACTTCAGCGACTTCGTCGCGCGCTGGCTGGCCACCGGACCCGCCGACGGGATCTCCGGGTACGTCGCCACCAACCGCGCCAAGGTCGACTACCCGGACGCCGTGCTCTTCAACTCGCTGCGGGCCTTCTGGCACGCCGGCTTCGAGGTACCGGCCCGGTTCCTCGGCAACGCCCTGACCACCTTGCTCGCCAACCCCGACGCGCTCGAACGGATGTGGTCGGACGTCGACACCGGTGTCGAGGAACTGGTCCGGTTCTCCGGCCCGGTCCACGTCGTCAGCCGGGTCTGCACCGAGGACACCACGCTGGGCGGTGCCCGGCTGCGCAAGGGCGACATGGTCGTCATCGTTCTGGCGGCCGCCAACCGCGACCCGGCGCGCTTCGACCGGCCCGAGGAACTGGTGATGGACCGGGCGCCGAACCCGCACCTCGGCTTCGGCCGCGGCACCCACTCCTGCCTCGGCAACATCATCGCCCGGATCGAGGGACGGGTCGCCCTGACCGCGGTCCTCAAGCGCTACCCCGATCTGCGGGTCAGCGGCGAGACGCACTTCTGGGAGAACGCCACGCTGCGTGGCCACTCCAGCATCCCGCTGAGCCTGACCGGTGCGGTGCCGGTCGGAAGCTGAGACGTCGGTTCAGATTTCGGCGGGGACGGGCCTCAGGCGCGTCCCCGCCTCTGCGATGAGGAGCAGTGTCATGGTCGACCCGGCCGAGCCCGCCCCGTCCGGCGGCGTACCGCTGCTGGTGGTCGGTTATCCGGTGCAGTGGGAACGGGCCCGCTTCGACGCGTCGACCCGCGCGGTGTGGGCCAGCGCCGAGGCCAGCCTCGGCATGCTGATGGACGCCATGCAGCGCGGCGGCAACAGCACCGAGGTCGCCCGGCGCTTCGAGTTCGCCGTGGACAGCACCGCCGCGCTGGCCGCCCGGCTCGACGCGATCGCCCCGGTCGAGGAGCCGTGGCGGTTGCCGCCCCCGGTCCCGGTGCACTCCGACTACTTCCGGGTCCGGCACACCCCGCTGACACCGCACCAGCAGGCCGCGCAGACCGCCGTGGCGGTGTTCCGTACGCTCGCCGACCTCCGCCTCACCATGCTGGAGATCAACGACGTGCTCGCCGAGGTCGCCAGCATGTCGCTGCTCTTCCGGCTGCTGCGGCCGGCGTCGGCCGGCGGGACGAACGGCTCGACCCCCGACGGCCCCCCGGTCGACGTACCGGCCGGACCACCGCCGACCCAGCCGGCGGCGCCGAACGGTTCCGCCGGCACGGCGACGCCGAACGGTACGGCCGCCGGCACGGCGGCGCCAGACGGTACGGCCGCCGACATGGCGGCGCCAGACAACCTGGCGGAGTCTGCCGCGGCGTACCGGCCGGACGGGGACTGGATGGACCGCTGGTTCCTGGTCCACCACTACTACTTCGTGCTCAACGTCTACGCCGCCGCGCTGATCCACCGGGCGGTGGAGCACACCCGGGCCGGCGCGGACGGGCCCGCGGCGGCCGCCCTGGCCGACGCCGCCGTCCTGATCCGCGGCTTCACCGCCGCGATGATCCACAGTGGTGCGATGCCGGCGAAGTACTACCAGGACGTGGTCCGCCCGACCATGTCGCCGCCGTACGTGCCGATCAACCTCACCGGCGTCATGCAGATCGAGCACCGCCGCTACCGGGCCGCGGTCGAGGAACTGATCACCGCCGTGCCCGAGCCGTACGCCGACCTGATGCTGACCCGCCCCGAGCTGGCCGACGCCCGCGACGAGGTGCTGGAGGCCGACCTGCTCGACCTCGAACGGCACATCACGCTCGCGGCAGTGCTGGTCGGCGGGGAACGGTCCCTGGTCCAGCCCGGTACGACGACCCAGAACGCGACGAGCACCCTGCGGAAGATGCGCCACATGAGGGCCGCCAACTACTGCCCGCTGATGCAGTTCGGCGACCGGTGGCTGACCCGGATGTCGCGCTGACCCGCCGATTGGAGTCGCTATGACCATCCAGCCCGCGCTCGCCCCCAGGGAACTGGACGAGCCCCTGGAAGTCGATCCGGCCGACTGGTCGAAGCCGGACGTCTACCAGCTCATCACCTCGCTGGTGGTGCCCCGGCCGATCGCCTGGATCTCCACGGTGTCGCCCGCCGGCCGGCGCAACCTCGCCCCGTACTCGTACTTCAGCCTGGTCGCCGACCACCCGCCGCACGTCGCGTTCAGCTCCATCGGCGAGAAGGACACGCTGCGCAACATCCGGGCCACCGGCCAGTTCGTGGTGAACCTGGCCGACCAGGGGCTGCTGGAGCAGCTCGACAACTCCGGCGCACACTTCGGCCCCGACCAGGACGAGTTTCTTGAGGTGGGGGTGACCCCCGTGCCGTCGGTCCGGGTCCGGCCGCCCCGGGTCCGGGAGGCGAAGGCGCACATGGAGTGCGAGGTCGCCGGTATCCACCCGGTCGGCAACGGCAACCTGGTGCTGGGCCGGGTCGTGCACGTGCACGTGGAGCCGGGCGTGTGGCGCGACGGCCGGGTCGACAGCACGCTGATGGATCCGGTGCTGCGGCTCTCCCGCTGCTACGGCCGGCTCAGCCCGGAGGTCACCGCGGAGGAGGAGCCCGCCCCGCACGTGTTCACCTGACCGTACGACGAAGGTGGGGTGGTCACCGAGGTGACCACCCCACCTTTTCGCGTGTGTGGTGCCGTCAGTCGGCCGGGCCGGCCGGGGCCGGGGCCGGGCTGACCGGTGCCGGCGGCGCCGGCTGGCGGGGCAGGGCCAGCACGCAGATCGCCACGAGGGCGGGCAGCACCAGCGCGGACAGGAAGCCGGTCCGGTAGCCGGCCATGGCCGCCTCCGCCGACTCCGGCCCGCCGTTGGCCACGATCACCCGTACGACGATCAGGTTGAGGACGGCCAGCACGACGACGCCACCCATCTGCTGCGCCGTGGAGAGCAGCCCGGAGGCGAGACCCTGCTGCTCGTTGGCGACCCCGGTGGTCGCGACGAACATCGCCGGCGCGAAGCCGAGGCCGCCGCCGATGCCGAAGACGACCAGGCCGGGTACGACGTTCAGCAGGAAGCTGCCGTCGGCGGGGGCACTGGCCAGCAGGAGCATGCCGAGCGCGTTCAGTGCCGCGGACACCAGCAGGACGGCCTTCACCCCGAACTTCGCGACGGCGGCGCCCGACTTCAGCGCCACGATCGTGATGACCGCCGAGACGGGTGCGAACGACAGGCCGGCCACCAGTGCCGACGCGCCGAGCACCTGTTGCATGACCAGGGCGGCGAAGAACACGGTGCCCATGGTGGCGCCGGCCGAGGCGAAGCAGATGACGTTGCCGAGGCTGACGTGCCGGTTGCTGAAGAGGCCGAGCGGGACGATCGGGTTCGCCACCCGCCGTTCCACGAGCAGGAAGACGACCAGTACGGCGAGCCCGGCGAGCGCGCTCACCGCGACGAACGGGCCGAAGCCGTTGGCGGCCTGCCCGGCCGCGGCGACGAGCAGCACCATGCCGCCGGTGAGCAGGCCGGCGCCGGTCAGGTCGGTGCGGCCCTGGGACTGGCCGGGGCGGTCGGCGGCGACCTGGCGCAGCACGGCGAAGACCACCAGCGCGGCGAACGGCAGGTTGATCAGGAAGATCAGCCGCCACGAGGCCAGGTCGGTGAGGACACCGCCGAGCAGCTGCCCGACGACGCCACCGCCGGCGGAGACGGCGCCCCACATGCCCAGTGCCTTGGCCCGGCCGGCGCCCTCGCCGAAGCTCGTCATCACCAGCGACAGCGCGGCGGGCGAGATCATCGCCGCGCCGATGCCCTGCAGCGCCCGGGAGACGAAGAGCGTCCAGCCGTTGACGGCGATGCCGCAGCCGAGCGAGCCGAGGGCGAACACCGCGAGGCCGATCAGCACCATCCGCCGGGCACCGAGGAGGTCGGCGAGCCGCCCGGCGACGACCAGGAAGCCGCCGAAGGTCAGCGAGTAGGCGGTGCCGATCCACATCAGGTCGCCGGGCGCGATGCCGAGGTCGCCCTGGACGGTGGGCATCGCCACCGCGACCACGGCGACGTCGAGGATGAGCATGAACTGGGCCAGGCAGAGCACCCAGAGCAGCAGCCCGCCGCCGCCGCCAGAATCGGTGTCGGTTGCCCCGGACGGTGCGGTGCCACCCGTGGGGGGTTTGGTGACCTCTGCGCTCATCGGTAGTCCTCCGGATCGACGTCCTTGCGACCGTTCTCGAAGACGTCGACGCGGTACTTCCCCCAGTCGGGGCGGGACCCGTCGACGTCGGTGAACCCGTATTCGTTGGCGAGCTGCCACGAGGACAGCACCTGCCCGTTCCACCGGGCGACCTTCTCGTCGCCGGCCAGTGCGGCCACCGCCCGGCCGACGTAGTGCGGGGTCTCGGAGATGGCGAAGTGGGGGTCCTTCCTCGCCGCGTCCCGCCAGTTGCCCTCGGCGACGCCGAAACCCTCGAGCATCGCCTCGGAGCGCAGGAAGCCGGGCGTCAGCGAGACCGCGGTGACCCCGTGCTTGCCGAGGTCCTCGCCCAGCACCTTGCCGAGACGGCGGACGCTGGCCTTGACCACGTCGTAGAACAGCGAGCCGTAGTAGTCCTCACGGTCGCCGTCGGTGATCTCGACGAGGAGTCCGCCCCGGTCGATGAGCAGCGGGACGAGGCGGTGCAGCGACACCAGGTGGCTCTGCACGCCGTTGCGCCAGGCGGTCAGCGACCGGTCGAGGTCGTGCTCCCAGAACGGCTTGCCCCACTCGACCAGCGGGTCGCCGCCCCAGACGTCGTTGACCAGGATGTCGAGCCGCCCGTCGACCTCGGACCGGATCCGGTCGCGCAGCGCGTCGACCTCCGCCGGTTCGCAGAAGTCGACGCGGACCGGAATGCCGCGCCCGCCGGCCCGGTCGACCAGTTCGGCGGTCTCCTCGATCGTCTCCGGCCGGTTCATCGCCGACGGCGCCTGCCGGGTCGACCGCCCGGCGACGAACACCGTCGCACCGGCCGCTCCCAACTCCACCGCGATGCCCCGGCCGGCGCCCCTCGTCGCACCCGCGACGACGGCGACCCTGCCCGCCAGCGTCCTGTCCACCAACGACCTGCCCTCCAACGATCGGCACGCCCCCGGCCGGTCGCGCGGGCGGACCACGTGCCGTCCGGCCACCGACCGTCCACCGTGCCCGGTCTGGCCGCGCCCCGTGACGCACCCACGCGGATCGGCCGGACGTGCGCCCGGCGACTTTCTGATCTGCTCCTCAAAGGGGTAGTTAGTCAATCACAGAAATGATTCAGGTAGAACCATGACGTGACGGTCGCCGGACCGATCCAGCCGTTGCCGGCAGCGCGACCGCGGCTGGCCGGGCGAATCGGGACCACCGCGTACGCCGGGACCGGCAGCTACAGGTTTTCGCGGTGAAGATCATGACGGGAACGCCGCCGCCGCCCGGACCAGTTCGTCCGGCACCGGGACCGGCACCGGATGCGGCTCGGCCCGGCGCAGGCAACCGACGGTCTGCCGGCCGACGGCCACCGTCTCGTCACCGCGGCGAAACCTGAAGTCCATCGCGATCCGGTTGCCGCCGGTGTCGCGCAGGGTCATCTGCACCTCCACCAGGTCGAGCCCGAAGCACTCGGCGTAGTAGTCCATCCCGCAGGAGATGGTGACCAGGGCGAGTTCCCCGGACTTCAGCGCGGCCATCACCCCGGGGGCGTGGTCGACCAGGAAGCGTTCCCGGCAGTGCCCCTGCCAGTGCAGGTAGTGGGCGAAGTAGACGTTGCCCACCAGGTTCGTCTCGTCGAGGGTCACCAGGTGCCGGTAGACGTACACGGACATGTCATGTCACCTTCCCTCCACGGCCACCGCGACCGCCGCGATCGCCGGCCGGTCGGCGCCGACCAGCGACATCCGCGCGGTCAGCACCTGCGTGCCGTTCGCCCGCAGTACGACGGTGCCGGGGTCGACCACGATGTCGACGCGCAGCGGCTGGTCGTGCGTACCGCCGGTGAGCTGGCGCAGGGCGGCCCAGGCGGAGGTGACGCGCCCGAGCGCCTGCGCGAAGGGTTCGTCGGCCTTGTCCGCGACGTCCCGGGCGAGCTGGTGCTGCCACCCCTCCCCCTCGCCGGCCGGGGCGCCGTCGGTGGCCGGTACCTCGTCGGTGGCCCACCGCCATTCCAGGCCGACCGGTCCGCCGGCGACCGCGCCGAGCACTCCCGGGACGCCGGCGCCGGACGGTGCCGAGGACAGGTCGACGGTGTCCGCGACCCCGCACTCGATGAGCCGGCGGGCCAGGTACGGGCCGACCGCCGCCACCGGCAGCGGACCGGGCCGGGGCCGGCCCACCGCGCGCAGCCGCAGCCCCTCCCAGGCGGCGACCGCCCGGCCGGCGGCGTCCCGGGCCTCGACGTCGTAGACGTAGTCGTCGGCGGTGTGCCGGCGCTCGACGGCGGTCACCAGGACCGGGCCGTCCGGGCGGTGCCACACGGTGAACCGGTCCACCCCCACCGGCAGCGCCCGCCGGTGCGGTACGCAGGCGAGCAGCACGTGGATGCTGGCGTCGTGCAGGCCGGGGTCGCCGAGCAGCAACTCGTCGCCGTGGAACGCGGAGAACCAGCGGCCCGCCTGGTCGGCGCCCACCCAGGCCCGTACCTCGAACGCGGACAGCCGGTCGTAGCCGACCAGACGGCGGAACCGTCCGCTGTGGAACAGCAGGTCGCCGTAGAAGGGGTGCGGCGCCGCACCGGCCGGTGCCGGCCCGACCTCGGCGTCGGGCGGCGCGGCCGGCGGCAGCGGGTCGACGGTTCCCCGGAAGCGGTCGGCGGCGAAGCCGTCGCTGTCGTCGCGCAGTGTCACGGTGACGGCGTCGGGGTTCGTCGCCGCGCCGACGGCCGAGCAGCGCAGTGCCCGCTCCGCCCGCTCCGGAACGGTGATCGGGGCGGCGAACTCCGCGTCGCACACCGACCAGACCGGCCGCGGCCCCCGCAGCGACCGGGCGCTCTGCGCCATCGCCTCGAGGCCGAGCACGGCCGGGAAGACCGCCGTACCGTCCAGCCGGTGGTCGTCGAGGTAGGGGTCGGCGCCGAGCGAGAGCGAGTTCTCCAGCACCACCTCCACCCCGGGCAGCAGGTCGCGGCGGCTCTCGGCGAACCGGAGCGCGGGCACCTCGACGGTCGCGGTGGCGAACGTCGGCATCGCCGGGAACCGGCTGGTGACCGTCACCGTGACCGGGGCGCCGGGATCGCCGACCAGGTCGAGCAGGACGGCGCAGCCGTCGGCCGGGAGGATGGGCGCCACGCCCCGCCGGGCGAGGCTGTCGACGGCGCCCAGCCGGACCCCCATGCCGAGGTCCGACCAGACCGACCACTCCAGCACCAGGGCGCGGCGGTCCGGGTGCGCGGCGGCCCACCGCTCGACGAGCAGCCGCATCCAGTCGTTGGCGACGCAGTACTCCGGCTGCCCGGTCAGCCCGCACCGGCCGATGATCGAGCCGAAGCCGACGACCAGCCGCAGGTCGGGGCCGGCGGCGTCGAGCAGGTGCCGCAGGCCGTCGACCTTGGGGCGCAGCACCCGGTGCAGCGACGCCGCGTCCACGTCCGGCATCGGGCGGGGCTCGTTGATCCCGGCGCCGTGCACGATGCCGGCGACGACCCCGTCGGCCGCCGCCGCGGCCAGCGTCCGCCGTACCTGGTCGGCGTCGGTGACGTCGCAACTGACGTACGTCGCCGGGGCGCGGCGGCGCAGGCGGTCCAGGCCGGCCACGACGGCCGGGGCGTCGGCGGCGGTGCGGCCGAGCACGAGCAGCCGGCAGCCGCTGCGTTCGGCCAGCACCGACGCGGCCTCGGCGGTGATGCCGTCGACCCCGCCGGTGACCAGCAGCACGTCGCCGGGGCGCAGCGGCGCGTCGCCGCCCTCGCCGGTGGCCCGGACCGAGGTCTCGACCCGGTGCCGGCTCCCGTCGGACCCGATCCGCAGTTCCTGGTAGCCGTCGGCGACCAGGTCGGGCAGGTCGTCGGGCCGGGCGTCGGCCGGCAGCTCGACCACGGTGGCGTGGCATCCGTACTCGGCGACCGCGCTGCGGGCGACGGCCGCGGCGGCGGGATGGCCGTGGTGCGTCACGAGCAGCCGTTCCGGCCGCTCCCGGCCGATCCGGGCCAGTAGTTCGGCGACCGGCCCGGCCAGGTGGTCGCTCGGCACGCCGGGATCGACCTCGGGCAGCGCCACGGCCAGCCCGGTCGCCGGTACGTCGTCCGGCGCGGCCAGCCGCTCGGCCAGCCAGTGCCCGTCCGGCGCGACGACCCGCCAGGCGACGGTGGGCGCGGGCCGGTCCGGCGTCCGGTGTTCGACGAGGCGGTGGGCGAAGACCCGGGGGCCGGGCGGCGGCTCCGGCGGGGCGTCGGGCGCCGCCACGGGCGCTGCCGGCCGGTCGGCGCTGGCGAGCACCTCCGCCGCCTGCGCGACGGTGGCGCCGGCCAGCAGCACCGGGGTGAGCTTCACGTCGCGGCCGAGCATCCGGGCCACCTCGCTCACCGTGTGCACCACCTGCAGTGAGCTGAGGTGCAGGTCGCCGAGGAGGTCGGCGGTCGGCCGGATGGCGGCGACCGGCAGCTCCAGCGTACGGGCGAGGTGTTCGCGCAGGACGGTCAGCGGCTCGCCGCCGGTGGTGACCGGTGCGGCGGCCTCGGCGACGGGCGCGGCGGCCGGCGCGGACGCGACGGCGCGGGCCGGTGGGCGTAGGTCGGCGACCTCGTCGACCGGCAGCGTCTCGCACGGGTTGGTGAGCAGTTCGACCGGCTGCCCGGCGGTCATCAGCCGGTAGCCCCGGCCGGCGAAGTACGGGCCGAGGTCGGCGGCGCCGGCGGCGGCGAGTACGGCGGTCGCCATGGCGTGCTGGCGCTGCCCGCCGCCGCAGTCGAGGCTGACGGCCGGCAGCGGCACCCCGCAGTCGGGGGCCAGCCGGGTCAGGATGGTGCCCGGTCCGGTCTCGACGAGCAGGTCGCACCGGCCGGCCAGGTCCCGCACCGCGGCCAGGAAGTCGACCGGCCGGGTCAGCTGCTCCACCAGCAGGGCGGCGAGGTCGGTGGCCGGGGTGAGCGGGGCGCCGGTGGTGGTGGACACCACCGTCGCGCGTGGCTCGCCGAAGGTGAAGCCGCTGAGCGCGAACCGGAGCGGGTCGGCGACCGGTTCCATGGCCGGGCTGTGGAAGCCGTGCGAGACGGCGAGTTCGACGCCGGTGACGCCCGCGGCGGCGGCCCGGCGCAGCACCTCGCGCACCCGCGGGACCGGGCCGGCGACCGTCGTCTGGTGGGCGCCGTTGCGGCCGGAGACGACCACGCCGGTGCCGTCGAGCAGGGCGGCGGCCCGGTCGGCGTCGGTGGCCAGGTTGGCCATGCCGGTGCCGGGCCGGCCGTAGTCGGCCATCAGCCGCCCGCGTACGGCGGCGAGCCGCAGCCCGTCGACCGGGTCGAGGGCACCGGCGTGGACCAGTGCGGTGATCTCGCCGAGGCTGTGCCCGACGGCGGCGACCGGCCGGCAGCCGAGCGCGTGCAGCCAGGCCAGGCCGGCGAGGCTCTGCCGGACGATCGCCGGCTGGGCCACCTGGGTCGCGGCGTCGCCGTCGCGCAGCTCGACCCCGTCGGGGACCACCGGCACGCCGGGCCGGTCCAGCCAGTACGGCAGCCGGGCGCGGACCGGCGCGGCCTGGCCGGGGAACAGCAGGCCGACCCGGGCCGGCGCGCCGACACCGACCGCGCACCCGGCCCGCTCGTCGATGCCGACCGCGACGGGTTCGGCCAGGAGTTCCCGGGCCCGGCGGGCGGCGGCGGCGAGCTGGTCGGGCCGGGCGGCGACCAGTGCCGCGCGGGCCGGGCCGTGGTCGCCGGTGTGGTGGCAGGTGGCGGCCAGGTCGTGCAGTTCGGCGACGCTGAGCCGGTCGGCCTGGGCGGCCAGCAGGTCGAGCCGGTCGGCGAGGTCGGCCCGGTCGCGGCCGTGCAGCAGCACGATGTCGTACTCCGGCACCGGGGCCGCCCAGCGGGCGACGGCGGGTGCCGGCAGCGGGGCGCCGCTGCCGGCTCCGCGCAGGACCAGATGGGTGTTGATCCCGCCGAAGCCCATGGACGAGACGCCGGCGACCGGCTCCGGGTCGGTCCACGGTTGCGGCTCGGCGAGGATCCGGACCGGTACGCCGGGTCCGCGCAGCAGGTCGTGCGGCTCCTCGCAGCCGGTGGTGGGCGGCAGGATCCGGTGGTACGTCGCCAGTGCCGCCTTGATCAGGCCGGCGACGCCGGCGGCGGCCTTGGTGTGGCCGATGTTGGCCTTGATGCTGCCGAAGGCGGCCGGGGTGCCGGCGCGTTCCAGCACCTGGCGC
Organism: Polymorphospora sp. NPDC051019; assembly: GCF_040683055.1. Classification (NCBI taxonomy): domain Bacteria; kingdom Bacillati; phylum Actinomycetota; class Actinomycetes; order Micromonosporales; family Micromonosporaceae; genus Polymorphospora; species Polymorphospora sp. NPDC051019. The sequence goes on along the minus strand of NZ_JBFBCH010000017.1, from coordinate 152,466 downwards.
AGCACCCGCATCTCGACCTGGTCGCCGACGGCGGTGCCGGTCCCGTGCCCCTCGATCAGGCCGACCGCGGCCGGGTCGACGCCGGCCATCCGGTAGGCGCGGGCCAGCGCCCGGGTCTGGCCGCTCACCTCGGGCCGGGTGAGGCCGCCGGAGCCGTCGGAGGAGGTGCCCCAGCCGACGATCGTGGCGTACGTGCGCAGGCCGAGCCGGTCGGCGTGGGAGGCCCGCATCAGCGCGACCATCCCGCAGCCCTCGCCGGGCAGGAATCCGGTCGGGTTGGCGTCGTAGACCCGCATCTCGTCGACGGCGAGCGCGCCGACCCGGGCGAAGCCGACGAGTTCGAGCGGGTCGAGGCTGAGGTCGACGCCGCCGGCGATGGCCAGGTCGAGTTCGTGGTCGCGCAGGGCCCGGCAGGCGGTCATGACCGCGAGCAGGCTGGACGAGCAGGCACCGTCGACGGTGTAGCCGGTGCCGTGGAAGTCGAAGTGGTTGCAGATCCGGCCGGCGATGGTGTTGGACAGGGCCCCGGCCAGGGTCTCGTCGTTGGGCGCGGCGAAGGCGTCGCCGACGAGTTGTTCGAGTTCGCCGAGGGTGGCGGTGACCCGGTCGGGTTCGATCCCGCTGCGGCGCATGGCCAGGGCGCTGGCGTCGCGCAGGAACGGCAGCCGGGCGCGTACCGTGGCGGCCCGGCTGAACTCCCCGGTCAGCGAGTTGCCGAGCACGACCCCGACCAGGTCGCGGTCGACCCCGGCCCGGTCGAGGTCGGGTCCGGACAGGCCGGCGTCGGAGAGCACCTCGGCGGCGGTCTGGAGGGCCAGCCAGTGGCTGAGGTCCGCCGACCGGTACAGCGGTCCGGGAATCCCGAACCGCTGCCGGTCGAACGACCAGTCCCGCAGGAGACCGGCGTGGGTCACGTACGTCGTGTCCGCCTCGTCCGGGGTGCCCCGGTAGCCGGCACCGAGCCGCTGTTCCGGCAGTCGCCGGAAGGCTCGGCGCCGGCCGAGGACGGTCTGCCACAACTGTCCGGCGTCGGTGGCGTCGGGGTAGTGGCAGGCCATCCCCACGATGGCGATCGGTTCGGTACTCATTTCGGCGGTCCGGCCACTGTCTTCGCGGGCTCGGCCACCGGGGCGGCGGGGGTGGTGCCGGCCGTGGCGGTGGCGGTTGCGGTCGTGGCGGCCTCGGCCGCCCGCCGGTTGGACTCCCGGCGGGCCGGACTGAACAGGAGGATCAGGCCGCGCAGGATGCAGGTGATGACGAGGGCGAAGAAGAGTCCGAAGGAGACCTCGGCGAGGACCAGGATCGAGTAGGTCGCGGCGGCGGTCAGCCCGAAGATCACCTGGCCGCGCCGGGATCTGGGCGTGGTGCCGGGGTCGGTGATCATGTAGTTGGTGAACAGGATGAAGGCGAAGCCGGTCATCGGCAGCAGCGCGCCGACCAGCGAGTGGTCGAGAAACAGCCAGCGCAGGAACGCCTGGGCCGCGAAGCCGAGGACCCAGGCCATGATCAGCGGGATCTTCTTGGTCAGCCCGGCGTTGAGCATCGTCCCGGCGCCGAGCACCGCGAGCGGGAGCAGCCAGTCCAGCGTGTCGGAGATGTTGTTGGTGAAGTGGTACGGCGGGGCGATGCCGACCCACGGGAAGACCACCAGGGTCAGCGCGATACCGGCGTTGGACGGGTTGAGCATGTGCCGCAGCCGGCCGTTCTCGCGCAGCCGGATGACGTACTTGCTGGCGTTGGCGGCGGTGACCGCGAACAGGTAGGGCCAGATCGACTCGTGGCCCCACAGCAGCATGGCGCAGGCGAGCCCGGCGATGTGCGCCGGCAGCAGGAACGTCACCAGGTTGCCGGTGCCGCCGGTGAACTCCGGCACCCGGCCGTGTGCCCTGCTGTCGACCCATTCCATCAGCAGGGCGGTCGTGTAGCTGCCGAGCAGCGCGAGGATCGGGGTGATCGGCGACTGCTCGAAGCCGAGGAAGAGGTGCCCGACGATGTTGAACACGGTGATGGAGAGCGCGAACCGTTGCAGCGCCTTGACCCGGGGCGGGGTCGGTGGCTTGGCCGCCGCGGCGGCGGGTTCGGTGGTGGTGCCGCCGACCGGCTCCGGCCTGTCGGCCGGCGTACTGGTGGGGGGTGCGGCCGTCGTCGTCATCGCAGTTCCGCCGTTCCGTTCGGGGTGAGCAGAATCGTGTGCCGGCCGGCGGTCAGCTGGACGTCGGCCCGGTGCACCGTGGTGCCGGCCCGCCAGGTGATGGTCGCCCGGGTCGCGCCGGTCGACGGCAGGGCCATGGAGACCTCGGCGGCGGAGACGCCGGCGTGCCCGTTGGCCGGGAAGAACTGGGTCCGGCGGACGCCCTCCGGGTCGTGCACCTCGATCTTGGCGCCGATCGCCGGGCGGGTGCCGGCACCGGCCGGCATCTCCAACCGCAGGAACGCGCCCGGCCCGGCCGGCCCCTCGTTGATCAGGACCCGGGAGTCCTCCCACTGGTTGGCCACCAGCATGTCGAGCTTCCCGTCGCCGTTGACGTCGCCGAACGCGAATCCCCGGGACACGTCCTGCGCGCCGAGGCCCACGTCCTTGGCCAGGTCGGTGTAGCGGCCGTCGGACCCGCGTACCCAGAAGGGGTTGTGCTGGTGCCCGGACAGGTCGTCGCCGGGGCCGAACACCGGCCAGGACACCGGGAAGCGGGTCAGGCCGTCGTTGCCCATCGCCAGTTCCTGCAGCAGCGGCCAGCGGTTGACCTCGCCCTTGATGAAGCCGGTCGCCTGGACCAGTTCGTCGACGCCGTCGTTGTCGAAGTCGCCGGACTTGACGTCCCAGCCCCAGCCGGACCGGGACAGGCCGAGCCGTTCGCTGTCGTTGCGGAACGGCACCTTGCCGCGCAGCAGGTCCTCACCCTTGCCGTCGGGCACGAAGGCGAAGTTGCTCTCGTGCAGTCCGAAGGGGTGGGTGATGTTGCTGACGACCATCATCGGCAGTTCGCTGCCCCGGTCGTAGGTGTAGGTGATGCCCATGCCCTTGAAGGAGTCCCGGCCGAGCACCAGCGACTTCGGGGTGACCATGTCCCGGTCGCCGATCACGGCCTCGAACCGGGCCTTGCCGGGCGTGGAGTGGTTGACCAGCAGGTGGTCGGGGCCGAAGTCGTTGGCGAGGTAGGCCTCCGGCAGGTGGTCGCCGGTGAGGTCCTGGAAGCCGATCGCAAGGGTCCACGAGGTGCCGGCCCGCTCCGGGATGGCGGTGGAGGCGTCGGTCAGCAGGGGCAGGGTGTCCGGCTGGCCGGTCGGCCGGGCCAGGAAAAGACGGTTCATGCCGGCGTTCGCGGCCAGCGCCATCGAGTCCTGCATCGCGATGCGGGCCTCGTTGGTGATGGCGGGGTCGAGGACCTTGCCCTCGTCCGGGAAGTAGTTGGCCACCATCACGTCGAGGTGGCCGTCCCCGTCGACGTCGGCGACGTTGAGGCCGGTGGAGTTCCAGACCTGCATCGGCACGACCATCTCGACGGCCCGGAAGGTGGCCGCGGTCGGGGTCGTGGCGGGGCCGGCCGTGTTGACGAACAGCACCGGCGTGCGGCCCCAGTAGTAGACGATGATGTCCTGGTCGCCGTCCTCGTCGAGGTCCGCCGGCACGCAGCCCATCGGCGCCATCGTGGCGTCGTACGGCAGCCCGGTCGGGAGCAGTTCGACCGGGGCGTACGCCGGCCCGCCCGCGCCGGGCACCGGCCGCACCGTGACCGAGTCGTCGCGGGGGTCGACCAGGCAGGCGTCGGTGGCCCGGCCCTGCCCGGTCAGGTCGACCAGGCCGACGGCCGCGCCGACGGCCGAGATCCAGGCCCGCAGCCCCCACAACGCGGGCGCGACCGGCCGCATGTACCGCGCGTCGGGCGGGGTGGAGTTGAGGTTCTGTACGGCGAACCCGAAGCGCTCCACCGTCCGGGCGCGTTCGGCGTCACCGAGCGCTGGTCGGCTGACCAGCAACCCGAGCGCGACGCACAGCACCACCCCCAACACCGGGGCAAGCGCAAGCCGTAGGGCTTTCGGCATGTCTGTCTACCTCCTCGAGGGCAGCACCGGATGTCAGAAGCGCGCGTCGCAGCGGCGGCGCAGCCTGGCCCGCCACTCCATGTACGCGGGCAGTTCCGTCGACGTCAGCAGGTCTTCGGCGTCGGTGTCGGTCCAGCCGGCGGCGGTCTCCGCCGAGACGCCGACCAGGCGCTGGCAGGCCAGCGTGGTGTGCGCGGGCACGATGCCGGCGCGGACCCGGGCGCCGGCGGCGAAGGTGACGCCCTGGCGCAGGTGCGCGGCGTGCACGCCGGCGTGGACCGGCAGCCGGTCCATCTCCTCTTCACTGACCCCGCCGGCGTAGCCGCAGGCCAGCCCGACGCCGCTCCACAGCGGAGCGCGGGCGGCGAACGGCTGCCGTTCGATCGCGGCGGCGATGCCGTCGACGTCGGCGGACTCGAGGAACCACAGCGCCCGCCCGCAGCCGGCGACGACGGCCTCCCAGCGCTCGCCGCTGTGGCGCGCGCAGCGCCGGGTCAGCGCCGCCGGCCCGCCGAAGAACGTCTCGGCGAAGCCGGCGCCGTCGAGCGCCAGCCAGCGCAGCAGCGGGGCCACCGGCAGCCTGGGCAGCGGCAGCCGCATCGGCGCGAAGGTCCAGCCGGCGCCGACGTGGATCAGGTGGGTGTAGCCGTCGCCGGGGCCGGCGAGCAGCCGGCTCAGGGCCTGCCGGCGGGCCGGTACGACGTCGAGCATGGAGGCGAACATCGCGGCGCCCTCGTACGCGAACCCGCGTTCCTCGGCGGTGACCGCCGCGAGCGGGCCGTGCAGATCACCGCGGTTGCGGGCGGCGAGGTTGAAGCCGGTGAGGAAGCTGCGGGCGTGCCGTTCGAGCAGCGCGCGGGATTCCGGGCGGGTGCACCGGAAGCCGCGGTGCGCGAAGTCGGCCATGCGCATCGGCAATGGCCAGGACTGCACGGGAAACGCGCCGAGATCATTGGACGCAGGCTTGTTGGCTTTCTGCAACACGTGGTCCTCCAGTGTGAGCCAACCACTGCCAATTGATTATCATCGAATATTGGCAGCAGTCAAGTTTCATTGACAGCTTCTGTCAACTCGGTCCGCACGCCGCTCCACAACTCGGCTGTGAGCAGGCATTACAGGTCAGCTCACCGGCTGGCCAGGGCCGCCATCGCAGCCACCGCCGAATCAATTTCGTCATAAGTGTTGTAAAGGTGCGGCGAAACGCGTATTGCGAATCGCATACCTGAATTGTTCGGCGTCGCGAACCCGGTCACCGAGGTCGCGATCCGGTATTCGTCGCGCAGCCGGGCGGCGAACTCGCCGTACCGCGCCATTTCCGCGGGCCCGTCAGCGGCCTCGGGAAACGGTGTGAAGGCGATCATCCCGCAGCGCAGCCGGGCGTCCTCGACCGAGTTGTAGAGCGCCGCCGTACCGAAGTGCTCGGCGACACCGGACAGCAGCCGGTCGCCGAGCGCACGGACGTAGCGGCCGATCTCGGCCCGCCCGATCCGGTCCCAGAGCTGACACGACAACCGCAGGGCGGCCGCCCGCGACAGGTCGACGGTGTCGGCGCGCTGCATCAGGTCGGCCAGGTCGTACGCGGGCTCGGTTGTGGTGGTGCGCGGCGGCAGGCCACCCTGTGCCGGGTACGCCAGCGACGGCGCCGGCCAGAAGGCCGGCAGCGGAAGCGGGTTGTGCCGGGGCAGCACCCGGTTGCGGGCGTAGACGAAGGCGGTGCCCTGCGGGCCGCACTGGAACTTCGCCCCCGACCCGGTCAGGAAGTCCACCCCGAGCGCGTGCAGGTCGAGTTCGAGCTGCCCGGCCAGTTGCGCACCGTCGACCACCGACACCAGGCCGTGCCGGTGGGCGAGTTCGGCCAGCAGCCGGCTGGGGAAGACGGTCCCGGTGGTCAGGCTCACCGCCGGCCACTGGAGGACCCGGGTACGTGGCCCGATGGCGGCCGCGAAGGCGGCGACGATGTCCTCGGCCCGCTGCTCCGGCCCGACCCGCAGCGCGGCCCGGCGGACCACCACGCCACGCCGGTTGACCAGCGCGTTGAGCGGGGCACGGATGGTGAAGCACTCGTGGTCGGTGCTGACTATCTCGTCGCCCTCGGCCAACTCCAGTCCGTTGAGGACCCTCGTGTTGGCGTCGATGGCGCTGCCGGCGACACAGATCTCGTCCGGCGCGCAGCCGTAGCCGCCGGCCAGGACGGTCCGCACGTCGACCAGGGCGCTGTCGTCGTACGGGTCGCGCGGGACGCGGGCGAGTTCCCGGTCGGCGACCCCCAGCCGGTCCAGGGCCGCCCGGGGCGGTGAGCCCACGGTGGCCGTGTCGAGGTGGACGGTCGACGGGTCGAGCAGGAACAGCTCGCGAATCCGGCGCCAGACCGTGGGGTCGTCCAGCGATCCGCCGGTCCCCTCCGGCACCCGGTGCTCCGTACCGGCCGTGTCTGTGGTCACCTCGACGTCCTCCTTCGTCCCGCCGGGACGGCCGGTCAGCCGGCCCGGATCGCGCTGAGCAGGTCCTCCAGCAGGTCCGCCGGGTCCTCGATGCCGACGGAGAGGCGGATCAGGTCGTCGGTCACGCCGGACCGCAACCGGACCTCGCGGGGAATCGGCCGGTGGGTCATCAGCGCCGGGCACTCGATGAGCGACCGCACGCCGCCGAGGCTGACCGCGCAGGCGAACAGCCCGGTACGGGTCATCAGCTTCTCCGGGTCGGCGCGGTACTCGAAACTGATCATCGAGCCGGGGCCGGCCATCTGCCGGCGGGCGACGTCGTGACCGGGATGGTCGGAGAGCCCCGGGTAGTGCACCCGGCCGACGAGCGGCTCCCGGGTGAGCGCCTCGGCGATCACCCGCGCGGTCCGGGCCTGCCGCTCGACCCGCAGCGAGAGCGTCTTCAGGCCGCGGTGGACCAGGTAGCAGTCCAGCCCGCCGGGCACGTTCCCGGCGGTGGTGCGGTGTTCGACGAAGGCCGCGTGCAGCGCCGGGTCGGCGCAGACCAGGGCGCCGCCGATCACGTCGAGGTGGCCGGCGATGGACTTGGTGGTGCTGTAGACGCTGACGTCGGCACCGAAGCGCAGCGGCTGCTGCCCCGCCGGGCTGCACACGGTGTTGTCGACCACGACGAGCGCGTCCCGCCGGTGGGCCCGGGCCGACACGTCGGCCAGGTCGGCGATCTTCAGCAGCGGGTTGGTCGGCGACTCGACCCACACCATCGCCAGGTCGGGAAACCGGTCGGGATCGGACAGCGCCGCCACGACCGTCGGATCGGTCAGGTCGGCGTGCTCGACGTGTATGCCGTACCGGCGCAGGGTCTGCATGAGCGACCAGGTGCCGCCGTACACGTCGTCGGAGGCGACCAGGCGCTGGCCGGGCCGCAGCAGCGAGAGCACGGTCGCGGTGGCCGCCTGGCCGGAGGAGTAGACACTGGCGTGCTCGACGTCCTCCAGCGAGGCGAGCGCCGCCTCCAGGGCCTCCCGGGTCGGGTTCTCGCCCCGCCCGTAGAAGTAGCGGGGCGTGCCCTGCGCCGACCGCTCGTACGTCGTCGCCAGGTGCAGCGGCGGGACCACGTCCCCGGTTCCGGGCGTGGGGGTCTGGCCGACGTGCACCAGCCGGGTGTCGAACCTCATCCGCCCGCCCCCGGCGCGACGGCCCGCACGCAGTACGCCGTCGACGGCAGCTCGACCCGGCCGTCCCCGTTCACGAACCGCCGCGCGGCCCGCCCGACCGCCGCCCACACCGCCGGGTCGTCGACCGAGCCGCGGTGCTCCTGGATCACCTGGCGCATCCGGGGCGGCAGCACGTCGCGGGTGAACCGGACGAAGTCGTCGACCGAGTCGAGCACGAACGGCACGACCTGCTCGTGCACCGTGACGTCGCGCAGCCCGGCGGCGGTGAACTCCGCCACCACCTGCTCCGGGTCGGCCATCGTGAACGGGCCGGGTCCCGGTGGTGGCGGCGCCAGCGCGAGTTCGGCGGAGACGACCGCGAAACCCAGACTGATCATGGGTACGGCCGGCGGTGGTCCCCACACGGCGGCGGCCAGTACGCCACCGGGCACCAGCAGTCGCCGCACCTTGGCGAGGTTGTCGACCCGGTCGGCGGCGAACATCAGCGACCAACGGGCCAGTACGGTGTCGAACCGCTGGTCGGCGAGTTCCGGCGCGGCGACGTCGCCGACCACGAAGTCCACCCCGAGCCCGGCGCACCGCTCCCGGGCCGCCTCGATCATCACGGGCGAGGGGTCGACGCCGACCACCCGGCCGTCCGGTGCGACGAGTCCGGCGGCGGTACGCGCCGGTTCGCCCGCCCCGGTGCCCAGGTCCAGCACCCGCCGGCCGGACGCCACCCCGCCGAGCGCGACCAGCCGGTCGGTCACCACGGCGGCGCCCCGCTCGAACGGCACCGTCCAGGTCCGCCAGCCGGCGGCGACCGCGTCCCAGTTGGCCCGCTGCTGGCGCAGTACGGCCGCCGTCTCCAGTGCCGAAACCATGGCCGCTAGCTCCTCTCGTCGCGGTTCACAGGAACCGGGTGGTGGGCTGCTCGGTGGTCCAGAAGCCGGGGCGTACGGTGCCGAGCGCCTCGATCACGCGCTCGACCTCCGACCAGGTGTTGTAGGCGGCGAACGACACCCGCACCGTGCCGACCAGGCCCAGGCTGTCCAGGAAGGTGCTGGCGCAGTGCACGCCGCAGCGCACCGCGATCTCGTGCTGGTCGAGGTGGCCGCCGACGTCGTACGGGTGTAGCCCGTCCACCGCGAAGGAGACGATGCCGCTCGGGTCGAGCCCGGGGTCGCCGATGATCCGTACCCGGTCCAGCCGGCCCAGTTCGCGGACCGCGCCGCGCACCAGGTCGGCGTCGTGGGCGCGCAGCGCGTCCCAGCCGATGCCGTCGACGTAGCGCAGCGCGGCGGCGAGCCCGATCGCGCCGGCGACGTCCGGCGTGCCGGCCTCCATCCGGCTGGGCAGTGGCTGGTAGGCGACCGGCTCCTCGAACGAGACGCCCTTCACCGTGCCGCCGCCGACCTGGTACGGCCCCATCGTGGCGAACAGTTCGCGCCGGCCGTAGAGGATGCCGATACCCATCGGGCCGTAGACCTTGTGGCCGGAGAAGCAGTAGAAGTCGGCGTCGAGGTCGCGTACGTCGACCGGGCGGTGCGGGACCGCCTGCGCCCCGTCGACGACGGTCACCACGTCGTGCCGGTGGGCGGCGGCGATCATCTCCCGGACCGGGTTGACGGTGCCGAGCACGTTGGACACGTGGGAGAAGGCCGCGATCCGCACCCGCGGGCCCAGCGCCGCGGCGAAGTCGGCCGTCTCCACCACGCCGGCCGCGTTCACCGGCACGACGACGAGTTCGGCGCCGGCCTGCTCGCACAGCCGCCGCCACGGCAGCAGGTTGCTGTTGTGCTCCATCGCGGTCACCACGATCTGGTCGCCCGCGCCGACGAGCCGCCGGCCGAGCGTCTCGGCCACCAGGTTGGTGGCGGCGGTGGTGCCGCTGGTGAAGACGATCTCGTCGGGGTGCTCCGCGCCGATCCAGGCGCGTACGGTCTCCCGGGCCTGCTCGAACAGTTCGGTGGCGGCCAGGCCCAGCCGGTGGTAGCCACGGCCGACGTTGCTGTTGGCGTGGCGGTAGTAGTCGACGATCGCGTCGAGCACGGCGGTGGGCTTCTGGGTCGTGGCGGCGTTGTCCAGGTAGGCGAGCGACCCGCCCCCTGACTGCAACAGCGGGAAGTCCTGCCTGACCGCCGCGAGCCGCCGGTCGTCCAACCTGGAATCTTGCATCTGGGTCATGCTGGCTCCCGGTAGTGGAACATGCTGACAAACTGGTCGATGTAGCCCTGGGGGAACGGAAACACCTTCTGTTGCGCGTACGGCCGGCTGGCCGGCGACCGGTAGCCGGGTTCGGTGGGTGCGGGCAGCCGCCCCCGCGGGTCGCGCAGGTGCGGGCCGTAGAAGAACCAGCAGAGCTGCCCGACGTGCTCGACGAAGAGCACCGGGTGCAGTTCGGCCGGATACATGTGCAGATGGCAGTACGTCGCCTTGAACTCGCCGACCGGCCCGAAGCTGTTGCCGAACATGACGTGACCGAAGATGTCGTGGACCGCGCGGAAGACGTCGTTGTGGCTGAGCTCGACGCCGTCGATCACCACACCGGACGGCTCGCGCAGCGGGTGGAACCCGGTCGGCGCGGCCGGCCCGTGCCCGGAGCTGGTGAGGTAGACGTAGAGCACGCCGGTCTCGCGGACGCCGGTGATCAGTTCCCGGGAGCCGTGGTACGGCTGGCCCGGTGCCGACCACGGCCGGACCTCGATGCCGGCGTCGACGATGGCCCGGAACTGGCGCCGGTTCTCGGCCTTCAGTCCTTCGTAGAGTTCGGTCAGCCGCGGATCGAGCCCGAGCATGGGGGCGCGGTCGAAATACTCGGCCACCGCGCGGCAGTAGTCGGCGTCGAGGCGTACGGCGACGTCGGCGAGCCGGGCGAGGGCGGGGCCGCCCGGGGCGCCGGGGGGCGTACGGCTGTCCACGTAGGTCTGCGCCACGACGGCCAGGTCCACCTCGGCGGGCACGCCGGCGGCGCCGCCGGCCGTGGGCAAGCGGCGTCTGGAGACGGACCCAGCAGCCATGCCCGTAAGTTATGGGACGCCTGATCAGCCGGCCAGACATCCGTTAGCGGGGCGAAAGACGTACGGCGTGGGATGTGTCGCCGGCCTGGGGCCGTACGCCCGGCGACGGTGGCGGGTCGGGTTCCGGTGGCAGAAGAAGGCGGGCAGGTTAACAACCCCGCCATCTCCGGTAGTGAAAAGAACGCTATTGCATATGTTCTGCCGACATAACGGGCACACTGTCTCTTTACTTTGGCATAGCGAACCTCCGGAGACATCGATTAACCTTGACCATGTTCCACCTGGGCCAAGATCGAGTTTTGCATTACGGTGGGGGGCGGGCATGGAAGGCCAGCAGCCGGACGAGCACTCACGATGTCGATCCACCTCGCTCGATAGCGTCGACGGACCGCCCACCGACAGCCCTCCCGCCAGCGAACCGGGGCCCCTGCCGTGGCTGCGCCGCTGCCAGGACCTTCTCGTCACCAAGGCCCGCGGAAACCAGACCAATGCCACCGATCGGCATCGCGACCTGTGCTGGTCGCATGCCAGCGACCTCGGTTCGGCGATGCTGGAATACGCCCGCCACACCGGTGACGACAAGCGTCTCGACAATGCGATCGAACTACTCGAACACGCCTGGTCGCAGACCTCGGTGGGCAGCGCCCCGCGCCAGACGGTGGCCGCCAGGCTGGGTCTGGCCTTCTATACCCGATTCCAGCGCAGCGGTCGCATCGTGGATCTGGACACGATCATCGCCCGGCTCGACGGCGCGGCCGGCGAGCCGTGGAGCGCCGTGGCCGACGCGACCGACGAGCGTCCCGCCGAGCAACTGCTCCCCACGGCGGACCTCGACCCGGCGCTGGCCGGGCAGCCGGCGGCCGGTGTGACCGGCCCGGACCGGGGCGCCGACCACCGTCACTCGATCCGCCGGATCACGCCGGTGCCGCTGCCGCGCTGGTCCGAACTCAGCGCGCAGCTCGCGTTCCGTCAGGCCGCGCCCACCGCCGGATGGCCGATCAACTGAGCACACCCGGCCCGCGACCAACGGCTACCATGCGGTTCCGCAGTGATGACTTGCTGTGATCAACTTGTCAAGTCAGTGATCCTAAGTTGACTTTGCCTGTGATTGAGTATTGAAGGGGCACCTCTGTCCACCCATTGTTCGACTACTATGGGTGCACCATCGGTCCTCTCCACTACTCGTCTCCACCCGCTGTTAACGCATCTCACAGGCTGGCAGTCATGATGGATTCAGGTTCGACCCGGACACCCGACGCGTCCTCACAGCCGCAGTCATTCGGCACCCGGCTGCGGCTGCTACGCCTCGATCGCGGCCTACGTCAGCGCGACCTCGCCGGTGAACACCTATCCGCCAGCTATATCTCTTTTCTTGAGTCCGACCGTCGCGCGCCCACCGAGCGGGTCGTCCGCCAGCTCTCCGAGCGCCTGACCTGTCGCCCTGAGGATCTGTGGATGCCACCCCAAGCCGACCAGCCCACGCCGGGAACCGCCACCGTCGAACTCAAGCTGGCCAGGGTGTCACTTCTCGCCGGAGAGCTGGACCAGGCCCGGACGGCGTACGCCGAGCTGGCCGACGCCCACCCGACCGTCCCGGCGGTGTTCGGCGAGGCGACCCTCGGGCTCGCCCAGGTCGAGGAGGCGGCCGGCCGCTCCACCGAGGCGGCCCGGCACTACGAGACCTGCCTGGCCGCGGAGACCGACACCGGCTACAGCAACCGGCTGTCGGCCGGCCTCGGGCTGTCCCGGTGCCTGGCCCAGCTCGGCCGGGCGGAGCAGGCGCTCGCGGTGGCCCGGTCCACCGCCAACCACATCGAGCAGATCGGCCTCGACCGTTCCGACGTCGGGGTCGAGATCCGCGCGATCATCGCCAGTGTCCAGTGTGAACTCGGTGAGCCCGGGCTCGCCCGCAAGCCCATCGCCGAGGCGCTGGAGATCGTTCCGGAGATCACCGACCGGCACGACCTGATGGCGGTCTACCACCGGGCCAGCGCCACGGCCGCCGAGGCCGGACACCCGGGGCGGGCCATGGAGCTTCTCGGCCGGGCCATCGACGCCAGCCTCGGCCACGACCACCAGCGGATCATCGGGATGCTCCGGGCCCTCTACGGCGGCCTCTTGCTGCGCCAGCCCCCGGTCGACCCGGAGCTGGCCCACGAGATCCTCACCCAGGCCCTGGTCGACCTCGGGTCGACCGGCAGCGTGCTGGAGATCATCCGGTGCCGCAACGACCTGCTCTCGGCACTGATCCTGCTCGACCGCCCCGACGAGGCGGTCAGCGGTGCCCGCGAGCTGCTGGACAGCACGGCGGGCCGGTCGACCCCGGAACGGATCGACACGCTGCTGCTGCTGGCCGCCGCCCAGTCCATCCTCGCCGACACCGACGGCGCCCGGACCACCTGCCGGACCGCCCGCGACGAGCTCGAGGAGCTGGCCGACTCGGCACAGACGTCCCGGCTCTGGTCCCAGCTGGGCGAGGCGATGACCCAGGTCGGCGAGACCGATGCGGCGATCGTCGCCTACCGCCGCGCCATCCAGAGCCTCGGTGTCGAGATGACCCCGGCACTGCGGCCGGCCCGCCCCGCCGACGACGACCGCCCCGCTCCCCCGGGCCGGGCGACCCGCACCCCCCGCCAGGACCGTCGGCCCCGCCGGCCGGACCGCTGACGTACCGCGCGCCAGCGGCGGCGTGGGTCGGCCGGTCGGCGGATCAGCCGCCCGCCCGGTCCGCGCCGGCCCCGGCGGCCCGCTCCGTCAACCGGAAGAAGACCGCGTCCAGGCTCGGCTGACGCAGCGCCACGTCCTCCACCACCAGCCCGGCGGCGTCGAGCTGGCGTACGACCACCGGCAGGGTGATCGCACCGGTCGGCACGGCGACCCGCACCGTACGCTGATCATGGTCGATCTCCGGCTCGGCGCTGGCGAAGCCGGCCAGGATGCCGGCGGCGGCGGCCAGTTCGGCGGTTTCCCGGAGCACCACGTCGACCCGGATGCCGATGGCCGACTTCAGCTCCGCCGGGGTGCCCGCGGCGAGCTCCCGGCCCTGGTCGACCACCACGATCTGGTCGGCGAGACTGTCGGCCTCGTCGAGGTACTGCGTGGTCAACAGCACCGACGTGCCGGCCGCGACCAGGTCGGCGATGTGCCGCCACATCTGCCGCCGGCTGCCGGGGTCGAGCCCGGTGGTCGGCTCGTCGAGGAAGAGCACCGGCGGCGCGGTGATCAGGCTGGCCATCAGGTCGAGGCGGCGGCGCATGCCGCCCGAGTAACCCTTCACCGGCCGGTCGGCCTCGCCGGCGAGGTCGAAGCGCGCGAGCAGCTCGGCGGCCCGCGCCTTCGCGGTCCGGTCGTCGAGGTGGTGCAGCCGCCCGAAGACCCACAGGTTCTCCCGGCCGGTCAGGTCGTCGTCCACCGCCGCGTACTGCCCGGCGAGGCCGATGTTGCGACGTACGGTCTCGGCCTCGCGCACCACGTCGTAGCCGGCCACCCGGACCTGGCCGGCGTCCGGCCTGGTCAGCGTGGTCATCACCCGTACGGCGGTGGTCTTGCCGGCGCCGTTGCGGCCGAGGAGCGCGCAGACCGTTCCGGCCGCCACCCGCAGATCCAGCCCGCGCAACGCGTGCGTACGCCGGAATCGCTTGTGCAGCCCCTCGACCTCGATCGCACAGTCGGAGATCAACCAGATCACCCATCCCGCAGCGGGCCGCCAGGGTCGTACACCGCCGGCCGGGGTGCCCGTCACTCCACTGTGCCGCAGCGGTGGCCGGGGACCGACAGACCTGTCAGCCGGCCGAAGGTTCGCTCAGGCGTGGCATCCGCCGCCGGTCGGCTCGGGGTGGCTGGCGTACCAGTCGCCGCGCCCCTGCGGCAGCAGGTCGAGCACCGGCCAGGTCGCGCAGATCGGGTCGAGGCCGCGGGAGTCGCCGCCGTCGCCGGCGTGGTAGGGCGTCGCCTCCGGGTCGGCGGGGTCGGTCAGGTCGGCCGTCCCGTGCCAGTGCACCCGCAGGTCGGCGCCGTCGCGGCGGTAGACGGTGGCCGCCGGCACCATGTCGCCGCCGGGCAGGCGCAGGCCGAGCTGGTCGCTCAGGTCGCCGGGGCGGGTCGAGTAGACCGGCACCCGGTGCCAGCCCCGGGCGTGGGCCAGGGCGGCGAGCCGGTCCGGGGCGGCCGGGGCGAGCACGGCGACGCCGGTGTTCTCGCGCAGGTGCGGCGCCAGCGGGTCGAGCCCGTCGATCCACATCGCACACATCGGGCACGGCTCGGGCCAGTCCTGGTCGAACATCAGGTTGTAGGTGAACAGCGTCGGGTGCCCGTCGAACAGTTCACCCAGCGAGGTCACGGTGCCGTCGAGGGCGGTGAGCGGGGTGTCGGCGGCGACCACCGGACCGGGCGGCAGTGCCCGGCGCAGGGCCGCCACCCGCTCGGTCGCGTCGCGCAGCTCGCGCTCCGCGGTGAGCAGCGCCGCCCGCGCCGTACGGTAGTCCCCGGACACTGCGCGGTTGAGCTGCCCGATGGTCTCGGTCACGGTGTCTCCCCCTCAGCCGTCGGCATGGCCGGTCACCGGCGACCGGCCGGCGCAACCATCGTATAGCGGACGAACCGGCGGGTAACGCAGCACGCCGGGGGTGCCACCGGTCCGTCCGTGGCACCCCCGACGTCGACACACTCACTGCACGTGCGGTGGCGGCGATCCCCAGGTGACCACGACCATGACCAGCGTCATGACGATGGTGATCCCGAGTGCGATCGTCCGGACCCGGGAGACCGTACGGGACGGGATCTTCCAGGCGTCGATGGACCACTTGCCGGCGCCGGCCAGCAGGACGGCGAGCCCGCAGGCGAGCACCGCCAGTTCCCACTCGAACCCGCCCGGCATGAAGAAGCCGACCCCGAGCTTGAGCGACGCCGAGGTGGCCATCATGATCACCACGAGCGAGGCGCCGAGCGCGGTGAACACCCCGAGCAGCAGGGCGAGACCGGCGAGCGTCTCGGTCACGGCGAGGATCCAGGCGAACACCGTCGAGGCGCCGCCGAATCCCTTCGGCTCCAGGTATCCGGCCATCTTGGCGGTGTCCCATCCGGTCCACACGCCGAAGAGGTTCTGGAGACCGTGCAGAAGGTAGGTGCTGCCCACGGCCAGCCGCAGCACGAGCAACGCCGAGGCGACCCAGTTGTCCTGGGTGGTCGCGTCGGCGGGGCCTCGCCGCGCGGTCACGGTCGCGGTTGAACCGGCACTGTCACTGTCCACTTCGCCGCCCCAGTGCCCCGGACGGACCGCATCACTAGTCATGGATTGACGCTAACGACGCCGTACGGCCCTCGGTGCACATCTGTCGGTGCGGCGAAAGCCCCTCGCCCGCCGGCACCCCCGTCGGCCCGGCGGGCGCTGTCCGTACGGCGAAAGATTCCGGTCCCGGACAACGGTTTTTCGTTATAAAGAGGACCGACCAGGGGGGGGTGAGCCAGATGCAGTCGCTGCACCTCGCCGACGCGGGCGGTGCCCTTCGCTACCACGACCTGCCCGGCACCGGGCCCGCCGGCGTCTACATTCCGGGGCTGGCCTGCTCGGCGTCGGCCGACTTCCCGGAGACCGCGGCGCATCCGGCGATCCGCGACCGGCGGTGGATCCTGGTCGACCCGTTCGGTGTCGGGTTCAGCGACCGGCCGGCCGACTTCTCCTACACGATCGAGGCCCACGCCGCGACCGTCGCCGCCCTGCTCGACCACCTCGGCCTGACCGGCTGCGCGGTGGTCGGCAGCAGCATGGGTGGCGCCGTCGCGATCACCCTGGCCACCGCCCGGCCCGACCTCGTCGGATACCTGCTGCTCGCCGAACCGGCGCTGGACCGGGGGCGCGGCATGCTCAGCCCCTACCTGGCCGACCTCGACGAGGCGGAGTTCGTCGAGCGCGGCCACCGGGAACTGGTCGAGATGCTGGCGAAGGCCGCGGCCGACGGGCACACCGGGGCCGGCAACTTCGCCGCCGCGGTCCGGGCCGCCGCACCGCACGCCATGCACCGCAGCGGCCGCTCGCTGCGGCAACCCCGCGACCCCGGTTTCCGGGACCAGCTCTACCGGCTGCCGATGGGTCGGGCGGTGGTGGTGGGCGCCCGCTCCGGTGTCGACGTCGGCGCCTTCGCGGCGCACGGCATCCCGGCGTACGAGGTGCCCGACGCCGGTCACTCCATGATGGATGAAAACCCGGCCGGCTTCGCCACGGCGCTCGCGGCGGGCCTCGCCGGCTGGCGGTGACGCGCCACCGACCGATGTGCCCCCGGCGGAAGGAGAGTGCGATGTCGAAGAAGCTCCTGGTTCCGGTGCTCGGCATGCTGGGGCTCACCCAGGTCCGGCACGTGGCCCCGGTCCGCCGAGGCGCGGCGCGCGGCCTGGTCGCCGAGGTCTACCGGCAGCTGGAGCGCGACTTCGGGGTGCTGGCGCCGCCGGTCGCGCTGCACGCCCCGGCACCCGAGGTGCTCGCCGCCTGCTGGCTGCTGCTGCGCGAGACCGTGATCGTCGAAGGCGCCGTCGACCGGCTGACCAAGGAGACCATCGCGGCCGCGGTGTCGCGGGCCAACACCTGCCCGTACTGCATCACCGTGCACGACGAGATGTCGCAGAGCCTGGGCCGGCAGGCGATGCTGCCCGGCGCGCGGGCCGGCCGGCCCGACCCACGCCTCGACGCCATCGCGGACTGGGTGACGACGCCGTCCCCCGGGCGGGAGTTGCCCTTCCCGCCCGCACACACGCCGGAGATCGTGGGCAGCGCGGTGCTGATGCACTACCTGAACCGGGTCGTCAACGTGCTGCTGTACGACATTCCGCTGCCGCCCGGGGTGCCGCGCCAGGCGTTGGGGCCGGTCATGAAGGTGCTCGGCCGGCTGATCGTCGGGCAGGCCCGTCGACCGCACCCCGCCGGCCACTCGCTCGGCCTGCTGCCGGCCGCCGAGCCACCCGCCGACCTGTGGTGGACCGCGCCGAACCCGAACGTCGCCGCGGCGTTCGGCGCCGCCGTCGCCGCCGTCGAGGCCGCCGCCACCCGGGCGGTTCCCGCCCCCGTACGCGAACTCGTGCGGCGTGAACTCGACGCCTGGGACGGCACCGCCCGGCCGCTCGACCCGTCCTGGCTGGCCGGACCGGTGGCCGGGCTGGCGGAGGCCGACCGCCCCGCCGGCCGGCTGGCGATGCTGGTCGCGTTCGCCGCCTACCGGGTGGACCAGCCGGCCGTCGACGCGTTCCGACGAACCGGTGCCACCGACGCCGACCTGGTCGCGCTCTGCGCGTGGGCGGCGCTGGCCGCCAGCCGCCGGATCGGCGCCCGGCTGGCCGGCCCCCGCGACGGTGCCGGCTTCCCCGGCGAGCCGGCCCGCCACCCCTGAACCGCCCGCCGGGTGGCCCGGCCCGGGCGGGCCGGGCCACCCGCGCCGATCAGCGCAGGCCGTTGCGGATGGCGACCCGGATCAGCGTTTCCGGGTCGTCGGTGATGATCCCGTCGACCCCGAGATCGATCACCCGCTGCATGATCACCGGGTCGTTCACCGTGTACGGCACCACCTTCAGCCCGTCGCGCCGCTGGAGCACCGGCACGTCCGGCCCGTGGTAGTAGGCCGGGTTCTCCCGCAGGTACCAGTCGGCCGAGGCGACCGTGCCCTGCCCCGGGTCGTGCACCTGCCAGTTCGCCGAGACCGTGCCGGCCCCGGCGGCGCGGACCAGCTTGCCCAGGTCACGGTGACGCCACCAGTCCAGGCCACCGGTCCAGGGGCTCCGCACCGACGGGTCGCCGTACACCGTTCGGAGCGAGCACTCGTCGGCGAGGCCGGCGCACTCGGTGGGGCCGTACTGCCAGACCAGGGCGACCGTCTCGATCCGCGGGTTGAGCTTCTTGGCGTGCCGGATGGTCCGCCAGTCGAAGGACTGGATGGTGACCCGGTCGACGAAGCCCGCCTTCTCGACGGCCCGGACCAGCTTCGCCGTGAGGTTGCGGTACGGGGCCGTGTCCGCCACCAGCGGGCTGATCTTGGTTTCGATGTTCAGCCGTACGTCGGGCCGGTCGCTCCCCTTCACCAGCGAGAAGACCTCGTCGAGGGTGGGGATGCGGGCGCCGGGCACCGGCACCTGGGTCGGCTCGGTCGTCTTCGAGCCGCAGTCGATCGTCTTGATCTGCTTCAGCGTCAGTTCCCGGACCGGCTTGCCGACGTACGGGAACTTCGGGTCGCGGGGACGGACCGGTGCGGTGTCGACGCAGTGCGAGCCGTTGACGGTGCGGTCGTGCGACACCACCAGGTGGCCGTCGGACGTCACGCCGGTGTCCAGCTCCAGAGTAGAGATGTCCTTGTTGGACAGTGCGTTCGCGAACGCCGGCAGGGTGTTCTCCGGCCGGGTCGCCTTGCCGCCCCGGTGCGCCTGGATGTCGAACGGTGCCGTGTACGCCTTCGGCAGCCGGTAGCCGCGACCGGCGATCAGCCCGCGCAGCCGGTCCGGGTAGTCGGTGATGATCCCGTCCACCCCGTCGTCGATCAGCTTGGCCATCGTCGGTACGTCGTTGACCGTCCACGGCACCACCTTGATGCCGTTGCGGTGGGCGTGGTCGACCATCTCCTTCGTCACGTACGACCGGTAGCCGGGGTCGGCGACCGAGCCGTTCTGCGGGAACCCGTGCACCGGCGAGAAGGTCTTCACCCCGAAGCTCTTGATCGCCTTGATCGGGTCGCCGCCGAAGTCGTCGATGTCGAGGCCGCCCAGCCACGGCGACCGGCCCGGCTGGCCGGTCTGCAGGAAGTCGTAGTTGGTCAGCGCGACCAGCGGCAGCCGGGGCTCGACCTGGCGCATCCGCATCAGCGCGCCCCAGTCGAAGCTCTGGATGGTGACCTGCTTGAGCAGCCCGGCCGCCCGGATCTCGGCGGCGGTGACCTGGACGAACTGCTCGCGGGGTGCGGTCTCGTGCGGCGCGCCGGCCTCGACCTTGGTCTCGACGTTGAGCGTGACGTCGTCGGCGCCGTACCGCTTGACCAGCGCGAACACGTCGCGCAGCAACGGCATCGTGGAGCCCGGCACGGCGAGCTGGCCGGGATGCTCGGGCAGGGTCCGCGTGCCGCAGTCGAGGGTCCGGACCTGCGCCAGGGTCAGCGTGTTGACGTACTTGCCGACGTAGGGGAACTCGGGGTCGCCCGGGGTGACCGGGGCGGTGTCGACGCACTTGTTGGCCGCGACCCGGCGGTCGTGGGTGACCACGGCCTGGCCGTCCTCGGTGATCTGCACGTCGAGTTCGAGCGTGCTCACCCCGAGGCGGAGCGCGTTGCCGAACGAGGCGAGGCTGCTCTCCACCCGCAGGCCGAGCCCGCCCCGGTGGGCCTGCAGGTCGAACGTCTTGCCCTTGGCGGGGGCGGCGAGGGCCGGGGTGCCGGCCAGCACCGTGGCCGCCACCAGCACCGCCGTGGTGATGCGGCGTGTCTTGCGCACGCTGGTCTCCCTCCGCGGCGGGCGGGTCCCGCCGGTCGGCGGCCAGCATGGTGAGGCCGGGCGGCGCGCAGGCGATCGACTGTCGACATCGGCGTGAACCGATGCCGACCACCTCGCATCGATCGGGCTGGTCAGGCGCCGAACCTTGATGTCCGCAATTGCGGTTCCCGGCTTTCGGTGGACGCGGCGTGGTGCCGGCACGGGGCCGGCACCACGCCCGCCGGTCAGGCGAGGGTCTTGAGGTAGCTGTCGAGGACGGCGTACGACTCGGCGGCGCCGTCCTCCATACCGGAGGCGACCATGCCGTCCCGGTCCTCCTTGTTGGCGAAGCGCGACGTGCTCGTCACCACGGTCTGGCCGCCCCGCTCCTCGAACACCACCGTCTCCTCCAGGATGTGGCCGGCCATCGGCTCGTATTCGAAGGTCTGCACGATCCGCTCGTTCGGGACGATCTCCCGGAACTCGCCACGGAACGCGTGGCTCTCGCCGTCCGGGGTGTGCTCGACGTAGCGGTACCTGCCGCCGACCCGGAAGTCGATCTCGACGTCGAGCGGATTGCCCCGGCCCCACCAGTGCTTCAGGTGCTCTGCCTGGGTGTGTGCGGCGAACACCAGGTCACGCGGGGCGTCGACGGCCCGGCTGAGGGTGATCTCGAGGTCGGACGGGTGCTCGACGCTCAGGTCGTTGGTCATCGCGGTTTCTCCTTCAGTTCACGCAGGTAGTCGTCCAACACGTCGTACCGCCCTTCCCAGTGCCGGCGGTACTGGTCGATCCACTCGGCGACGGAGCGGAGCGGGGTGGGGTCGAGTCGGCAGCGCCGCCACTGTGCCTCTCGGGTCCGCACGATCAGCCCGGCCCGCTCCAGCACGTTCAGGTGCTTGGAGACGGCCTGGAGGCTGACCGGAAACGGCTCCGCCAACTCGTTGACCGTCGCGTCGCCCTCGGCCAGCCGGGCCAGGATCGCCCGGCGGGTCGGGTCGGCGAGCGCGGCGAACACGGTGCTCACCGGATCTGCCGTCATCTCTCCTCTCAACCAATTGGTTGATTAACCAATGAGTTGAATATACAGGTCACGGCAGTGCCGTCAAGCCGAACCTGGGGTTTTCCGCACCCACGCCGGTGTGGTCCGCCCATTCGCCCCGGGCGGTGGACCTCATGGTGGCGGGTCCGACCGGTTCACAGCTTCAGATCATGCTTCAGACCGCGGCGTCATCGCCCACCAACGACGAATCCGGTGGCCTGGTCGAGGTGATCCTGCCGCTCGCCGGGTTCACCGCGAGCAGGGCGACATGAGCCTGGCCGGCGCGATCCTCCGGACGACGCTCGGCTCGGTGGCGGGTTCGCACGAGCCGGTGTCGATCCGGGCTCAGCCGGCGGCCCGGCCCCGGATCCAGTAGAACCGCGTGAAGCGTTGCCGCCGGTCGAGCCCGAGCCGCTCGACGAAGACCGGACGCAGCGCCTTCACCAGGTTCTTCTCGCCGGCCGCCCAGGCGTAGACGCCGGCCGGTCCGGAGACGTCGTGGAGCACGAAGTCGAGGGTGAGGGTGGCGTCCGACCTGTCGATGCCGGCAAAGGTGCAGCCGCGCTGCACGAGCGTGCCATTCCGGTTCGGGATCCACAGTCGGAGCCACAGCGTGGGGAACGGCTCGACCACCTGGAGCTAGATCGAACTCCACCTGTGGGGTGCACCACACTCCAGGCGGCCGAAACATGTCACCCACATCGATGTACGGCCTGCTCCCGCCGCCCCTAACCTCGGCGCATGCCGCGCCCACCGGCCCGGCCCGGAACAGGAGGACCCGTGAAGTTCCTCGTCCGCGCCATCACCGCGGCCGCCACGGCGGCCCTGCTCACCGTCGTACCCACGACCGCCGCCCAGGCCGCCGACCCACCGACCAGACCGCCGGTGCCCGGCTCGCTGAACACCTACAACGTGTCGGCGGTCTACGTCGCCGGGGTCTCGGCCGGCGGCTACATGGCCACCCAACTGCACCTGGCCTACTCGGCCCGGATCAGGGGTGCGGCGATCTTCGCCGCCGGCCCCTACTACTGCGCCCAGTTCAACGCCGCCCAGGCCACGTACGGCTGCATGGACGACCTGTGGCCGACCAACCTGGCGGCGCTGAAGACGTATCCACCGCTGTGGGCCGCGTACGGGTGGATCGATCCGGTCACGAACCTGTCCGGCCGGCCCGTCTACGCCTTCCGCGGCACCGGCGACACGGTGGTGAAGAAGCCGGTCAACGACGCGCTGGTCAACTTCTACCAGCACTTCGGCGCCAGCGTGCAGTACGACACCGGATCGCCGGCCGGGCACGGATGGGTGACGCCGTACGGGACGGTCGGCTGTTCGGCCACCGCACAGCCGTACCTGAACGACTGCGGCACCGACCCGCAGAACGCCTTCCTGCGCAAACTGCTGGGCTCGGTCAGCCCGCGCAACACCGGCGCGCTCGGCGGGCAGCTCATCAGCTTCAACCAGAGCAGCTTCGCGGTGAACGGCTACGCGCCCGGGCTGAGCATGGGCTCGACCGGGTTCGCGTACGTGCCGGCGTCGTGCGCCGCCGGCCAGTCCTGCCGGCTGCTGGTCGCACTGCACGGCTGCAAGCAGGGGCACGCCGAGGTGGGCACGGCCTTCGTCGACCGGGCCAACCTCAACCAGTACGCCGACACCAACCGCCTGATCGTGCTGTACCCGCAGGCGGTCCCGTCGGCGGTCAACCCGAACGGCTGCTGGGACTGGTGGGGATACCTCGGCGCGACCAACTACGCGATCAAGGGCGGAGCCCAGTTGGAGACCATCATGAACATGGTCCGCCGGCTGGACGGCTGACCCGCTTCGCCCGCCGCCGGACGCCGGGCCGGATCGCGTAACGGCCTCAGCCTCGCCCGCCGGGCGGCGCGGGCGGCCAGGTGGCCGGCGCGGGTGGCGGCGCGGATGCCGAGGGTGGTGCCGGTCCGACGACCTTCGCCACTCCGACGCTGCCGGCCCGGCCGACGGAGGCGGCGCCGGTGGCGCGGCCGTTTCCGGGGCGCGCCGGGCGGACGTCCCGGTCGACCCGGGCGGCTTCGGGGCTCGCCGGGTCGATCCGGGACGCCCCCACGCTGGCCACTCCGACGCTGCCCGTGCCGGACCGGCTGGCCGACGCGAGTTGCGCCCGGCGGCTCCGGGACGGGCGGCGGGCGATCGCGTGGAAGGAGACCACGAACACGGTGGCGAGCACCATCCCCACGGCACCGACGATCAACTGGGTCCGCAGGATGTGGAAGCGGGAGGTGACGACGCCGGCGCCGCTGTCGAGCAACTGGGTGCCGATCGCCTCGCCCGGGCCGGGATCGTAGTCACGCTGCCGCTCGACCACCTCCTCGGCGATGAGCGCGGTGACCGTGTCGACGGTCACCGCCACCTGCTCGGGCGTCGGTGCCGCGACGTCGATGGTGAGCAGGCCGCTGCGGACGGTGTGCCCGACCTCGTAGTCCGGGACGCCACCGGCGGCCTCCACCCGCTGGCGGGCCTGCGGGGCGGTGACGGAAACCTGGACCGCCTGCGCCATGCCGACCTCGCCGAGGCTGAGCCACGGGTTGCGTTCCACGGGGGTGGCGCTCGCCGGGGTCGGCCGGCGGTCGTTGGGGTTCACGGTCGGCGGGATCAGCAGGACGGTGGCGGACGCCTTGTATTCGGGCTGCATGACGAATCCGACCGCCACCGCGGTCAGGATCGCGACGAGGACCGCCGGCACGGAGACGTACCAGCGGCGTACGGCCACCAGCAGGATCTCGAAGAGGTCGATCGCTGGCCCCCAACAATCCGTGCGCCGCCCTGGATGACGACCATCCTAAGGTCGGGAACTCTACTCTCTCGTAAGAAGACAGATGCGCCGGTCCCGACAGGCGGGCGGTGACGATCAGCACGGCACGGATCGGGGAACTCTCCTCTAACCGGAGAGTAGGGTCTGCTCGGGCTCTTCGCGTCGTTCACGATGGCCGCCGCCATCGCGATCGTCCACCCGGTACGCGGCCCACGGCACCACCGTCGAGATCACCGGACTGACCGGGTCGAGCGCCCGGACGCACGCCAATCTGGGCGGTCAACCGAAGGTCGGACACTGATGGACACTAGGTGACATGAGCGAGCGGAGTGAGGGAACCAGCCAGCTCAGTCACCGTCATGCGAACACCGAACGAAGTGAGGGGGGCGCGTGACCGAGCGGAGTGAGGGAACCAGCCAGCTCATGCAGATCGGCGAGGCCGCCGAGCGGGTCGGGTTGAGCATCCGCACCATCCGCCACTACGAGGAGGCCGGGCTGATCGTCCCGTCGGCCCGCAGCGACGGCGGGTTCCGCCTCTACACCCAGCCGGACCTCGACCGCCTCGCCGTGGTCAAGCGGATGAAGCCCCTCGGGTTCACCCTGGAGGAGATGCGCGACCTGCTCGACCTGCTCGACGCGCTGTCCGGCACCGACCCGGGCGACGAGCGGACCGCCCTGCTCGAACGGCTGGCGATGTTCCACCGGGCGGCGATGGCACGCGTGCAGGCGCTACGGGACCAACTCGCCACCGCCGAGGGCTTCGCCCGCCAGATGCAGGACCAGCTCGACATCCACCGGCGCTGACCGGGCGTAGGTCCGGCGCCCGCCGGGCGGGCTGCCGGGCGCCTCCCAGCGAAGCCGGCTAGGTTCATCCCATGGCGGAGTTGGTGTACCCGCCCGTCATCGCCACCGCAAAGGCGATGTTCCGGGTGTTGGACCTGCGGATCAGGGTAGAGGGCGAGCAGCACATCCCCCGGCAGGGCGGGGCGGTGATCGCGAGCAACCACGTCAGCTACCTGGACTTCATCTTCTGCGGTCTCGGCGCCCAACCGGCCCGCCGGCTGGTGCGGTTCATGGCCAAGAAGTCCGTGTTCGACCACCGGATATCCGGGCCGCTGATGCGTGGCATGCGGCACATCCCGGTCGACCGCAACGCGGGGATCGCCTCCTACCGTGAGGCGCTGGCCAAGTTGAAGGACGGCGAGGTGGTCGGCGTCTTCCCGGAGGCCACGATCAGCCGGTCGTTCACCGTCAAGGAGCTGAAGACCGGGGCCGCGCGGATGGCGCACAGTGCCAAGGTCCCGCTGATCCCGATGGCGATCTGGGGCACCCAGCGGCTGTGGACGAAGGGCCGGCCCCGTACCTTCACCCGCCACGTGCCGATCACGATCCTGATCGGCGAGCCGGTACCCACGCAGCGTGATCAGGAGGCGGTCACCGCCGAACTGCACACCGCGCTCTCCACGCTGGTCGACCGCGCCCAGCGTGACTATCCGGACCTGCCGTCCGGGCCCGAGGACGGCTGGTGGCAGCCGGCGCATCTGGGTGGCAGCGCCCCGACGCCGCAGGAGGCGGCGGCACTCGACGACGCGGCACCGGCCCGTTGACAGCCGTGGTGCCGCCGGCCGTCCGGCGGCACCACCTCCGTACGCTCAGTCGTCGCCCTCGGCGGTCCAGGCCAGCGCGGCGGCCCGGATCTCCTCGACCGGTATGTCGCGGTCGTGCCGGGCCACACACCACCGCAGCCCGAAGGGGCAGCGGAACACTCCCATCCGGTCGCCGGAGAACGCGTCGCCGACCGCCGACAGCGGGGTCGCCCCGGCGGACACCGCGCGGGCGAAGACGGTGTCCGGGTCCTCGACCCAGTACGTCAACGTGAAAGCGTTGCCCTGCTCCGGCGGTCCGACCAGGCCGAGGTCGGGCATCGGGGCACCCAACTGGAAGACCGAGTCGCCGAGCCGCACCTCCGCGTGGATGATCTCGCCGTCCGGTCCGTCGATCCTGGTCAGCACCTCCCCGCCGAGCACGTCGCGGTAGAAGTCGACGGCCCGGGCCGAGTCGTTGACGGTGACGTACGGCATCAGGCGTTGCGTGCCGGCCGGTGCCGGCCCACGAGCAGGGGTTTTGTTGTCGGTCATATGGTGCATGCTGCTCTGGTGGACCGGCCACCGCTTGGAAAAACGCGACACCTACCGGCGCCGACCGCGAGCCGCCACGGCCTGCTCGGCGTGCGCGCCCGGGACTTCGACCTCGACCGGGCGCCCGCCTCGGCCGACCTCGCGGGCCTCGTCGAGCGGCACTGGCTGGTCCGCTGGGACCTGCCCGAGGACCGGGAGGGCTCGGTCAGCCTGCTCCCCCACCCGTGCGTCAACCTGTTCGCCACCGGTGGACCGGTCGCCGTGGCCGGGGTCGGCGACACGGTGTTCACCTATCGCTACCGGGGGCGCGGCCACGTCTTCGGGGTGAAGTTCCGACCGGGCGGGTTCGCACCGTTCCTGGCCGGCCCGGTCGCCCGGCTCACCGGCCAGACCAGACCGCTCGCCGAGCTCTGGGGCGCGGCCGACGCCGCCCGGCTGGCCCACGAACTGGCGGCCGCCGGCCCGGATCTCGACACGCTGACGGCGATCGCCGAGCGCCACCTGCGGGCCCGCCGGCCCGCCCCGGATCCCGAGGTCGAGCGGGTCGGGCGGATCGTACGCACCCTGTTGCACGACCGGTCGGTGGTCCGGGTCGACGAGGTGGCGACCCGGTTCGGGCTGTCGTCCCGGTCGTTGCAGCGGCTCTTCCAGCGCCACGTCGGAGTCAGCCCGAAGTGGATACTCCGGCGCTACCGGCTGCACGAGGCGGCCGCCCGGCTGGCGGAGGACGGGCCGGCCAACTGGAGCGAGGTCGCCGCCGACCTGGGCTACTTCGACCAGTCGCACTTCATCCGCGACTTCAGCGCGGCGGTGGGGATGACCCCGGCCGCGTACGCCGACGCCTGCCGCCGCCACGTGCAGCCGGTGAGCGCCTGACCCGCGCCGTACCGGGGCGGGTGTGGCGCCAGCTCGCGTTACCGGCCGGTAGGGTCGGTGCACGCGTGGGAGGAGTGGTCGATGGCCGACGACAGGACGCTGGGCGGGAACCGGGCGGCGGGCCGTCCGGGGCTCGGGCTCGACGTGGCCGGCGGCACCGCGACGATCCGGATCGACAACCCGGCCAAGCGCAACGCGATGACCGTACGGATGTGGCGGGAGCTGCCGATGCTGCTCGACCGGCTCGCCGCCGACCCCCGGGTACGGGTGCTCGTGCTGACCGGGGCCGGCGACACGTTCTGCGCCGGCGCGGACATCGGCTCGCTCGACGAACTGCTCGGCGTCGGCGGCGACGGCGGGGACGGCCAGATCGCCGCGGTGGTCGCCGAAACGGCGCTGGCGGCGTTCCCGAAACCGACGATCGCCGAGATCCGTGGCCACTGCGTCGGCGGCGGCTGCCAGCTCGCCGTCGCCTGCGACCTACGGATCGCCGCCGACAGCACCCGGTTCGGGATACCACCGGCCCGGCTGGGCGTGGTCTACCCGCTGCCCACCACCCGCCGGCTGGTCGAACTGGTCGGGCCGGCCGCGGCGAAATACCTGCTCTACTCCGCCGAACTCGTCGACACCGCGCACGCGGCCCGGATCGGGCTGGTCGACGATGTGGTGCCCGCCGACGGGCTGGCCGACCGGGTACGCGCCCTCGCCGCGACGCTGGCCGAACGGTCCCTGCTCACCCAGTCCGCCGCGAAGGAGTACGTCGCCCTGGCGTCCGCGGCCCGGCACGGCGGCGCCGACCCGGGTGTCGGGCGGGCGGCGTACTGGGAGCGGGAGATGCGGACCGCCGGTGACCTGGCCGAGGGGGTCGCGGCGTTCCACGAGCGCCGCGCACCGAGGTTCACCTGGAACCCGCCCGGCCCCGGTCAGACGCCGGCCGGATAGGTCTCCAGTTCGCCGGGCACCATCCGGGCCGACAGCGGGTGCAACGGCGTGCTCTGGTCGCACCAGACGAAGGCGTCGTAGCGGTCGCCGAGCCGGGTCGGCACGTAGTTGCCCCAGCGTTCGACCTCCGGGTCGTAGACGACGCCGACCGCCCGGTGCTCGAACTCCGCGGCAAGCCAGGCCGGCCGATCCTCGCGCGGGAAGACCAGCAGGGCGCGTTCCGGAAGCACCGTGTGCAGCCGGTCCTCCAGCGAACCCGGGCGGGCCGGCGGCAACTCCATCACCTGTGCCGGCGCACCCCACTCACTGCCGGCGATCACCTCGCCCCGATAGCTTCCGAAGCCGACCAGGACCACGTCGTCGGGGCCGTACCGCTCCCGGGCCAGCTCGCCGATGTTGACCAGCCCGGACCGGGTCATGCTGGTCGCCCGGGCGTCCCCGACATGGGTGTTGTGCGCCCACACCACGGCCTTCGCACCGGTGCCGTAGAAGGTCAGCAGCCGGTCGAGGGTGTCGGCCATGTGGGTGTCGCGGACGTTCCACGAATCCGGGCCGCCCCGGACCATCGCCCGGTAGTAGCGCTCGGCCCCGGCGACCACCTCGCCGTTCTGCCAGGCCGAGAAGCGGTCGGCGCCGTCCCGGGCGGCGCGCGTCCGCAGTTGCGTGAGCATCCGGACGACCTCGCCCTGGCACTCGTCGTCGACCATCGCGTAGACCTGCGGATCGCCACCGAACGGCTCGAAGCAGCGGTACGCCTCCTCCGCCGCGCGGCGGGCCGGCGGGTCGTCCTGCCCCAGATGGTCGAGGATCGCGTGGATCGACTCCCAGAGGCTGTAGACGTCGAGACCGTGGAACCCGACCCGCTGCTCCGGCGACCGGTCGAGGTTCCACGCCCGCAGCCACCGGCAGAAGCGGGCCACCTCCGCGTTGGCCCACATCCAGGTCGGCCACCGCTCGAACCGCTGCAACGCGACCTGCGGGTCGGGGTCGGCGCCGGGTACGCCGGTGACCGAGCGGTGCACCCGGTCGCAGTCCGGCCAGTCTCCCTCGACGGCGACGAACGAGAACCCGTACTCGGTGACGAGCCGACGGGTGAGCTGCTCGCGCAGCCGGTAGTAGTCGTACGTGCCGTGGCTCGCCTCGCCGAGTTGCACGATCCGGGCGTCGCCGATCCGGGCGAGGAGGGGGTCGAAGTCGTCCGGGCCGGCCAGCCGGTGGGCGATCCGCCCCAACGTCCCACCCCAGCCGGCGTCGTTCTCGCCGAGGTTAGCGTCATACAAGGACATACCAACTCCTACCCACCCCTACCACCACCAAACCCCCACCCCCACCCCGCCCCGCCACCCCGCCGCTCGCCGCCCCGCCGCCGCCCCGCCCGCCGCTCGCCCGCCCGCCGCGTTGATCAAGGAGAAGTTGAGCGGCGATCCCGTACAAGACGGGCACGCTTTCTCCTTGATCAACGCGAAGGGGGCGGGGCGGGAGTGTGGGCGGGGGTTTGCGGGTACGGGGGTGGTCATGACCAGTCAGCAGCTTCCGTGGGAGGAACAGCTCAGCGGCCTGGACTATCCGGTGTCGAAGGAGGATCTGATCAGGCGGGCGCAGGAGAGCGGCGCGGACACCAAGACGATGCAGGCACTGCGCTCGCTGCCGGTCGACCGGTTCGGCTCCGCCGCCGAGGTCACCGGCGCGCTCGGCCCGCTCCGCTGACCCTGGCCGCCCACGGCCGGGACCGGGCCGTCAGCCGTTGAGGTACGCCAGCACGGCCAGCACCCGCCGGTTGTCGTCGTCCGACTGCGCCAGGTCGAGTTTGCCGAAGATGCTCGCGGTGTGTTTGCCGACCGCACTCTCGCTCAGGAACAGCCGCTGGGCGATGGCGCTGTTCGAGCGCCCCTCCGCCATCAGCTCCAGCACCTCGCGCTCACGTGGGGTCAGCCGGGCGAGCGGTCCGGCCCGGCCGGTGCCGGTGAGCAGCCGGGCGATGACGTCGGGATCCATCGCGGTGCCGCCGGCCGCGACCCGCCGTACGGCGTCGACGAACTGGTCGGCGTTGAAGACCCGGTCCTTGAGCAGGTAGCCGACCCCGCCCGACCCGTCGGCGAGCAACTCGCGGGCGTACAACTGCTCGACGTGCTGCGACAGCACCAGCACCGGCAGGCCCGGGATCTCCCGGCGGGCGGCCAGCGCGGCCTGTAGCCCCTCGTCGGTCTGGGTCGGCGGCAGCCGTACGTCGACGACCGCGACGTCGGGTCGCAGCCCGATCAGCGCCCGGTGCAGTTCCGGGCCGGTCTCGACGGCCGCGACGATCTCGAACCCGTGCGCGGTGAGCAGCCGCGACAACCCCTCTCTCAGCAGGTAGAGGTCCTCGGCGAGGACAACACGCACGGCAGCTCCAATACGACGGTCGTCGGACCGCCCGGCGGGCTGTCGACGGTCACGACGCCGTCGAATGTACCGAGCCGCCGTTCGATGCCGCGTAGCCCGGTGCCGCGGGTCGGGTCGGCGCCGCCGTGGCCGTCGTCGGTGACGACGATCCGCAGGGCGTCGTCGCGGTGGCCGATGTCGACGGCGATCCGGCCCGCCCCGGCGTGCCGCACCGCGTTGGTGATCAGCTCGCTGACCGCGAAGTAGGCCGCCGACTCCACCGGGGCCTCCGCGCGGCCCGGCAGGTCCACGGTCACCTCGACGGGTAGCGGACAGTCCAGGGCCAGCGCCCGTACGGCGTCGCCGAGGCCACGTTCGGCGAGCACCGGCGGGTGGATGCCGCGTACGAGGTCGCGCAGTTCGGTCAGGGCCCGGGCGGCGTTGTCGCGGGCTTCGGCGATCAGCTCGCGGGCGACGGCCGGGTCGCGTTCGACGAGTTGTTCGGCGGCGCCGAGGGTGAGGCCGAGGGCGACCAGCCGGGCCTGCGCGCCGTCGTGCAGGTCACGCTCGATGCGGCGCAGCTCGGCGGCCTGCACCTCGGTGGCGTCGGCCCGGGTCTCGGTGAGCCGCTGCACCCGCAGGGCGAGCTTGGCCCGTACGGTCGGTCCGAGCAGCAGCGCCGTCCAGCGGCCGTGCAGGCGCAGCAGCGACGGTGCGACGACCAGGCCGGCGACGGCCAGCGCCAGCCCGACCGGTACGGCGATCGCGCCGTTCCCGGCGACGTTGCCGTGCCAGGGTCCGAGGTCGTCGCCCCGCAGGCCGATGAGAACCGTGAACCGGGGCAGCGCCAGTCCCCAGATGCCGTAGCCGATCGCACCGAGCGGCACCGCCAGCAGTACTCCCCCGACCAGCGGGTCCAGCAGTTGCCAGATGATGTCCCGCCAGCTTGCCGGATCTCTGACCAGCCAGTCCATCCGCTGCGCGTAGGCCGCCATCCGGGGCGTCTCGTACAGGGACTTGCCGACCTGGTACAGCCCGTCGGGGCGACGCTGCAGGGGCGGCCGGGGCCGGTACGGCTCGGGCACCTCCACGCCGGACCAGCGGGCCATCCGGCGGCGGAGGTTGGTCAGCGGACGGGAGTGCTCGACGGCCGGCGGGAAGGCGACGATGAGGCCGAACCCGAAGGTGAGCACGACGGCCAGCGCACTCAGCACGGCGACCGGTACGACGAGCAGGGTCAGGCCGAGCAGGGCGAGCATCCGGACCAGCACCAGCAGCCGCAGGAGAATCCAGCGCTTGGCCGGGGTGAGGGTCGGCTCCACCGGGCGCAGCAGCAGCCGGGTCCAGCGGGCGTGCGCCGACAGCAGCGCCGGTGCGGCGGTGACGCCGGCTGTCACGGCGAGCAGGCCGAGCGGGACCGCCCACCAGCCGGTCCCGGCCGGACCGGTGACACCGGCGTACCCGAGCCACCCGCCGCCGGCGACCAGTGCGGCGGGCAGCAGGGCGAGAGGGCCGCCGACGACCGGTTCGAGGAACGTCCAGCGCAGGTCGCGCCAGGTGGCGGTGTCGCCGAGCACCCAGTCGATCCGGTCCATGTACGCCGGGAACCACGGGCTGCGGTAGAGCTGCCGGTCCCGCTCGTACAGCCCGTCCGGACCGGGCTGCGGCGGCTGCGGGCGCGGCCGGTACGGCGAGGAGATCTCGACGCCGGACCAGCGCCCGGCCAGCCGGCGGGCCAGGTTGGGCAGCCACCTGGCGACGACCAGCGGCCGGGGCAGCAGGAAGACCATGCCGAGGATGAACCCCGGCACGAAGAGCGCCATCTGCAGCGTGAACGAGGCGGCCGCGGCGACGGCGAGCCCGCCGAGGGCGAGCCCGCGTACGACGGCCCCCGTGTGCCGCCGGACCAGCTCGCCTGTCATGCCGCCCAGTCTGGCCGACCGGTGTTCGTGCCGGCATTGACCCTGCGCGCCTCCTTGGGGTGTGGCTAGCCCCACCCCGGTGACAGTCACGGCGAGCTTGGCGACCCCCATACATCGACAAGCCGTGATATGCGCCCGATTGGGTAGGTAAGAGTCTTTCCGCCCTCCCTGCGGGTCCGGTCAGGTCAGGGCGATCCCGGCCGGCTGACCTCCGTCGCCAGTCCCGGTCCCCGGACCGTCGGGTACGACCGACAGGCGCCCGGCCCGACGGGATGCTGAACCGTCACGGAGCGTCATGCCTGGCAGCCTTCCGTCACTCGCGTTCGACCGCGCGTACGGCATTCGACGGAGCACCTCGACCGGATGGCCGGTTCTGCTCGGTTACGGCCTCATTTCACGTAACCGCACTCCGTCTGGGGTGCGGACACAGTGCCGTATCAAGGCTGGACGGAACGTGTACCCCTCGCGGACACTATGCCCGCACTACTTCGGATAGTGATGACCGACGACGTGTGGGGGATTACGGTGAGCGAACCGATCCTGGTGGTCGACCTCGGCACGTCAGGCACCCGGGCCGCGCTCGTCGACGGCAATCAGGTCACCCTCGTCAAGGAACCCGGGGGCGGGTCGAGCTGGCCGTCCGCCATCTGCCTCGACGACGCCGGGCCGGTCGTCGGCACCGCCGCCGAGTTGTGCAAGCGCACCCTGCCCCGCCGCTACATCGAGGGGCCGCGCCGGGCGCTCGACGCCCAGGCCTCGATGCGGTTGGAGGACCGGGAGATCAGCGGGGTCGACGCGCTGACCCTGTTCGTGAGTGTCCTGCGCGCCGAGGCGGCGCGGCTGCTGGGTAGCCCGCCGTCCCGCCTCTCGCTCGCCGTGCCGGCCGACTACGAGCCGGGCGACCCCCGCCGCGACCTGATGATCGGGATCGGCGAGGCAGCCGGTTTCACCGACGTCGAGCTGCTGCCCGACGCGGTCGCCGCCGCACTCGACCCCGACGTCAGCGACAACCTTCCGGCCGGCGCGCTGGTGCTGGTCTGCGATCTCGGTACGAACTGGACGGTCGGCCTGGTCCAGGTCTACGGGAGCCACACCACCCTGCTGTCGCAACGCGGCAACGCCGCCGGCCACCACATCGACGCCCAACTGATCAACGATCTGCGGGAGCGGGCCCGGGACTGGCTCGAACCGCTGCTCGCCGCGCCCGGCGACCCCGGCCTGCGGGCCTACTACGAGATGATCGATTTCATCCGGCAGCTCAAGCACCAGCTCAGCGGCGGCGGCGAGGAGGTCGTCGACCACCTGACCGCGCTCAGCCCGCCGCACCGGCTCACCCGCGACCGGCTCACCGCGATCGCCACCCCGGCACTGCACTGGCTGGTGGAGAGCTGCCACGCGCTCGTCAGCGAGCGCGGGCTCACCCTGGCCGACGTCGCCGCCGTCGTACTCGCCGGTGGTGGCGCCCGGCTGCAAATGGTCGTACCCGGGATGCTCGACGGGCTGGGGTTCCGCGACGGCGCCACCGCCCACCCGTTACGCCGCTCCGGCGAGCCCGAACTGGCGGTGCTGCGCGGCGCGGCCCGCTACGCGGCCGGCGCGGCCGCCCGGGTCGTTCCCGCCGAGCGACCCCGCTGGCAGGTCGAACCACTCACGTGGGACATCCCCGGCGGCGTGGGACGGCTGCAGCGCTGGCTGGTCGCCGAGGGCGCGCCGTTCGCGGCCGGCGAGCCGGTCGCCCGGGTCCGCACCGCCGACGAGCGGGTCTTCGACCTCACCGTGGCCCGGTCCGGCACCCTGGTCTCGCACCGGTCCGCCGCGGGCGGACCCGTCGGCCCGGTCATGGTCGCCGGTGCCGCCCGCGACCGCGGGGGGATGCCGCTCGACGCGCCCAACCGCCGCCTGCACCTGGAGTCGCGAGGTCTCTGGCAACTGCACGCCGACCGGCAGTTGCTGGTGGAGTGCACCCGGGCCCCGTCGGTACGGCTACGTTCGCTGCTCGACGGGGCGGTGCTCGGCGACTTCCGCCCCGAGGCCGGCGTGGACGCGACCACCAGGGGCCGGGTGTTCGTCGACCCGGACGGGCGGTTCTGCCTCGTGGGCTGGGACGCCGACGGGTGGTTCTCGGTGTGGGAGGTGGAGACCGGCAAGCTCAACACCCGGTTCCGCGATCCCGGCGGGCCGTTCAAGGTCCTGGTCGACGAGACCGCGTGGCGGCTGGCCACCGAGGGCGGCAGCCGTGGGGTCGGGCTGCGCCGCCGCGCCGCGACAACGCTGTGGGACCTGCGCACCGGCAGCCGGCTCGAACGGCTGAGCGACGAGCACTGGCGCCGGCAGCATCCGGGCTTCGCCGAGCTCAGCGGCCGGGACGGTTTCGGCACGACGACCACCAGCCCCGACGGTCAGCTGAGGGCCGACGCCAGCCCCGCGCCGAACGGCGATCCGGTCGTCGCCGTACACGACACGACCACCGACCACGAACTGTTCCGCCTGCGCGGCAGCGCCGGCCACCAGGGCCGGGTCGGGTTCAGCGCCGACAGCCGCTATCTACTGGTCAACTGGGAGTCCGAGGAACGGAGCCTGGTCGATGTCTACGACGTCTGACAAGCCGGTGCTGATCATCGACATCGGCACCACCTCGTCGTCGGCCGTGGTGGTCCGCGGCGACTCGGTGTCCCTGGTGCCCGAGCCGGTGACCGGCCTGCGCAGCTGGCCCTCGGCCGTCTACTGGGACGGCGCGCAGATGCTCGTCGGCAGCCCCGCCGAGCAGCGCAAACGGTCCGATCCGACGGCCTACGCCACGGAGTTCAAGCGCGGCCTGGCGGCCGACACCCCCACCGTGCTCGGGCACCGGCGGTTCCGGCCGATCGAGCAGGTGGCGGCCGTGCTCGTGGCCCTGCGTACGGAGGCCGAACGGCTGCACGGCGGGCGGATCGAGCGGGCGGTGATCACCGTACCGGCCACCTATGCGCCGACCCCGCTCGATCCCACGGCAGCCGCCCCGGCCGACACCCGCCGGGCGCAGATGGTCGCCGCCGGTGAGGCGGCCGGCTTCGAAACCGTCGAACTGCTGCCCGAGCCGGTCGCGGCCGCCTTCGCCCCGGTCGCCGGGCCACCGCTGGGCAACGGCGACCTGGTACTCGTCTACGACCTCGGCGGCGGCACCTTCGACACCGCGCTGGTGCGGATCGACGAACGCCGGCACGAGGTGCTCGGGCACGCGGCCATCGACGACGGGGGCCGCGACATCGACGCCCTGCTGGCCGCCCAGATCCACAGCGACGGGCAGCAGTGGCTCGCTCCACTGTTGCGGGCCGCGGCGGCCAGCCCGTCGGCGCCCGCGACGCTGCGGCTGGGCATGGCGGTGACCGACTTCGCGCAGCGGATCAAGCACCGGCTCAGCGACACCGCCACGGTCGAGGACTACCTGCTGCCGGACGTGCCCGCCTACCGGCTGTCGCGCACCGAGCTGGCCACCCTGGCGGCGCCGCTGCTGAGCCGTACGACGCAGTGCTGCGCGGCCATGCTCGACCATTTGAACGTCGCGGCCCACCAGGTCGACGCGGTGTTGCTGGTCGGTGGCGGGTCGCGGATGCCGGCGGTCACCGAGACGGTACGGCGTGCCTTCGGCCGCCCGATCCGCACCGCCGACGACCCCGAACTGGCGACCGTGCTCGGTGCCGCCCGCTGGCTGGCCCGCAGCGGGCCGCGGACGCTGCCGGCGTGGTCGTCACCGGAACGGATCGCACCGCTGTCGTTCGGCATCCCCGGCGGCTCGACCCGGCTGCTGCGCTGGCTGGTCCGGCCCGGCGAGGTCTATTCGGCCGGCACCCGGCTGGCCCGTACCCGGCTGCCGAGCGGTGCCATCTGGGATCTGACCGCCGCCAACCCCGGCACCCTCGAACGCCTGCTCATCCAGCCGGGGACCGACGTGACCAGCCAGGACTGGCTGGCGCTGGCCCGGTACTGAGCCCCCCTGGCCAGCCCGATGGCCCGGTACTGAGCCCCCTGGCCGACACGGCCCGGGCACCGGCGGGGCGGACCCGGCCGGTGCTCGCCCGGTCGGCCGGAACCCTGGTCAGGCGGCCCGGCCGCAGCGGACCGGGTGGTGGGCGTCGCGGAGCGGGCCGGGCTGCCAGACCCGCTGGCCGGCCTTGTCCGACGTCACCTTCTCCGGTCCCGGCCGCTCGACGCCCGGCCGGCTGGCGGGCCGCTCGGTTCCTCGCGATTCGCCGCCCCACTGTCCGGCGGACGGCTGATCCGCCGCCGGT
This sequence comes from Polymorphospora sp. NPDC051019, assembly GCF_040683055.1. Classification (NCBI taxonomy): domain Bacteria; kingdom Bacillati; phylum Actinomycetota; class Actinomycetes; order Micromonosporales; family Micromonosporaceae; genus Polymorphospora; species Polymorphospora sp. NPDC051019. The sequence goes on along the minus strand of NZ_JBFBCH010000017.1, from coordinate 116,038 downwards.
CGGGCCGAGCCGACGACCGGGATGACCCGGTTCACCCGGCTGACCCGCAGTACGCGCCGTACCAGCGGGGTCGGCCGGCACAGCACGAGTTGGGTGCCCCGGGCGCGCAGCCGCAGGTGCGCGGCGATCAGCGCACGGACCCCCGCCGCGGTGAGGAACTCGAGGCCGGACAGATCCACCCGGGCGGTCGTCGCGCCGGCCGGTAGCGACCACAGCAGCACCCGGAACTCGTCGACATTGGCGATGTCGATCTCCCCGACGACCCGCACCTCCAGCGTGTCACCGGCGGCGTCCACGGTCACGTCCAGACGGGTCGTCGACAGTGCCTGCACCCTGATCAGCTCCACGTACCGAGCCTAGGCACCCCCTCTGACATCCGCGACCTGCTGACAGCGGAGTCGGGCCTGCCCCTTCGGCGCAGACCGGGCCGTACGGAGTAGGCCCCGGGTAGGAGACCGACCCTGAGTGGCGTACGGGGGATGTCCCCCAGCCGCCGGTCAGCGGGCCGGGGCGACCGCCACCGTGCCGGCGCCGGACCGGGCCAGTTCGGCGGCGGCGAGTACGGCCACCACGTCGCGGCCGAACCGGACGTCGAGCAGCCCGCCCCGGGCCCCGGTGGCGATCTCGTCGAGCAGCAGGTCGACGGCGGTGGTGAGCGCCTCGACCGCGGTGGTCTCGCCGGGCGGCACGGTCGCCAGCCCCGCCGTCCCGTAGAAGGTGACCTCGTTCGTCCGGGCGGCGGGCGGGGCGTCGACGGTCAGTGACATGGTGCTGGCCGCGCCCCCGGCGTGCCGCAGCAGCAGGTGCACGGTGTGGTCCGGGGCGTCCATCGCGGCGACGTGGGTGACCGGCCCGAGCACCGGTACGACCACCGAGAGCAGGTGCGGCCCGACGTCCCACAGCCCGCCGTGCCGGCGCCGCCAGGTCGAGCCGAGGTGTGGACTGCCCGGCTCGAAGATCGACGCGAAGAGGATCGCCCGGGCGCCGGTCCAGCCGCCGGTGGTCACCGCCCCGTCGAGGAAGTCGACGACGGTGCCGCGAAAACGGTTGGTGAAGAAGACGACCGAGGCGACCCCGGTGCGCCGTACGGCGTCGACCACCCGGTCGGCCTCGGCGAGGTCGAGCGCGAGCGGCTTGTCGAGGAGCAGGTGCCTGCCGGCCTGCGCGGCCCGTACGGCGATCGGGGCCTGCACGTCGGGCGGCAGCGCGACGGCGACCGCGTCGACGTCGGCGATGAGTTCGTCGGCGTCGTGGTAGGGGCGGGCGCCGTAGCGGTCGGCGAGGTCGGCGGCCTTGGCCGGGTCGCGGCCGAAGACGCCGACGAGTTCGGCCCCCGGGTGCCCGACGATCGCGGGGGCGTGCGCGTTCGCCGCCCAGTTGCCGGTGCCGAACAGCCCGAACCGCAGTCCCATCCCGCCCCCTCCGGTCGCCTCGTCGCCGGTCAGTCTGCCCGACCGGCGGCCGGGGCCGTTCCGCGCCCCCGGCGCGGTCCCGTCACCGCCCGGTTGGCGGCCACGACGGCCAGCCCGATGAGATAGAAGGCGCCGCCGAACACCAGGGTGTTGACGGCGATCCCGCCGTAGCCCAGCTCGGTCACGTCGACGAACGGGTACGGGTAGGTCCCGACGACCAGGCCGCGGACCAGCGCGAAGGCCAGGTAGGCCAGCGGGTACGCCAGCCAGAGCAGCGCGTACCGGAAGCGGGCCCGGGACCGGTCGAGCAGCAGCCAGTCGAGGACCGCGAGGATCGGGGTCAGGGTGTGGGTGAGCTGGTTGCCGAGCTGGAGCAGCGCCGACGCGGCGGCGGCCTCGTCGGCCATGGAGAACTCGCCGGAGCCGTTCATCAGCACGAGGTGGTAGACCAGCCCGGTGATGACCATGTAGGTGGTGACCGCGCCCTTGACCACCGCCGGCGGCTGCCCGTCGCCCCCGGCGAGCAGGGCGGCGTACGCGGCGAAGCAGCCGAGCAGCAGGTTGCTCTGGATGGTGAAGTAGGGCAGCAGTCCGGGCAGGGTGTCGGCGCCGACCGCGGTCACCCCGACCCCGACCAGCACCGCCAGCACGGTCACGATCCGCAGGGCGACGGCCACCCGGCGACCACCATCGATCATGAGCGGAAGCTATCAGTCCCGACCGCCGCCACCCCGGACGACACTTGCCACTTTTGTCGGAATTCTCCCGCCCGTACGTGACGTCAGCGCAACCGGGACCGGCTCGCCCGCCACTCGACCGCGAGCATCGCCTCGTGTGCCTCGGTCGCCGCCACCACGGCCTCGTCGAGCAGCGCCCGCGCCGCACACTCGGCGATCCCGGCCGCCTCGTCGGCCCGGCGCAGCGCCAGGTTGGCCCGGTCGTGGACCCGCCGCGCCCCCAGCTCCCGCATCCGCCACCGTTCGGCGGCCCGCTCGCGATCGGCCAGCACCGGGTCGGCCCCGTCCGCGCCGGACCACACCCGGCGCAGCTCGTCGATCGAGATGTCGCCCCGCCGGTACGCCGACAGCGCCGCCCGGGTGACCGTCCGGTCCCGGCCGCCGGTGACGTCGACCGCCCCCGCCGTCTCCCGCGCCGCCAGCACCTCCTGCCAGGCCAGGTGGTAGCCCTTCGCGGCCCGCTCCTGGGCGGTCCACGCCTCGTCGCGGGCCCGCCGCGCGGCCAGCGCCGCCGAGCGGGCCTCGACCGCGGCCGCACCGGCCCGGCCGGCCCGCTCCTGGGCGGCGACCGCGTGCGCGGCCAGCCCGGTGGCCTCGGCCCGGAGCTGCCCGAGGTCGGGGCGGGGCCCACGCGGACGGTCGAGGATCAACGCGAGGACGACCATGGCCAACAGGACACATCCGCCTACGACCGGCAAAGCCCACATGCCCGTCCCGCCCATGCCCGAGAACTATAGCCGCATATTGATCTGTTTCACATGATCGATTCCAGAAGCGCCATCCGCGGATCGCCTTACTACAGGCGTTAGTAGAGTGTGGCCGTGAACGGCGCTCTCGAAACCCTGACGATCGTGCTCGCCCTCGCGCTGGCGGCGTGGGGGCTGGTCGCGACCGTGCGCGACCGGGCCCCCGACCGGTCCCACCTGATCGGCCTCGCCGTGGTCGAGGTCGCGATCCTCGCCCTCGGCGTCGCGGCCCTGGTGGCGATCGCCGGCGGGGAAAGTCCCGCCGAGCCCGGCACCTTCTGGGGCTACCTCGCCACGATCGTCTGCCTGCCGCCGATCGCCGCCGTGCTCGCCCGGATGGAACCGACCCGGTGGGGCTCCATCATCGTCACCGTCGTCTGCCTGGTCATCCCGGTGCTGGTCGTACGGCTGCAGCAGACCTGGGAGGTGGCCGGTGTCTGAACCGCGTACGGACACCCGGGTGTCGCGGATGCTCAACGGCGGCCCCGGCCGGGTGCTGATCGCCGTCTACCTGCTCTTCGCGATCGCGGCGACCGCCCGCGCCGGCCTGCAGATCGCGACCCGCTTCGGCGAGGCGCCGCTGGCCTACCTGCTGTCGGCGTTCGCCGCGGTGGTCTACATCATCGCCACCTACGGCCTGGCCCGGGCCGGCGAACTCGGCCGGCGGATCGCGCTGGTGTGCTGCACGATCGAACTCGTCGGGGTGCTCGTCGTCGGCACCGCGAGCCTGCTCGTCCCGTCCGCGTTCCCCGACGACACGGTGTGGTCGGGCTTCGGCGAGGGGTACGGCTACATTCCGCTCCTGCTGCCCGTGCTCGGCCTGCTCTGGCTCTGGCGGACCCGGTCCGCCCGGGCCTGAGCCGGATCAGTCGCGCGGGCCGCCAGCGACGTAGATCACCTGCCCGGACACGAACGACGCACCCTCGCTGGCCAGGAAGGCGATGGTGTGCGCGACGTCCTCGGGCCTTCCGACCCGGCGTACCGGGGTCTCGGCCGCGGCCCGCTCCTGCAACTGCGCGAAGTCGACGCCGAGCCGGGCCGCGGTGGCGGCGGTCATCTCGGTGACGATGAAGCCGGGTGCCACCGCGTTGGCGGTGATCCCGAACGGGCCCAGTTCGATCGCCAGCGTCTTGGTGAGGCCCTGCATGCCCGCCTTGGCCGCGGCGTAGTTCGCCTGCCCCCGGTTGCCCAGCGCCGAGGTGCTGGACAGGTTGACGATCCGGCCGTACCGCTGGTCGACCATGTGCTTCTGCACCGCCCGGGTGACCAGGAAGGCCCCCTTGAGGTGTACGCCGAGCACCGTGTCCCAGTCGGCCTCGGTCATCTTGAAGAGCAGGTTGTCGCGCAGCACGCCGGCGTTGTTGACCAGGACGGCGGGCGGGCCCAGTTCGGCCGCGACCCGGTCGACGGCCGCCCGCACCCCGGTCTCGTCGGCCACGTCCGCGCCGACGGCCAGGGCCCGGCCGCCGTCCCGCGTGATCTGCGCGACCGTGTCGGCGCAGGCCGCCTCGTCGAGGTCGAGCACGGCCACCGTGAACCCGTCGACCGCCAGCCGGCGGGCGGTGGCGGCCCCGATGCCGCGAGCGGCGCCGGTGACGAGGGCGACGCGGGACTCCTCGAACATGCTGCGACCTTTCGCCGGTGACGAACCTGGGGGCCGCAGCCTAACCCGATGGCCGTCCGGTCGCCTGCCTACCGGGCCGCGGGATCCGGCCGCACGTGCCGGGTACGCCGCCGCCCCCGTTTCCGCCCGTCCGGAGACCGCGGGTGTGCCGGCGCCCGGCCGGGTGTGACCCCGCGATCATCGGGGTAGAGAACGGGATCAGGCTGATTCCAGGTGAGGGAGCACGCCCATGGCCGTAGCCGCCGAGCCGACCGAGATCGGTGGACTCACCGGCTGGGTCGCGGGTGTCATCGAGGCGATGGGCGAGGTGGGCGTCGGCCTCCTGGTCGCGCTGGAGAACCTGATCCCGCCCATTCCGAGCGAGATCGTGCTGGCGATGGCCGGTTACCTGGCCGGCGAGGGCCGGGTCGACGTCGTCCTGGTGACGATCGCGGCGACCGCCGGCTCGGTGCTCGGCGCGCTGCTGCTCTACTGGCTCGGCGCGGCGGTCGGCGAGGACCGCCTGAAGCGCTGGCTCGACAAGGTGCCGCTGGTGGATCTCGAAGACCTGGAGAAGGCCGACCGCTGGTTCGAGCGGCACGGCCGGTGGGCGGTGCTGTTCGGCCGGATGGTGCCGGTCGTACGCAGCCTGGTGTCGATCCCGGCCGGCGCCGACCGGATGCCGCTGGTGCAGTTCACCGCGTTGACCACGCTGGGCAGCGGGATCTGGAACTCGATCTTCATCGGGCTGGGCTTCGCGCTGGGCTCACGCTGGCAGCAGGTCGACCGCTACTACAACTACTTCGACTACGCGATCATCGGGCTGTTCGTGGTGCTGATCGCCTGGTGGGTGGTGAAGAAGCTCCGCAAGCGGCGGGCGAAGGCCCGCGCCTCCGCCGGATGACGCGGAGCTGACCGCGGCGGTTTGCCGCCCGCCGCGGTCAGCCTTTCAACATCCGGTCAGAATCCCGCGGTGATCGCGGTGAACTCCCAGTTCTGCTGCGCGATGCTGCTGCACTCCGAACTCAGGCCGCCGCCGGGGCACGGCCGGTCCCGGTTGACCGACCAGAACGCCAGCCGGGCCAGGTTCTTCGACTTCGCCCAGTCGCGGATCTGGGTCCACTGCTGTGGCGTGGTGATCTCGTTCTGGTCGGACCGGCCGTTCATCCCGGAGATGCCCATCCGGCCGTACGCCGTCGCGTCGGACCAGCCGAACGCGGTCTTCAGCGTGTTCTTCAGCCCCTCGGCGGCGCTGACCGTCGAGGTGTACATGTTCGCCCCGCCGCCGAAGTTGAACGGCATGATCGTCCAGACGTCGACGTTGGCCTGCAACTCCGCCGCCCGGTTGATCATTCGGGTGCCCCAGTACGTCGGACCGGTGGTCGCCGTACCGATGGTCACGATCGTCTTCAGGTTCGGGTTGTTCTGCTTGAGGATCTTCAGCGCGTTCAGGATCCGGTCCTGCACGACCTCGCTCTCGAACTCGTCGGTGTTCTCCACGTCGAGGTCGATCGCCTTGAGGTTGTGCGCGGTCACCACCTGCTGCAACGCGCCGGCCAGGGCCTGCGGGGTCGAGCAGTTCGGGCCGAGCTTGTTGCCGCTCCAGCCGCCGACCGACGGGATGACGTCGCCGCCGGCCGCCCGGATCTGGGCGATCTGCGCGGCGTCGGTGCCGCCGAGCAGCGGCCGGCTGCCGTCCCAGGCCGGGGTGCAGCCACCACCGGACAGGATGAACGCCTTGGTGAACCAGCGGATGCCGGTCGTCTGCATGATCGTGTTGATCGGCGGGACGCTGCCCCACGAGTAGATGTAGGGCGCCGCCCGCATCGCCCCGGACGGGGGCGGGTTGGTCGGCGGGGGCGTGGTCGGCGGCGGCGTGGTGACCGGGGGCGTGGTCGGGACCGGTCCGCCGCCGCACGAGGTGCCGTTGACGGTGCAGTTGGTCGGGTCGCCGGAGCCGGCGACGATGAACCCGAACGAGGCGGTGGCCCCCGCCCCGAGGGCGCCGTTCCACGACTTGTTCCGGGCGGTCACCCGCTGCCCTGCGGTGGTCAGGTCGGCGTCCCAGAAGGAACTGACCCGCGAGCCGGTCGGCAGGTCGAACGCGACCGTCCAGGAGCTGATCGCCGAGGACGTGTTGTTGGTGACGGTGAACTTGGCCTCGTACCCGCTGCCCCAGCTCGAGGTGCGGACGTAGGTGGCGGTGGCCGCGGCGGCCGAGGGGGCCAGGACCAGGGTGGTCGCCGCGACGGCGGCGGCCAGGCCGGCGGCGATCGCCGCCGTGCGTAGCGGTCTGATCTTCATGCGTACTCCCGTCATGGCAGCGTCGCCAGGTGCGGCTTGACGGTGCGGGCGAAGTTGTTGCCGTTGGAGACGTCCCAGTTGATCGACCAGGTCATCGCGCCCCGGATGCCGGGGTAGGTGCGCGGCGGGCGAAAGCTGCCGCAGTTGGTCGCCCGGGCCAGGCAGTTGAGCGCCTGGTTGACCATCGCGGGGGCGACGATCCCGCCGCCGGCCGCGCCCGGTCCGGCCGGCAGGCCGAGGGCCACCTGGTCGGGCCGCAGACCGGCCTCCAGCTGGATGCAGGCGAGCGCGGTCATGAAGTTCACCGACCCCTGCGAGTACGCCTGCATCTGGTCGCAGCCGAGCATCGAGCCCGAGTTGTAGAACTGCGTGTGCACGACGGTCAGGATGTCCTTGATGTCGAGCGCGAGCTTGAAGTACGACACCGTCGGGTTCTGCATGTCGATGGTCTGCGGCGCCATCGTGATGATCAGGCTGGCCCCGATCCGGCTACGCAGCGCACGCATCGCCTGCGCCATGTAGGTCGGGTTGAGGCCGTTCTCCAGGTCGATGTCGACGCCGTCGAAGCCGTACTCCTGCATGATCGAGTAGAGGCTGTTGGCCAGCGCGGTCGCCGAGGCGGAGTCGTTGACCTGGACCCGGCCGGTCTCGCCGCCGATCGAGATGATGACCTTCTTGCCGCGCTGGTGCAGGGTCGCGACGTCGGCCTTGAACTGGGCGTTGGTGTATCCGCCGAGCGACGCCGACAGGCCGGGGTCGATGCCGAAGGTGACCTGGCCGGGGGTGCTGGTCGCCTCGGCGAACGCGACGGCGATCAGGTCGTACTCGTTCGGTACGTCACGCAGCCGCAGCTCGACTGCGGGGTTGTCGAAGTTGTGCCAGTAGCCGGTGAGGAAGTGCTTGGGCAGGCCGTCGTTGGGGTTCGGCGGCGGGGTGGTCGGTGGCGGCGTCGTCGGCGGTGGGGTGGTGGGCGGTGGCGTGGTCGGCGGCGGGGTGGTGGGTGGCGGCGTGGTGGGCGGGGTGCCGCCGCCGCAGGCCGCGCCGTTCAGGGTGCAGTCCGTCGGCGAACCGGAGCCGGTGCCGATGAAGCCGAACGACACCGACGCGCCCGGCGCGAGGCTGCCGTTCCAGGATTTGTTGCGGAACGTGAACCGCTGGCCCGACCGGGTCATGTCGGCGTCCCAGAACGAACTGACCGACGAACCGGACGGCAGGCTGAACGCCACCGCCCACGACGAAAGCGCCGTCGCGCCACCGTTGGTGACCGTGTACTTCCCCTCCCAGCCGGAGCCCCAGTCCGACGTCTTGACGAACGTCGCGGTGGGCCCCGCCGCCAGCGCCGGGCCGGCGACCCAGACCGCACCCACACCTGCGGCGAGTGCGGACACCACCGCGAGCAACAAGGATCTCGAGCGTCTCATCACCAGTCCTCCCAACCCGGCACGGCATCGGCCGCCGTCGAACAGTTGGCCAATTATTAGGACTGTTAACTGTTAATGTCCAGAGCGCTCCCCGACCCCGTCCCTGAAATTTGCCTGAAGTCCCACCCCAAGATCCCCGTGATCAGGGACCAAATCGTGCGGGTCGTCGGCGCGTCGCCGACCACCGCCCCTGATCACGCGCATGTTGGCGGGCGGGGCCGGCGACTCACCGGCCGGGCACCGGAACGGCCAGTGGAGCCGGTTGCGGCCGGCGCAGCACCGCGTGCTCCAGCGCCGTCCACGCCGTCGTCGCCACCAGGTAGAGCACCGCCGCCAGCGGGACGACCGCCGCGACGATCAGGGTCCCGTACGGCAGCAGCGGCATGATCCGGCCGAGCAGCGCCGCCACATCGGGCTGCGGCTCCCCCGCCCGGCCCGTCGCCTTCGCGGGCGCGGCGGCCCCGGCGCCGGCCGCCGCGGCCAGGGCGGCCGTACGACGCATCCGCCGCGACGACCACCAGGCCAGCACCAGCAGGGCGGCGAAGAGTACGGCGAACAGCGGCCCCGCCGCCCCGCCGAGTCCGTCGGCGACGTGGTGCCCGAGCGGCACCCCGGCGAGCCGTTCGGCGAGCAGCCCGGAATCCGGGTCCGCGGTGGTGAAGAGGCGGTACATGACGAGGAAGAACGGTGCCTGGAGCAGTGCCGGCAGGCAGCCGGCGAGCGGCGAGGCACCCGCCGACCGGTAGAGGCCGACGACTTCGGCCTGCATCCTGGCCGGGTCGTCGGCGTACTTGCGCTGGATCTCCCGCAGTTGCGGGGCGAGCGCGGTACGGCTCCGCTCGCCGCGTACCTGCGCCCAGCTCAGCGGCGAGATCAGCAGTCGTACGGCGAAGGTGAACAGGACGATGGCGGCGGCGGTCGCGGCGCCGCCGGCGAGCGGGGCGACGAGGTCGGCCAGGGCGGTGACGGCGGTCGACGCGGCGGTGACCGCGGCGTCGAGGGGCGCGAAGGCGAGCATGGGTGATCCCTCTGGGTTCGATTCCGTGTCCGGGCGGCACGCGGCGGCCCGGCTTGACAGTCCGATGTGGACGGTTTAGGTGCGGTGGAATCGACCGCGCAGCGGTGGAGGAAAAGTGGTGCTACACGGCCGGGACGGGATGGACCCGGCCCGGTGCGGGTGCTCGCGGCCGTGGCCGGCCGGCGGCGTCGGGATCGAGCAGGCGGGGCAGAGATCGACGACGGGCCCGCTCGCGCAGCGTGGCGCCGGTGCGGGTGCTCTCATCCGCGCCCCGGGGGCCGGCGACCACCAGGTGGACCGCGACGGCGACCGCGAGCAGCGCCGCGACGACGACGGTCGCCCCGGCCAGCAACTCGGCGGGGTGTGCGGAGTGGGCGGCGAACTGGGCCAGGGCGAAGGCCCACAGGCCCATCAGGCTCATCAGCATCCCCGGCACGCAGCCCAGCTTACGGCTCCGCCGCCAATTCCGACACCGCCCCGCGTCGACGGACGCGGGCGGGCCGGACCGACGCACGGCCGAGCGGACGCCGGGCCGGACCGACGCGCGGCCGAACGGACACGGCCGAACCGGACCGACGCGGGGCAGGATGAGAAGGGATGCGTTTTCCCGGCCGGCGACGGTGGGTAGTCAGGACGGCAGGCGCGGGCATCCGCCCGGGCACGGGGTGAAGAACGGCGGTGGCGGCGATGGCCGGTGGGGTGGCCGAGCAGGTGAGACCCGCGACGGCGGGCACGTCGGAGTTACTGACCGTGGGGGTCGAGGAGGAATTCCTTCTCGTCGACGCCGCGACCGGGATCGCCGCGCCGGCGGTCGACGCGGTCCTGGCGAACGTACCGCCCGAGCTGCGCGGTCAGGTGCAGCTCGAGTTCCAGACCAGCCAGATCGAGATCGGCAGTCCGCCGGGGCTCTGCCTCGACGCGCTGCGGCACTCGCTCGGGCTGCTGCGTACCGGCGTCTCCGACGCCGCCGAACAGGCCGGCGTACGACTGCTCGCGGTCGGCACCGGCCCGGTCGACGGCCCGGTGCCGCCGCTGGTCGACAATCCGCGGTTCCACCGGATGATCGAGCGGTACGGGATGCTGGTGCCCGGGCCCGGCCTCAACGGGATGCACGTCCACGTCGGCGTACCCGACCCGGAAACCGGTGTCCGGGTGCTCGACCACCTGCGCCCGTGGCTGCCGGTCCTGCACGCCGCGACGGCCAACTCGCCGTTCTACGCCGGCCGCGACACCGGCTACGCGAGCTGGCGCTCGATGCTGTGGAACCGCTGGCCGTCGGTCGGCCCGATGCCCTGGCTCGACTCGCACGAACACTACGAGCGGCTGCTGCGGGAGCTGATCGAGTCCGGGGTGATCCTCGACGAGGGGATGCTCTACTGGTATTCGCGGCTGTCCGACCGCTATCCGACCGTCGAGATCCGCATCGGCGACGTCTGCGCCAGCCTCGACGACACGATCCTGGTCGCCGCCCTCGTACGCGGTCTGGTCGGCGCCGCCCTCGACGACATCGCCGCCGGCCGGCCGGCACCCCGGATCGACCACCACCTGCTGGTGTCGGCGCACTGGCGGGCGGCACACGACGGGCTGGAGGGGCTGGCCGTCGACCTGCTCGGCGGCGGCCTGCGGCCGGCCTGGGAACTGCTGCTCCGGCTCGTCGACCGGGTCGGCCCGCAACTGGCCCGGCACGGCGACCTCGACACCGTCACCCCGCTGCTGGAGAAGCTGCGCCGTCAGGGCTCCGGGGCGGCCCGCCAGCGCGCCGTGCACGACCGTACGGGTGATCTGGGCAGCGTGGTCGACCACCTGGCCACGGCGACGAGGAGCTGAGTTGACCCGGCTGGTTGTCGTCGGCGCCGACGCGGCGGGCATGTCGGCCGCGTCCCAGGCCCGCCGCGGGCTGGGTCCGGACGAGCTGGAGATCGTCGCCTTCGAACGGGGCCACTTCACGTCGTACTCGGCGTGCGGGATCCCGTACTGGATCGGGGGCCTGGTCGACAGCCGCGACGACCTGGTCGCGCGGGCGCCGGAGGTGTTCCGCGACAAGTACCGGATCGACGTCCGGCTCCGGCACGAGGTCACCGCCATCGATCTGGACCGCCGGGTGGTGGTGGCCCGCGACCTCGACGGCGGGGGCGAGGTCCACGAGCACTTCGACCAGCTGGTGTACGCCGCCGGCGCGGTGCCGGTCGACCCGCCGTGGGCGCGGACGGCGGCGGCCGGGGTGTTCGGGGTGCAGACCCTCGACGACGGCTCGGCGCTGCGGGCCTGGCTCGACGGCGACCCGAGGCCGCGTACGGCGGTCGTGGTCGGCGGCGGCTACATCGGCGTGGAGATGGCCGAGGCGCTGATCCGGCGCGGGCTGTCGGTGACGCTGGTCGAGCGGGGTCCGCAGCCGATGTCGACCGTCGACCCCGACATGGCGGCCCTGGTCCGCGACGCGCTGGTCGGGATCGGGATCGACGTACGCAGCGGGGTCGCCGTCACCGGGCTCACCGAGCGCGCCGGCCGGGTGGCGGCGGTGGTCACCGACGCCGGCGAGTTGCCGGCCGACGTGGTCGTGCTCGGCCTGGGCGTACGCCCCAACACCGCGCTCGCGCGGCGGGCCGGCCTGCCGGTCGGGACGACCGGCGGAATCCAGGTCGACCTGCGGATGCGGGTGATGGGGGTGGACGGGGTGTGGGCGGCCGGCGACTGCGTGCAGACCGTGCACCGGCTCACCGGGCAGGCGGTGCACCTGCCGCTCGGCACCCACGCGAACAAGCAGGGCCGGGTGGCCGGCATCAACATCGGCGGCGGCTACGCGACGTTCCCCGGCGTCATCGGTACGTCGGTCACCAAGGTGTGCGAGCTGGAGGTGGCGCGTACGGGGCTGCGGGAACAGGACGCGTCGGCGGCCGGCTACGAGTTCGTCACCGTGAAGGTCGAGTCGACGAACCGGGCCGGATACTTCCCCGGCGCCGACCCGATGACGGTCAAGCTGCTCGCCGAGCGGCGCAGCGGGCTGCTGCTCGGCGCCCAGATCGTCGGCCGGTCCGAGGCGGCGAAGCGGATCGACCCGCTGGCCGTCGCGCTGTGGAACCAGATGACGGTGGAGGAGATGACCGGCCTCGACCTGGGGTATGCCCCGCCGTACGCACCGGTCTGGGATCCGGTGCTGATCGCCGCCCGGCGGGCGGTCGAGGCGCTGGCCGGCGGCTGAGCGTCAGCCGGCCGGTTGGCAGGTCGGGCACCAGTAGGAGTTGCGGCCGCCCAGCGTGCCGCGCCGGACCTCGGTCCCGCAGACGTGACAGGGCAGGTCGGCCCGGCGGTAGACGTAGACCTCGCCGCCGTGCCGGTCGACCCGGGGCGCCCGCCCCATCGCCTCCGGCAGGTGCTCGGGCCGGACGGTGTCGATGACGCCCGTCCCGGCCGCCGTGGCCATCAGCTCGCGCAGGTCGGTCCAGATCTTCTCCCAGGCGGCCGGGGTCAGCCGGTGGCCGGGGGTGGTCGGCGCGATCCCGGCCCGGAAGAGCACCTCGGTCACGAAGATCAGACCGGTGCCGGCCACCACCGACTGGTCCAGCAGGAGAGCGGCCAGCGCGGTCGAGCCGCGCCGGATGCGCGCGTACGCGGGGCCCGGGTCGGCGTCGTCACGCAGCGGGTCGGCACCGAGGCGGTCCCGCAACGTCTGGGTCTCGGGCGGGCCGAGCACCTCGCAGGCGGTCGGGCCGCGCAGGTCGAGCCAGTACGCGTCGGAGGCGACCCGCATCCGTACCTCGCCGACCGGCGGTGGCGGCTCCCCCGCGCCGTCGGTGAACTTGCCGTACAGCCCGAGGTGGACGTGCAGGACGAGGTCGTTCTCGTAGTGGTGCAGCAGGTGCTTGCCGTACGCCTCGGTGTCGCGCAGGACCGTGCCGGACAGCAGCGCGGCGCCGGTCTCGAACCGGCCCTGCGGGCTGGCGACGGTGACCTTGTCACCGGCGAATAGCTCGCGGTGGCGGCGGGCGAGGCGGTGGATGGTGTGACCTTCAGGCACAGCGAAACCCTATCCCCGCGGCCCGGGCATGGTTCGTCGGCCATCGGGGTACTCCGATGGTGTTCCCCGCGTAGGCGCCATCACCGAGGCACCACGCACTGACCAGGAGGTGTGCTGTGGTAAGGATTCCTTCGTTCGCGCGCCGGGAGGAGACGGCGCCGACGCGGGACGACGAGCGTCCCGCCGGCTCGGAAGCGCCGACCCCGACCGCCACCATGGCCCGGCCCGCTCCCGCCGATGCCGCCCCGGCCGCCGGCCGCCCGGGTGACGAGGCGACGACCTACCGCAGCCGGTCGGCGACCGGGGCCGCCCCGACGAGGACGCGGACCGAGATCCGCAAGCCGGAGCCGGTGCTGCCGCCGGCACCTGACCGCAGGTCAGACCGGGACGAAATGGCACCTACCGACCGGATCGTCACCGAGGACCTGAGCGCCGACCGCCGGGACATGGGCGGTGCCGGTGCGGCGGTCGTCGACCGTACGCCGGAGACCGAGGAGGAGCGGCCGGTCGCGCCGACCGGCCCGCGTCCCCGGACCAGCCTGCTGGCCACGATCAGCCTGATCCTCGGTGTCGCCGGCATCCTCTTCGTGCTCACCGGCGCGCTGGCCGGCTACGGCATCGGGATCGGCGCGGTCGGCGCCCTGCTCGGGGTGGCGGGCATCTCGGCCACCGCCCGGCGCCACATCTCGGGCAAGACGGAGGCCCTGCTGGGCCTGGTGCTGGGGCTCGCGGCGGTCGTCATCGGCATCCTGGCGATGACCGGCCAGTTCGCCTGGCCGACCACGGACGGTGACACCGTCGTGCGGTTCCGAGAGTGGCTTGACACACAGTTTATCGAGCGCTTCTGACGGGTATCCGAGCTGGCACGGAAGCGGTGGTTCACCGGTTCCGCAGTCTCGCCCGAAGTGGTTCACCTCTGGCAGAGCACCTATTGAGGGGCGGCGGTTCGCCGCCCCTCAACGCTGTCCGGGGTCGCTCGCGGGACGACACAACGATTCGATGGTCGCTGCCCCGATCCACGCAACGATCTGCGACAGAACGCAACCCTGAACGGTAGATGCCGCCGAAGCCGGCCGCATAGCGTTGGCGGCAAGCGCCAGCCCAGTGGCCGAACCCGGCCGGGCGCGCCGATCACGGGAGCAGGACAGATGTCGTTGGACGCCACCAGCCGGCGCTACCTGATGTGCCGGCCGACGTACTTCGCCGTGGAATACAAGATCAATCCGTGGATGGACCCCACCGCGCCGACCGACGCCGACCTGGCGATCGCGCAGTGGAGCACGCTGCGGCAGGTCTACCTGGACCTCGGCCACACCGTCGAGGAGATCCCGGCCGTGCCGGGCCTGCCCGACATGGTCTTCGCGGCCAACGGTGCCACCGTCGTCGACGGGCAGGCCCTCGCCGTGCAGTTCCGCGACCCGCAGCGCGCCGACGAGGCACCCGCGTACGCCTCCTGGCTGTCGCGGGCCGGGTTCGAGGTGCACGAGGCCAAGCACGTCAACGAGGGCGAGGGCGATCTGCTGCTCGTCGGTAACCTGCTGCTCGCCGGCACCGGCTTCCGCACCACGCACGCCGCGCACGCCCGGGCGCAGGAACTCTTCGGGCGACCGACGGTGACCCTGCAACTGGTCGACCCGCGCTACTACCACCTCGACACCGCGCTCTTCGTGCTCGACGAGCACAACGTGGCCTACCTGCCCGAGGCGTTCTCGCCGGGCAGCCAAGCGGTGCTGCGCCGGCTCTTTCCGGACGCGGTGGTCGCCACGCCCGAGGACGCCGCGGTGTTCGGGCTGAACTCGGTCAGCGACGGCCGCAACGTGGTCCTGCCGGTGCAGGCGACCGGACTGGCCGCCGCGCTGCGTGAGCGGGGCTACCACACCATCGGCGTCGACATGTCCGAACTGCGTAAGGCCGGCGGCGGCCCGAAGTGCTGCACCCTCGAACTGCGGGAGGCGAACCGGTGATCGTCGAACGGATGCGTACCCCGGCGGCGGTCGGCGACGCCGAGCGCTGGACCGCGCACAACTACCACCCGCTGCCGGTCGTCGTCGCCGAAGCGGAGGGCGCCTGGGTGACCGACGTCGACGGGCGGCGTTACCTGGACTGCCTGGCCGGCTACTCGGCGCTCAACTTCGGCCACCGGCACCCGACCCTGATCGCCGCCGCGCACGCCCAGCTCGACCGGCTCACGCTGACCAGCCGGGCGTTCGTCCACGACCAGTTCGCGACCTTCTGCCGCGAGCTGGCCGAACTGTGCGGCAAGGACCTGGTGCTGCCGATGAACACCGGCGCCGAGGCGGTCGAGACCGCGATCAAGGTCGCCCGCAAGTGGGGCTACCAGGTCAAGGGCGTGCCGGACGGGCAGGCGACGATCATCGTGGCCGACGGCAACTTCCACGGCCGCACCACCACGATCGTCAGCTTCTCCACCGATTCGGACGCCCGCGACGACTTCGGGCCGTACACCCCCGGGTTCAGGATCGTCCCGTACGGCGACCTCGCCGCGCTCGCCGACGCGATCGACGACACCACGGTCGCCGTACTGATCGAGCCGATCCAGGGCGAGCAGGGCGTGGTCGTCCCGCCGGCGGGCTACCTGCCCGGCGTACGCGACCTGTGCACGCAACGCGACGTGCTCTTCATCGCCGACGAGATCCAGTCCGGTCTGGGCCGGACCGGTGAGACGTTCGCCTGCGACCACGAAGGGGTCCGGCCGGACATGTACGTGCTCGGCAAGGCGCTCGGCGGCGGCATCGTGCCCGTCTCCGCGGTCGCCGCCGACCGGAACGTGCTCGGCGTGCTCCGTCCCGGCCAGCACGGCTCGACGTTCGGCGGCAACCCGCTCGCCTGCGCGGTCGCCACCGAGGTCGTACGGCTGCTGCGCACCGGCGAGTTCCAGCGCCGCTCGACCGAGCTCGGCGTACGGCTGCACACCGGCCTGCGCTCGCTGGTCGGCGAGGGCCTGGTCGCCGTACGCGGCCGGGGGCTGTGGGCCGGCGTCGACATCGACCCGGCGCTGATGACCGGCCGGCAGGCGTGCGAACGACTGGCCGAGCGGGGCGTGCTCGCCAAGGACACCCACGGCTCGACGATCCGGCTCGCCCCGCCGCTGGTCGTCGAGGCGGCCGAGATCGACCACGCGATCGCCCAGCTCGCCGCCGTACTGCACTGATCCGGGACCGCCCGGCCCGCGGTTCGCGGGCCGGGCGGTCCGCCTCTCCTCAGCCGACCGCCCCGTGCCCCGGTCGACCGCCGGTCCGGCCGACGGCGGGCCGGACGGCCGGCGGCTCAGCGGTCGGCGATCCGGATCGCCATCGTCGGTGCCTCGGCCATCACCGACGTCGGGTTGGCCACCCCGCCGGTCTGCCACAGCCGGGACCGGCCGATCTGCACCCCCGCGTAGAGTTCGACCACGTCCGTCGGGCCGAGCGGGCGGGCCTGCCGCTTGAGCGTCTCCCGCTGGTCGTCGTCGGTCGAGCCGCCCGGCCGCACCCCGGTCCCGTTGGTGCTGACGTCGTGCGCGACCAGCTCGCTGCCCTGCAACTCGAAGCGGACGTGGCTGCGGCTGATCCAGCGCCGGGCCTCGTCGGTCAGCCACTGGCCGAGAATGATCCCGCCACCCTCCGGAGCCCGGCCGACCACGACCGGGTCGTCGGCGGCGACCACGAACCGCCGCCGGACCATCCCGTCGATGCGTACCGACAACAGCTCCGCCCGGGGCCGGTGCCCCGCGTCGGTGAGCCGCTCGTCGTGCCGGGGACAGGTCGGCATGCCGGTCCGCAACGTCGGCGGCGGCTGCCCGCCGGGCCGGCCGACCCGCATCGAGCCGAAGCTGGAGCACTCCGGGTCGGGGCAGCGCCACATCCGGCCGAGCAACTGCACACCGACCGGCGACGGTGCCGCCGAGGTGGGTTCGTGCCCGCCGCCGACCTGGGCGACCAGCGCCGGGCCGCCGGCCGCGGGCACCGGCGCGAGCAGCCGGCCCGGCTGGTCGGCCAGCCACGGGTAGCGGCCGACGGCGTTGTCGAAGCGGGACCGGCTCAGCACCGGCAGCCCGAGCAGGTCGGCGACCTCCAGCACCCGCTCACCGGGATTGGGCAGGACCTCGACGACGCCGTCGTCGGCCCAGCGGCGGACCACCATCCGCTCGTTGGAGGTCAGGTCGGCGTCCGACAGCAGCGCCCGGTGCACCACGACGTAGACCGGGACGTTCTCCTCGGCGAGCTGCCGGCCGAGCGCGTCGACCACCATGCCGAGCCGCAGCAGGGTGGCCGGCCGGCCGCCGTCGAAGTCGACGTAGCGCACCACCTCGGCCAGGTCGAGCACGGCCCGGGCCAGCTTCGGGTCGGTGGTCAGGCGGCCCTCGATCGCGTCGAGGACCTTGCTGATCTCGAACCTCATGTCGCCGCTCCGATGATCTCGTCGATTCGCCGGGCCAGCTCGATGTCACGCTCCGTCACGCCACCCTCGGAGTGGGTGGCGCACCGGAAGGTCAGCGTGCGCCACCTGATGTCGATGTCGGGATGGTGGTCGAGTTCCTCGGCGACCACGGCGATCCGGTCGACCACCGCGATCGCCTCGACGAAACCGGGCAGCTCCGCCGTGCGGGTGATCGCCGTGGAGTCGCCGGCCCAGTCGCCTTCGAGCCCCGCCAGCTCGCCACGCAACGCGTCCGTGTCCAGCACCTTTGCCATGCGCAGACTGTACCGCCGGCGGTCTCGTCCGCCTGCCGCGCGCCCGCCACCGCCGGCTCTCCGCGATCCGGGCGGCGCGCACCCCACCGACATGCGGTGATCGATGTTTACCGTTCCGCGCGAACGGTTACCCCTGTGCCAATGAGGCAGATTCCACGCATGGCGACCACGGGGCTCGGCCTCGTCACCGTACTCACGCTCGGCGTGGCCGGCTGCGCCGCGCCCGCCGACCAGAACGGCACCGGGGCGTCCCCGGCACCGACCGGATCCGCGACCTCCGCCCCCTCGGCCGACCCGGCCGCGGTCGAGGCGCTGAGCACCGCGGCGAAGCGACTCAACGACGACAGCCTCCGGGTCACCATGGAGGCGACCGGCCTGAGCAGCCGGGGCCAGCTCGACCCGCAGGGTGACCGGGGCACGATGACGATGGCGCTGGACACCGGCCAGGGCCAGGCGGTGCAGATCGAGGTCGTGGCGGTCGACAAGACCGTCTACCTCAAGGTCCCCGGGCTGCCCGACGTCGGCGACAAATGGGTACGCGTCGACGTCGCCCGGCTCGCCGGCACCGATTTCGACATCCTGCCCGAGGGCGACCCGGCCGGCGCCGACCGGATGATCAAGTCGGTGGTCGAGGCGCGGCGCGACGGCCCGACCAACTTCTCCGGCACCCTCGACCTGAGCCAGACGCCGGCCGGCAGCTTCGGGATCCAGCAGGCGCTGGGCGACAACGCGAAGGCGCTGCCGTTCACCGCGACGACCGACGCGCAGGGCCGGCTCACCGGGCTCGACATCGACCTCACATCGGTCGAGCCGACGCTCGACACGCTCAAGATGACGTACTCCGACTTCGGTGCCCCGGTCCACGTCACCGCACCGCCGGCGGGCCAGACCGTGGAGGCACCCGACTCGCTGATGCAGTTCCTCGGCCGCTGAGCGAAGGCAAAAGAATGGGCGACGCCGGTCGGCGTCGCCCATTTTCGCGTACGGCGTCAGCGGCGCTCGGCCCGCAGGAGCGCACCGGCCTCGTGCAGGTGCGCCAGCCCCTGCCGGTAGGAGTCGACCAGGCTGGTCTCCTCGTACGGGATGCCGTTCTCGGCGCAGTAGGCGGCGACGATCGGCTGCGCCCGGCGCAGGTTCGACCTCGGCATGCTCGGGAAGAGGTGGTGCTCGATCTGGTAGTTCAGGCCGCCGAGCGCGAAGTCGACGAAGACGCCGCCGCGTACGTTGCGGGAGGTGAGCACCTGCTTGCGCAGGAAGTCGAGGTCGTCCTCGTCGGTCGGCATCAGCATGCCCTTGTGGTTCGGGGCGAACGAGCAGCCCATGTAGACCCCGAAGAGGCCCTGGTGGATGACGATGAACGCGATCGCCTTGAGCGGCGACAGCACGGCGAAGACCGCGGCGAAGTAGCCGACGGTGTGCACGGCCAGCAGCAGCAGCTCGGTGCGCCGGTGCCGGATCGGGGTGCTGCCCAGCAGCGCCTTCACGCTCGCGACGTGCAGGGCCAGCCCTTCGAGGGTGAGCAGCGGGAAGAAGAGGTACGCCTGCCGCTCGACGATCCACCGGCCGAACCCGCTGGTCTGCGCCGCCTGCTCCTGGGTCCACACCAGCACGCCGGCCTCGACGTCCGGGTCGTGCTCCTCGTGGTTGGGGTTGGCGTGGTGCCGGTTGTGCTTGTCGATCCACCAGCCGTAGCTGAGCCCGACCGCGAGGTTGCCGGCGATCAGACCGGAGATCTCGCTGATCCGGCGCTTGCGGAACATCTGCCGGTGCCCGGCGTCGTGGCCGAGGAAGGCGACCTGCGTGGTGGCGAAGGCGAGGAACACCGCGACGAGCAGTTGCAGCCAGCTGTCACCGACGAGGAAGAAGGCGGCCCAGCCGCCCAGGAAGAGCCCCACGGTCAGCGCGATCTTCGCGGCGTACCAGCCCGGCCGGCGACGCATCAGCCCGGCCTCGTTGATCCGGCGGGAAAGCCGCGCGAAGTCACTTCCCCGTTGCAGCGTGCGTTCCGCCACCGCGCCGACAGTCATGGATCTCCCTGTTCACTCAGTCGCCGCTCCGTGGTCGAGCCGCGCGCTGCCGTCCAGCATCCTTTTAGTCCGGCTTTTCGGTAATCCTGGCCACCCCCGTATGGGGGGTAGGGCTAACCCCACCCCCCATACGTCCCCTCCTACCGGGTCAGGTCATCCGGCCGACGGCGGCGCGCAGCCGGGCCAGGTCACGCCGCCGGCGCTCGTACGTCACGGCCAGGGCGATCAACGCGAGACCGCCGATCGCGAGGAAGATCCACCGGGGCAGCAGGTCCCAGACGGCGACCAGCTCGTGCAGGGCCAGCAGGACGACGGTGGCCCCGCCGAGCACCACCGGCGCCTGCCGGCGGGCCGCACCACCGGCGAGGACGACCAGCACCGCGCCGGTGCCCAGCAGCAGCCGGCGCATCGGCTGGTCGTCACCGACCAGCACCGAGGCCAGGCTCGGCAGCAGGCCGGCGGCCAGCCCCGGACCGTACGCGGACCAGCTCCCCAGCCCGGACCGGGCGGCCAGCCAGCCGGCGAGGAGGGCGAGGGCCGCTGCCGGCAGACTGTACGCCTCCAGGACCGCCACCCGGTCGGCGACCAGCAGCAGCCACCAGGCGACCAGCTCACTGCCGAGAGCCGCCCAGACCAGCACCCGGCGGCGGTGCAGGAACGCCGCGCCCGGCACCGGTCCGGCCCACAGCGCCCGGACCCCGACGGCGACGCCCCACAGCGTGAACACCGCGGCGACGTACCGGATCCCGCCGAGACTGAGCAGCAGCGCGACCAGGGCCCCGGCGTGGGCGAGCGCCTCGACGGCCACCGACTCGGCGGGCCGCCGGATCCGCAGCACGGTGCCGGTGGCCAGCGCCACCGCCGCGCCGCCGAGGACCGCCAGCGCGACCAGCCGCAGCGGCAGGTCGGCCGCGAGCGCCACGGTCGCCGCCAGCGTCAACCCGGCCACGACCGCCACCAGCCAGCCGGCGATCCGGCCGCCCCGGCCCCGGCCGGCGACGCCGACCGTGGCGGCGCCGGCGACGACCAGGCCGAGGGCGGCGATCGTCGATGCCTCGGTCGGCAGCGCACCGGCCAGGCCGGCCCCGGTCAGGGCGACCCCCACCGGTACGGCGACCAGGACCGCCCCGGTCCGCACCGGCACCAGGGCGGCGGTGAGCAGGTACGCCAGCCCGGCGGCCAGCGACACCGCCGGTACGACCGGCCACGGTGTGCCGGCGACGGTCAGCGCGACCAGGACGGCGGCCACGCCGACCGGCAGCGCCGCGGTGGTGGCGAGCCGGACCCGCACCTGCCACCACCCGATCCCCCGGCCGGCGGTGGCCGGCTCGACAGCGGCCGGCTTGCCGATGGCCGGTCCGGCGGTGGCCGGTCCGGCGGTGGCCGGTCCGGCGGTGGCCGGTCCGGCGGTGGCCGGTCCGGCGGTGGCCGGTCCGGCGGTGGCCGGGCGGAGCAGATGGGCGGCGAGCCAGATCGCGACCGTGAGCACGCCGAGCGCCAGGGCGGGCGCGGCGGAGTCGAGCCCGGACTCGACCAACCACCGCCGCGACGGGGTCGGCACTCCGCCGCTCGGCCGGCCCGACCAGATCGCTCCGAGCCACGCGTACGGCGCCAGCAGCACCCCGACGACCGCCGGCACGACGGTGACAACGGCGATCGCCAGCAGTGGCAGGGTCGCCGCGGCGGCGAGGATCCGCCCCGGCGTCCAGGCGACCAGCAGCGCGGTGGTGACGAGCAGCAGGATGCCGACGGCGGCGTACACCGCCGGTGGCTCGTCGTACGGCCCGCCGCCGGCCGCCGTGGCGGTGGCGACCACGGCGACCGCGACCGCCGCGGTGGCGTACGGCAGCAGTGCCGGCCGCAGCCGCCGGACCAGGACCGGCACCGGCAGCAGCAGCGCGACGGCGAGCAGCGCGGCCCTCGCCTGCCACCAGCCGGCGATCGTGGCGGCGGCCAGCCCGGCGACGACCAGCGCCGGCCAGGTGACCAGTGCGGCGGCGAAGGCGAGCCCGCCGATCGGCCGCCGGTGGGCGGGGCGCCCGGGCAGGCCGGTGACGTTCGCGCCGCCGGCCGGCCCGGCCACGGCGCCGGGGTGCGGGCCGGCGGCGTCGGCACCGTCCGCGGCGCCCGGTCCGGCGGGCCGGCCGCCGCCGGGTCCGGCGGCCAGCCGGTCGGCGACGGCGGCCACCGCGAGCCCGAGCAGCAGTACGACGGCCAGCGTGCCGGTCGCCGTTGACGGCCGGGCGAGACCGACCCCGACCGCGTGGAGCGTCAGGACGGCGCCGGTGCCGGCCCGGACCACGCCCCCGACGACGGCCCGGTGCCACAGCGCGGCGAACAGCAGCGCCGCCATCGCGGCGAGGTCCACCGCCGCGACCGGCCAGCCGGCCATCGGCACGGCGGCCGGCAGGGCGAGCACCGCCAGGCCCGCGCCGACGGCGGCGGTGGCG
This sequence comes from Polymorphospora sp. NPDC051019, assembly GCF_040683055.1. Lineage (NCBI taxonomy): Bacteria > Bacillati > Actinomycetota > Actinomycetes > Micromonosporales > Micromonosporaceae > Polymorphospora > Polymorphospora sp. NPDC051019. The sequence goes on along the minus strand of NZ_JBFBCH010000017.1, from coordinate 93,611 downwards.
TCGCGGCCGGCCCGCGGCAGCAGCACCCCGAGCGCGCCGGTCACCACCAGCACCGCCACCGGCACCTGCCAGTCGAACGGGACCCTGGTGTCGTCGCCCGGCAGCGCGGTGGCCATCGTGGCCACCGCGACGACAGCGGTCGCGATCACGGTGACCAGCGCGGTGACCCCGGTGACGAGCAGCGCGCCGACCCGGTGGCCGGTACGCACGGCGGCGGGCAGCGGCCGGGCGGTCACCGTGACGACGGCGGCCAGCCCGAGCGCGACCACGGCGGCGGCCACCAGCAGCAGCGACGGGCGTACCTCGGCGACCGGGCGCAGGGCCGCGACCGCGAGCACGACCACCAGGACGGCGCCGGCCAGTCCACGAAGGACCGCGCTGCCGGCCACGGCACCGGCGGCGACCAGCAGCAGGGCCGTGGCCACGAGCGGCAGCCCGACGACGGCGACCGGTCCGGCCACGTCGGCGACGACCAGCGCGATCAGGGAGCTGATCGTCGCGGCGGCCAGCATGACGGCGTACCCGACCCAGCCGACGACCCGGAACGCGACCCGTCGGCCGCCGCCCGGCGCGGCATTGGCCGGCACCGGACCGGCGCCGGGCACGACGGCGTGGCGGGCCAGCCGGAGGACGAGCAGGTTGCCGGCGGCGACCGCCGCGTAGACCAGTGCCCACCCGAGTGGGTCCGGCCGGTGGTCGTACGCCAGCAGCGGCAGGACCGGCTGGGCGACCAGCAGTGCGACGTAGCGTGGCGCCCACAGCCGGGTCAGCGCGGCGTAGCCGGCGGCGACCAGGGCGGTGACCGCGCAGACCAGCCCGGTGTACCGGGTACCCGCCGATCCGGCGAGGCCGAAGAGGTCGACGTACCAGGCGGCGTACCCGTCGAGCAGGACCAGGAGCAGGCCGATGGTGGCGAACGTCTCGGCGGTGGCGGTGAGACCGCGCCACCTGGCCAGCGGGGGTACGGCGAGCGCGAGCCCGGTGACGACGGCCAGGATCGCGGCCCGGCCGGCGACGCCGTAGGTGGCCCAGGCGACGGAGGTGAAGACGATCGCGGCGGTGCCGAAGAGCAGGCCGCCGAGGATGAACAGGATGTTCTGCACCGTCCGGGTGGAGGCTTCCGGCCGGGCCGGCACGGCCGGGCCGCCCGGCACGCCGTACCCGGGGGCGGCCGGCCACCCCGCCGCTCCCCCGGCCGCGCCGTGGCCCACCGGCCCGGTAGGGGCGTCCGGTGTGCCTATCCCGGCCGGGACCGGCGCCCCCGGACGCGGCGCGACGGTGCCCGGCGGCAGTACGGGTGCCGGCCGGGTCGCCGGGCGGGCGGCGAGGGTCGCGGCGCGTACCCGGGCGGCGAGGGCCTGGCGCCGCTGCTGGGCGTCGCGCAGCGCGGCGGCCAGCGACAGGTGGTGCTGGCGGGCCTGTTCGACCTGGGGTGCGAGCACGCGGATCTGGTAGTCGAGCCGGATCACCTCGGCGGCGACGGGGTCGGGCGCCCGGCCGCACCGGCGGCAGCCGACCGCCAGGTTGGCGGTGCCGCCGCAGGCCGGGCAGGGGTAGACGGGCGCGGGTTCGGTCACAGTCGCATGATTTCCGTCGCCGGCGGGGCGGTCACAGAGTGTGCGTACTCAGCCTGGGTCCGACTACTCAGGCCGGTCGGGTGTGCTCGTGTACCCAGGCCGTGTAGGCCGGGTTGGCGCTGCCGACCGCGGCCACCAGGATCTCCGGTACGTCGTACGGGTGGGCGCCACGGATGTGCTCGACCAGCGCGTCGACCCGGTCGGGCGCGGTCTTGAACCGCACCGTCCACTCCCGGGTGCTCTCCATCCGGCCGTCCCACCAGTAGGTGCTGTCGAGTGGCCCGCTCACCTGGGCGCAGGCGGCGAGCCGGCCGGCCACGGCCGCGGCGGAGAGCACCTCGGCCACCGAGCGGGCGTCGACGACGGTCGTCACGACGTGAATCTGGTCCACCCGCCGACCCTACGCCCCACCGGGCTCGGGACGGTGCTCGTCGATCCATTCGTCGATCCGCTTCCACCAGTCGTACAGCCACTCGATCCGTTCCGCCTCGCCGGTCGGTACGTCTTCGGGTGGCACCGACCAGAACCGCATGATGATGCGTTTGTCCATGGGCAGCTCGCGCCACACGTCGGCGACGGTGAGCATCCGGTCGAGGCCGGTGTGCGCGACGAAGATGACGCCGGCGTCGGGTGCGGCGTCCAGCGCCGCGATCAGCCCGCCGGGTTTGGGGGCGAGCACGTTGCGCATCCCCTCGGCCCGCTTCGCCATCCGTTCCAGGCCCAACGCCCGCAGCCGGGCGATGGCGCGCAGCCGGCGGCGGGGGGTGAAGTTGCCGCCCTCCGGAAAGATCACGAAGGCGTCGTTGTCGTCGAGCCCGGTCGCCAGGTGCGCGATCTGTTGCTCGATCGTCTCGCCGGGCTGGTGTCCGGGTGCGACGAACCGGTTGGGCAGCCGGTTGAGCATGACGTCGATCGCCGGGTCCCACTGGAGGGTGTCCTTGAGGACGATGCGCGGCTCGCGGGCGTACCAGTTGACCAGCGCGTGGATGAGGATGAACGAGTCGCCGGGCCCGGCGTGCCGGCTCACGACGATCTCCGGCCGGCCGGGCAGGGCGGTGTCCGGGTCGGTGCCGACCACCTCGATACCCAGCCGCAGCGTCCACTTCACCTGCCAGAAGAGTGCGGTGAGGAACCAGCCGGTGAGCACGTAGTGGGCCCGCTGGAACGCCGGTGACCGTTTCTTCCAGCCGAACCCGGACGCGAGCCACAGGACGAAGAGGGCGATCAGCGCGGCGGCGTCCCAGACCAGGTAGAAGGTCAGCATCCACAGCACACGCAGCGGCCGCAGGTAGCCGGGGACCAGCGGCGAGGCGGCCGCGGCGACCAGCAGCCAGATCGGCAGGGTGGTCACGAACAGGAAGGTGAGCAGGACGACGGCCGGGCCGAGGAGGATCCGGCGCAGCCAGCGGGGCGGGATCCGCATCAGCGGCGCCCGGTGCGTGTCGCCGTGGTCATCGGCCCGCCACGTTGGTCGACAGGTAGCGGCGGGAGGCGGTGTAGGCGCGGCTGATCCGCCGCCCGACGGCGGCCATGTCCCGGTAGGCCCAGGGGGTGTCGTCGCGGGACTCCCCGCCGCCGGTCGGCAGGACGTGCACCTCGACGCCGTCGGGCAGGGCGGCCATCTCGCGGGCGAAGCGGTGCCGCCGGGCGATCTCGAAGGCGACCTGCGCCACCTCCCAGGGCCGCCGCGGCGGGGTCAGTGGCCGCTCGACCCGACCGACCTGGAGTACGAAGATCAGTTTCGCGCCGGCGTCGACGGCCGCGCCGATCGGGATGGAGTTGACGATGCCGCCGTCGACGAAGTGCTCGCCGTCGATCTCGGCCGGCGGCAGCAGCCCCGGCACGCTCGCCGAGGCCAGTACGGCGTCGACCAGCCGGCCGCGGTCGAACCAGTGCTCGGAAGCGCGTTCGATGCTCGCCGCGCAGCACCGGAACGGCACCTTCAGCTCCTCGATCGTGGTTTCCGCGCCGAGTGCGCTCTCCAGCAGCTTGCGCAGCGGCCGGGGCGAGTGCAGGTGGGTACGGGCGGCGAACCGGCGCAGTTGCCGGGCGACCGAGTCGCCGTACACCTCGCTCGCCTCGGGGCTGGCCCACAGGCGTACGAGCCGTTCGGTGACCGCCTCGGTCGGGTCGGCCGCGACCAGGGCGCCGTTGACGGCGCCGATCGAGGTGCCGACCACGATGTCGGGGCGGTAGCCGGCGCGGAACAGGGCGCGCAGCATGCCCACCTCGACGGCGCCGAGCACACCGCCGCCGCCGAGCACGAACCCCACCGGACCGTTGACCATGGCCTCATCCTGGCACGACCGGCTTCGGGTCCGTCCCGCCCCGCCGGCCACTTACCCGGAGTTGCCCGAGAGCGACATGTTTCAAACGATTCGCACCCATGCGTTACAAGCCGTTGACAGAGTGTTTTCCGTCCCGCAGCCTGATACCGCCCCCCACCCCGGACAGGTGCCCACATGTCTTCGCTCCACCCCGGTGGTCTGCTCGCCCGCCGATACCGCCTCATCGACCGCATCGGTGCGGGCGGGATGTCCGTCATCTGGCGCGCCCGCGACGAACTGCTCGACCGGGTCGTCGCGCTCAAGGTGCTCGCGGAGGAACTGGCCGCCGACGCCCGGTTCCGCGGCATGGTCCGTGAGGAGGCCCGGGCCGCCGCGCAACTCGTACACCCCCACGTCACGTCGGTCCACGACTACGGCGAGACGGTCGCGCCCGACGGCACCGTCACCGCCTTCGTCGTGATGGAACTGCTCTCCGGCGAGGAACTGGAGTCCCGGCTCACCGAGGGCCCGCTGCCGTGGCCCGAGGCGGTCGAGGTCTGCGCCCAGGTCGCCGAGGCGCTGGCCGCCGCGCACCGGCTCGGCATCGTCCACCGCGACGTCACCCCGGCCAACATCATGATGACCGGGACCGGTGCGAAGGTGCTCGACTTCGGCATCGCCACGCACGTCGGCGCGCCCGACGAGGACGCCGACGGCGAGACGTTCGGCACGCCGGCGTACGTCGCGCCGGAGCGGCTCGACGGCACCCCGGCCCAGCCGGCCACCGACACCTACTCGCTGGGGGTCCTGCTCTACGAGACGTTGACCGGCCGGGTGCCGTTCCCGGCCAACACCTGGGAGGACCTGGCCCGCAGCAGGCCGGACGCCGAACCACCGACACTGTCCGGTGTGGAGGGACTGCCTCCGGCGGTGGCCGACGTCTGCCTGAGCTGCCTGGCCCGCGACCCGCGCGACCGGCCCACCGCCCACCAGGTGGGGCTCGTGCTGCGCGCGCAGCTCACGCCCGAACCCCCCGTCGCGGAGTCGGCCGCGCCGCCCGCACGCGCCGTGCCGCTGCGGCTCGCCGTGCTGGCCGCCGCGTCGGTCGCGGCGCTCGCGGCGGTCGTACTGGCGTTCACCTGGCCCCGGGACGACCACCGGCCGCCGGCGGCCGACGGCCTACCGGGCACCGCCCGGCCGACGTCGCTGTTCTCGCCGGACGCCGTGCCCCCCGACGGTCCGGCGACCGGTGGACCGTCGCCCGGTCCGGGGCCGACCGGCCGCCCCACTCCCGGCGGGACACCGACCGGGGCGCCGCCGACCGGGCTACCACCAAGCGGTACGCCCGGGCCGGGCGGAACCGCCGGCCCGAGCGTGCCGGAGGCGGTGGCCGATCTCGACCAGATCGTCACCGCCGGGCTGGCGGCCGGCGCGATCCGCGACGACGCCGGGCTCGACCTGCAGAACCTGCTGCGCAACCTGCGGAACGCGGCGGCCCGGGGACCGGTCGACGTCGGCGGGCCGGTCGAGCACATGCGCAGCAAGATCGCGCTACGGGTCGACGAGGGGGCGATCACCCCCGAGTACGCCAGCGCGCTGCGCGCCGGGCTCGACCGGCTCGCCGCCGCCGGATCGGCATCGCCGGCCTGACCCGGCAGACGGCGAAGGGGGCGCGGAATCCGCGCCCCCTTGCGTCCCGTACGGGTGTTACGACAGCCCGTTGAGGAATGGCCGGTGCGAGTTCTGGAACTCCCAGCCGTAGTAGCGGTCCCAGTTGATCGACCAGGTCATCAGGCCCCGGAAGTTGGGGTTGGTGCCGCTGCGCGGCGTGTAACCGGCGCAGTTGGTGCCCCGTACCAGGCAGGTGACGGCCTGCTGGACGGCCGCCGGGGCGGTGTAGCCGTTGCCGGCCGAGGTCGACGACGGGGTGCCGAACGCCACCTGGTCCTCACGCAGCGGCGGGAAGACGTTGTTGGTGTTGCCGGCCACCGGGAACCCGGCGAGCAGCATGTCGGTCATGGCGATGTGGAAGAGCGCGCCGCCCATCGTGTGGTACTGGTTGTCCAGCCCCATGATCGGACCGGAGTTGTAGTCCTGCACGTGCAGGACGGTGATGTCGTTGCGCAGCGCGTGGATCACCGGCAGGTAGGCGCCGGCCCGCGGGTCCTGGCCGCCCCACGGCCCCGATCCGTAGTACTGGTAGCCGAGCTGCACGAAGAACGTCTCCGGCGCCATGGTGAGGATGAAGCGGCTGCCGTACCGCTGCTTGAGCGACCGGACCGCGGAGATCAGGTTGACGATGACCGGGGTGGTCGGGTTCTTGAAGTCGGTGTCGCCGGTGTTCAGCGACAGCGAGTGGCCCTCGAAGTCGATGTCGAGGCCGTCGAGGCCGTACCGGTCGATGATCGCGGCGACCGAGCTGACGAACCGGTCCCGGGCGGCGGTGGTGGTGAGCTGCACCTGCCCGTTCTGGCCGCCGATCGAGATCAGCACCTTCTTGCCCTGCTGCTGCTTGGCCCGGATCGCGGCGATGAACTGCGCCTCGGTCTCGACGTTCGGGCACTCGGCGACCGGGCAGAGCTGGAACCGGATGTCACCGGAGGTGACCGAGGTCGGCTCGCCGAACGCCAGGTTGATGATGTCCCAGGAGGCCGGTACGTCGGCCATCCGCACGTAGCCGGAGCCGTTGGCGAAGCTGCTGTGCAGGTAGCCGATGAGCGCCCGCTTCGGCAGCCCGGAGTTCGGCGGCGGCGTGGTCGGAGGTGGCGTGGTGGGCGGCGGCGTGGTCGGGGGTGGCGTCGTGGGTGGCGGGGTCGTGGGTGGCGGCGTGGTGGGCGGGGTGCCGCCGCCGCAGGCCGCGCCGTTCAGCGTGCAGTCCGCCGGTGATCCCGAACCGGTGGCGATGAACCCGAACGACACCGACGCCCCCGGCGCCAGGCTGCCGTTCCACGAGCGGTTGCGGAACGTGAACCGCTGACCCGACCGGGTCATGTCGGCGTCCCAGAACGAACCGACCGAGGAACCCGAGGGCAGGGTGAAGGCCACCGCCCACGACGACAGGGCGGTCGCCCCGCCGTTCGTGACCGTGTACTTCCCCTCCCAGCCGGAACCCCAGTCCGACGTCTTGACGAACGTCGCGGACGGGCCGGCGGCGAGGGCCGGCCCCGCCACCCACACCGCCCCCGCACTCACGGCCAACGCCGACACCACGGCGAGCAACAACGACCTGGAGCGTCTCATCACCAGTCCCTCCCAACCCGGCGCGGCATCGGCCGCTGTCGAACAGTTGGCCAATTATTAGGACTGTTAACTGTTAATGTCCAGGGCGGAACCCGACGACGTCCCTGAAATTTGCCTGAAGTGCGCCGTACCGGCAGGGCGGTCCGCTCGTCGCCGGGGTCGGTGCCGGCCAGCGGCGGTCAGAGCCGGATACGGTCGCCGGCGCGGTCGAAGAGCAGCAGCCGGTCCAGGTCGACCGACACCGTCATCCGCTCACCGGTCCGGGGCGTCGCCGGCACCGGCACCCGGACCACCAGGTCACCGGCGGCCGACTCGTCGTCGGGCAGCTCCGGGTCGTAGACGGGATAGAACCCGTAGCGGGTCCGCGCCGTCGGCCGCCCGCCGTCGCGCTGGCGCGGGATGAGACGCCCCAGCCCCGGCCACCGCCCGCCCCGTGCCGGCCGCTCCGGCTCGGCCAGCAGCCCGGACAGCGGCCGTACGGAATCCGGCAGCTCCAGCCTCGACTCGGCCGCCGAGGTCGGCACGCCACCGGTCTCCAGGTGCACCAGCGCCTCGTGCCCCAGGTTCTCCACCACCCGTACGACGCCGTGCAGCACCGGTCCTTCGGCGTCGGCCGGTGCCGGGCGCAGGGCGTCCGCCCGCAGGGCCACCGTCGCCCGCTCGGTGTGCCGGGCAGCGAGGACCGCGCCGCGCGGGTCGTCGGACGGAAAGTCGATCACCTGCGTACCCAGGTCGAGGACGACCCGACCGTCGCCGGCGTACACGGCGCACTGGAAGAGGTTGGGGCGCGGGCTGCCGAGGAAGGCGGCGACGAAGACGGTCGCCGGGTCGCCGTACACCTGCGACGGCGGGCCGACCTGCTGCAGCCCCCCCCGGCGCAGCACCGCGACGCGGTCCGCCATCGACATCGCCTCGACCTGGTCGTGGGTCACGTAGATCGTGGTCGTCCCGTTGCGGCGGGCCAGCGCGGTCAGGTCGGCACGCAGGTCGGCGCGCATTCCGGCGTCCAGGTGGGACAGCGGCTCGTCGAGCAGGAACGCCGCCGGGCGACGGGCCAGCGCCCGGGCGATCGCGACCCGCTGCCGCTGGCCGCCGGACAGGTTCCCGGGCAGCCGGTGCAGCACGTCGGTGATGCTTAACTGCCCGGCCAGCTCGGCGATCCGGCCGGTCACCTCCGGACCGGCGTCGCTGCCCGAGCGCAGCGGGAAGCCGATGTTCTGCGCCACCGTCAGGTGCGGGTAGAGGGCGTGGTCCTGACGTACCAGGGCGACGCCCCGGTCGCCGGCCTCGATGTCGTCGACCACCCGGCCATCGAACCGGACCTCGCCCGAGGTGGGCCGCTCCAGGCCGGCCACCAGCCGGAGCACCGTCGACTTGCCGCACCCGGTCGGTCCGAGCAGGACCACGAACTCCCCGGACCGCACGTCGATGGTCACGTCGTCGACGGCGACGGTGCCGTCGTCGAAGATCTTCGTCAACCGGTCGGTGGCGATGGCGACCAAGGCGATCACCTCCCGCCCCAATCGTCAGCGCTGGGACGGGCGTACGCCAGGGTCTGGCTGGCAAAACCTCGGAACGTACGACGGTGGGCCGGCACCGGGCCGACCCACCGTCATCGACAAACCACCGTCGGTACGCCCCGGGTCAGTTCGACAGCAGCGGGTTGACGTTCGGATACTGGACCGGGTCGACGTACTCGGTCACGTTCGGGTGCTGCACCACCGCGTCGGTGTTGCCGTCCTCGTTGAAGTCGAAGCCGATGGTGTCCTGGCGGCCGTCGAGGTCGGTGTCCTGGACGAAGGTGTCGATCAGCCCGTTGAAGTCGTTGTCGAGGACGACGTTCTCCAGCGTCCCGTCCTCGTTGTAGTCGGTGCCGGCGAGGTCGACGGCGCCGTCGCCGTTGCGGTCGGCGATCTCCTCGTCCTGCCAGCCGTCACCGTCGGTGTCGCGCATCTGGGTCTCGAAGACGCCGTCGTGGTTGCGGTCGTACTCGCTGGCGTCGACCAGGCCGTCGGCGTCGTAGTCGTGGCCGATGAAGTCGACCCGGCCGTCACCGTTCATGTCCGCGTGCAGCTCCACGCTGCCGTCGGCCTGCTCGTGGACGGTGTGCTCGTCCCAGGTGCCGTCGCCGTCAACATCGATGCTGGTCGAGTAGTCGCTCATCGTCGTTCCCTCCGTGACGCCTCAATGGCTTGTCTGCCGAACACGCTACGGCTCGCCACCTCGGCCTTGATCCCCGGATCGTGCCACCCCGCATCCGGTGATCCGGCCGAAGTCCACCACCGACGGGTCACGGTTCCGTCGTCGCGGACCGGGTCCGGACGCCCTGATGGGCCGGACATCGTCCGGCCCATCAGGTTTCCGCGGTCAGCTCAGGACGTAGGCGACACCGGTGGTGGCGCCGTCCCGTTCGTAGGAGACGAGCAGTTTCGAACCGGCCGGCAGCGGCGCGGTCAGCGGCAGGACCAGGTCCAGGTTGTTGCCGGTCACCTCGACCGTCTTCTGGGCCAGGACCTTGCTGCCGTCCCACACGTACACGTTGGCGGTACCGGCGGCCTTCGCCCGCAGCCGCAACGTGACCGCGTCGTCCGACGCGAACAGCTTCGGCACCGTGATCGTGTTCTTGGGCAGGGCCGGCCAGCCACCCGGCGCGACCTTGTCCGAACTCGACTGCAGGATGGTCTGCGGCGAGTTGACGCTCATCGCGGCCGTGTCGGGCATGATCGGGGCCTTCGGCGCCGACGGCTGGTTCGCCAGTCCGTCCAGCGTCGCCACGCCCCAGCGCCACGGGTCGGCGCGTACCCCGCTCCAGGTCGACCAACCCACCCGGGTCTGCGCCGTCAGGTCCTGCGTGTCGGAGTCGTTGACCAGGATGTTCATGCCCATCCGGGCCGGGTCGATCGCGTCCGGCAGCACGCTGAACGGGATCTTCGCCTCGATCCGGTAACCGACGTACGGGTTGCTGGTGACGACGGACGCCACCTCCATGCCCGGGGCGGTCTCCGGGCCGGGGCCCTGGTGGTTGTCCCGTTCCCGGGCGAAGCACGGCGGGTTGCCGTTGGCCGGGTCGTTGGTGATCGGGAAGAGCGCGACGTTGAACACCGTGGAGGTGTTGGCCGAGTCGCCGCGCGGGTCGATACCGAACTCCACGTTGTCGTTGCGCCGCGGACGCTTGCAGTCCTCCGCGGGCAGGACGGTGCCGAGTACGTCGTCGGTGATGGAGAGCATCACGTACAGGGCGTCGTGGGTGAAGGTCAGTTGTGCGGTGCCGGAGATGTCCTCCGCCGGCGCCGCCGTACCCTCCCAGCGCGTCGAGATGTCGATGACCTCGCCGGTGTACTCACCCGGGCCGGCCGTGCCGTCGACCACCGGGGCGCTGCTCGCCTTCGGAATGGCGGTGACGGGCACGAGGTTGAGGACGCCCGGCTCGGTGGCGCTGCCGCCGTTGTGGGTCGTCTCGATCTGCACCGGGTAGGCGCCGTTGTTCGGTGCCCGGTTGGAGGTGGGCAGCGACGCGTCGGAGTTCGTCACCGAGAACGTCACCGCACCCTTGGCGCCGGGCTGCAGGTCGCTGTAGGGAAGGTCCTGCTGGGCCACCGTGAATCCGGCCGGCACATGCAGCTTGACCGTGCCGGACTGGGCCTCGTGGCTGTGGTTGTGGAGGTCGACCCGGACGTCGCGGGTGCCGCCGCTGGGGATGCTCAGCATCGACTCGATGAGCGCGTCGAGCGACTGCACCTTGTGGCGCTGGGTCCACTCCCGGAAGTTGCCGATCTCGGGCAGCGGCTCGAGGGTGCCGCGCACCGGCGCCGTCGCCTGCACGAGGGCGCTGCTGCTTCCGGAACCGTCGTTCTTGCTGGTCAACGTGGCGTTCAGCCGGAACCGGGTGCCCGCCGTGAGGTCCTGGGGCGGGGTGACGGTGAAGGTCGCGACGATGTCCTTACGCGGGCCGATCCAGCCGATGTTGCCGCTGCCGCTGACGGTCCAGCCCTCCGGCGCGTCGACGGAGACCTTGCCGCCCGCGATCGCCTGCTCGGCGCGGACCACCGTCTTGACCTTGAACGGTTGGCCGGCGAGGACCTCCCACTGCTCGGGCTGGACGTGCACCTCGGTGCCGAGCGGCAGCCCGCCCGGGGCCCGGAGGGTGGCGCCCTGCAGCGCCGCCGTGCCGGCGCCGACGTTCGGGTCCGGGTACGGCGTACGGCTGTCGATGAGGGTCAGCCGGTTGCAGTTGATGTTGGCGGGGTTCGAGGACGGGTCGGCGCTGCCGCCCCAGCCCTGGGAGACGTACTCGCGGCGGGCCCAGGTGGTGACCTGGTTCCACCGGGTGCCGTCGTGCCGCGCCGACTCGTAGCCCTGCCAGGTGCCGAAGATGACGTTGTCGGACCGGGCCGGGGTGAAGGTCGTCTCGCAGGCGGGGCCGGTGCTGCTCGAGCCGCTACCGCCGGACTGGAAGATCCGGGAGACCCGCCACGGCTTGAGCTTCTCCTCGGTGATCTGCTCCGGGAAGGCCGCCGGGTCGGCGGCGGCGTAGAAGGCCTCCACGGCGAGCATCGCGGCTTGCTGGTGGTTGCCGTGGTTGCCCTGGGTGGCCGAGGGGTTCATCGTGATGATGACCTCGGGACGGGTCATCCGCAGGACCCGCACGATCCGGGACAGGCTGCTCTCGTAGTTCCAGACCTGCTCGGTGAGCGGTGCGCTCGCGGTGTAGTAGAAGTCGAGCGCGTCCAGGTTGTAGATGTGTTCGATGCCGGCCCAGCCGACGGCGCGACGCTCCTCGGCCTCGCGCAGGATGCCGAGTTCCGGCCCCTCCTCCAGGCCGGTGGCGTTGCCACCGCCCTCGCCGCGGGTCGTGGTGATGACACCGGCTTTCATGTCGTGGTACTCGTTCCAGTACCCCAACATGCCGAGCTGGCCGGCTTCGTCGTCGGGGTGCGCGCCGATGAACATGACGTCCAGGTCGACGGCATCCTTGCTTGGGTTCGCCTGAACCGGCTGGGCCAGGCTCAGTGTGAGCAGACCGCACATGGCGATCACGGCGGTGGTGCGCCACCTCATGGGCATACCTCTTATCTGGAACAGGGTGCTGCGTCCGGGGGGACGTCGGGGGTCCGGGCCGGGGCTCTCGGATGCTTCTTTCGCGCCCAGCCATGCTGGATGGTTAGCAACCGGCAGAAGACCGACATCCGGTCTCACTGACGGTTACGGGTCGGCCGCGCCGCGGCGACGGCACGACGACGCGCGCTCAGCGGGGATGACCGAGCGGGTACGGAGCGGTGGCAGGGGAGGTTCCTTACCACCGGAAGGCCTTCGGTCGGTAACGCTAAGGATCTTGTCGCTTCCTCGTCAATAGTTCTCGGGGACTTTCTTACCTCCCCGAAGAAACAAAGTGCCCCGACCGCAGGGCCTACCAGCCGGACGCGAGCGGCGCGGCAGCAACGCGGCCGCCCCCCGTGGACTGTCCAATGGGACCGCGAGCACTGCCGTAAGCTGGGAGAACATTCAAACTCATCGGCACCCGCCCGGCTCGAACGGCACGACCCCACACACCGAGACCATCTCGTTACTTGACGACTCTTTTTCTTCGCCGTAAGAAGAAATGGTGCCATCCACCCGCCCACCGAGCCGCGAGGTCGAGCAACCTCCCGATGACCCCGGCCGTCCCACTGCTGTCCAAAGTGGATATAGCCGGACTGCCCGCCACGCGTTGACCTGAACGCCCGGCGCGGCCGGCGAGGGCGGGGAATCACCTGCCCGACGGCTACGCCCCGTTCGCCGCTGCTTTCGCCATCTGACGATGCCCGGCCACGGCCGAGGTATCCCGCCGCCTCGATCGCCCTCCGTACTGATATCCACCCGCCGACATCGGTGGGGAGACGCCGGGTGGCCGGTGCACGGAGCAGGCCGTGACGGGACCCACGGCCTGCTCCACCACGGACGGATCGACGCAGGCCGGTACGGCCTCAGCGCAGACTGACCCAGGCGGTCGCGAGCGTACGGCCGCCGGTGCGCGCCCAGAGCTGGACCGGTCCGGCCGGCGGCGGTCCCAGCGAGAAGAAGCCGACCTGGTCGATCGGGCTCTCGTCGTAGCGACCGTCCGGGGTGCGAGCGGTGATCAGGCCGCCGCTGGCCGGGGTGAGCTGACCGACGATCCCGGCACCGGTGACCTCGAGTTCGACGCTGACCGGCCCGGTGCGGAAGGCCAGGGTACGGGCGGAGCGGGCGGTTCCCGCCGACCGGACCGGGCCGGCCGGCGCCGGATCGCACGCCGAGTCGAAGGTGAGTTCGGCGATCGCCAGGTCGGTGTCGACGGTCCGCCAGGCGAACGCCGCCAGGGCGGCGGTCAGGAACTCCTCGGGCACCGGCCCGGGATCGCGCAGTGCCGCACCAAGCTCCGCGAGCAGGCTGTCGTCAGCATTCGGCAGCCACGGCTGCATCGCGCTCACCTCCGGTCGGCTCGGTGTCGGGGCCCGTCGCGAGGAACGACACGAGGGCCGGGCAACTCCGCAGTTTGCGCAGGCATCGGCCCTGGGTCGGGCCGACGCTGCCGATCGGCATGCCGAGCCGTTCGCCGACCTGCCGGTAGCTGGCCGGCGGGTCGGCGGCGAGCAGCGACAGCAGTTTCTGACACCGTGGCGGAAGTTGAGCGAACGCCTCCCGCAGCGCCTGGTGCCGTTCGGCGCGCAGCAGGTCCTCGTCCGGGCTCGCCGCGTCGACCAGCAGCGAACCGGGTGCGTGCCCGGCGTCGTCGTACGGGTCGAAGGGCTGGGTGCGCCGGCCGATGCGGACCAGCCGGTAGCACTCGCGTCGGCAGGTCGTCGCCAACCAGGCGGCCAGAGCCCTCGGCTCCCGCAGCCGGTCGAGTTGCTCCACCAGGCGAAGCCACACGGTCTGGTTCACGTCGGCCGCGTCGGTACGGTTCAGCCCGTAGGAGCGGATCACCGACAGCACCAGCGGGGTGTAGCGCCGGACCAGTTCGGCCCAGGCCAGTTCGTCGCCGGTGGACGCCGCCGCGATCAGCCCGGCCGGACCGGCCGGCGCGTCCGACGCCCCGTGGCCGGCCGCCGCCGCGAAGCCCGTCGGGGCGGTCGCCGCGTCGGGGGCCGGACCGGTCGGTGCGCCCTGCTGGCGGCACGGTCCGCCGCCGGTCTCCGGACCGGGCGGCGCACCGCCGGTCACCGGCACACCGCGCAACGCGTGGCGGAACGGCTCATCCGACCAGCACGCCGTAGTCGGGGTGCCAGCGCGGGCCGGACAGCAGCAGCGTGCGGGCCGCTTCGGCGTCCAGTCCGGTGGCGGTCATCAGGGCGGTGAGTCGCCCGGACACGTGGGCGGCGGCGAAGGAGGTGCCGGCCCAGGCCGCGAAGCCGTGGAACCAGCGGGTCGGCTGGCCCGGCATCTGCAGCCGGCCGTCGACGTACGTGCTGGTGTGCTCGCCCACCGCGCACGCGTCGACCCAGGGACCGAAGCCGCTGTACGGCGCGGGCAGGTGTCCGGTCCCGGTCACGTCGACCGCGCTCACGGCCACCACCCGGTCGAACGCCGCCGGCCAGGACCGCCGGGCGGTGCCGGCGTTGCCGGCCGCCGCCACGACGGCGGTGCGGGACGGCAACGCGGCGAGCGCGTTGGCGAGCGGGAGCGGGGCGAGGTCGTCCTGTGTGTAGTAGCCGAGCGACAGGTTGACGACCGAGGTCGCCGGGTCGAGCCGGCCCAGCGCACCGACCAGCATCTCCTCGTCGCCGACCCCGGTGGCGTTCAGCGCGGCCTCCGGGTCGAACCGCACACCGGGCGCGGCCTGCCGGATCACCCCGGCCACGAAGGTGCCGTGGCCGCCCTGCGGCGCGAGCACGTCGAGGTGGCTGTAGAGCTGGTCCTCGTCGTCGGTCTCGGGCAGGTAGCGGCCGCCGAGCCACTGTGGATGGCGGCTGCCGGCGAGTCGCCAGATGCCGGTGTCGCAGACGCCCACCGTCACTCCGGCGCCCTCACCGAGGCGGGCCGGGTCCGGGACCGGCAGGGCGCCGGTGGCGCGGGGCGGCCCGCCGGGGTTGCCCATGATGTTGCCGAATCCGACCGCGACGTGGTGCGGTTGCACGCGCGGGACCGGCTGCCCCGGCCACTGCTGCTGGTCCCGCAGTCTGGTCACCAGCGACGGGATGTCGGCGGTGGACTCGACCAGCAGCCGGGCCACCCCGGCGAATCCGGCGTTCTCGGTGACGTTGTGACCGTACGTCCGCAGCCTGGCGACGACCCGCGCCTTGTCGGCGGGGGCGACGAGCAGTTGCCGGGGCCGGTAGCTGAACTCCCGGCCGGGGACGGTGTGCAGCCGTACGGCCGGATCAGCGGCGACGGCCGTCCGGAACAGTTGCTGGTATGCCTGGTCGGCCTGGTCGGCGGCCAGTCCCGCGCCCGACCGGGGGCCGGCACCGGGGGACGGCCCGGCGACGGCGGGTGCGGCGCCGAGCGGCACCGCGGCGGCGGCCAGGACCGGAATGCCGAGCAGTCGGCGCCGCGACATCCGGCTGCCCGGGCGCGGCACGGCGGGATTGTCAGGCGGCACCGGTCCTCCTGAGGGTGGGAAAGAGCGCAGGCCGGCAGCGGTCGAGGGGACGCTCGCCAGTCCTGGACTCTATTCAGACCAATAGTTTCCAGTCAATAGAGCAATCCTCCACCGAACGATAAACAGCATTCTTCAGACATTGAAGATATTGACTGTAGATCAATCTTCGGCGATTCTCTTGGCATGGCCGAATTCACCGGCACCGGTGCGGTTACGGCCCAGCGCGCACTCGACGCCGTGCAGCGCTACCCCCGCGAGGCGATCACCATCGCGAACCGGGTGCTCACCACCGGCGCCCCGACCGGCGACGAGCGTTCGACGGCCGAACGGGCCATCGGCCTGGCCCTGCGGGAACTCAACGACCTGCCCGGCGCACTGCGCCACCTACGCCGCGCGGTACGGGCCACCGGCTCGCCGCGCACCCGCGCGCTGGCCCGGATGAGCCTCGGCTACGTGCTGGCCAACGCCGGCCACACCGCCGCCGCCCTGCGCGAGGTGACCGCCGCACTCCCCCGGCTGACCGGCGCCGACGCCGGCCGGGCCCGGATGCAGCGCGGCGTGGTCCTGCACTACCGGGGCCGGTTCGACGAGGCGGTCCGCGACTACGGCCTCGCGGTCGACATCGCCCAGCGCGAGGGCGACCTGCTGCTGGAGGCCCGGGCCCGCAACAACCGCGGACTGCTCAACTCGCACCGGGGCACCAGCCGGGGCGCCGACGACGACCTCGACCGGTCCGCCACGATCTTCCAGCGGCTCGGCCTCGACCTGGCCGCCGCCGACGCCCGCTGGAACAGCGGCATCGCCGCCGGCCAGCGCGGTGACGTGGCCGGTGCCCTACGCTGTTTCGCCGCCGTCGAACAGGAATACCACCGGCTCGCCGTACCCCGCCCGGCCCTGCTGCTCGACCGCTTCGAGCTGCTGCTGTCGGTGCCGCTGGTCGACGAGGCGGTCGAGGTGGCCGGCGCCGCCGTCGACCAGCTCCGCCGCCGGGGCATGTCCTCCGACCTCGCCGAGGCACTGCTCGCCCGGGCCCGGGCCGCCCTGCTCGCCGGCGACCTGGACACCGCCACCGCGACCGCCGGCCAGGCCAGAACCCGGTTCCAGCGCCAGGGCCGCCGCACCTGGGCAGCCTTCGCCCGGCATGTCGAACTGCGGGCCGAGTTCTCCCGCGGCACCCGCTCGCCGGCGCTGCTCGGCGCGATGGTGCGTACGGCCGGCCGGCTCGACGCGACCGGCTGGCCCGATCCGGCCCTGACCACCCGGATCGAGGCCGCCCGGCTGGCCACCGAACTCGGTCGCACCGGGCGGGCCGCCGAACTGCTGGCGGTAGCCGCCCGGGCGCGCCACCGCGGCACCGCCTCGCACCGGGCCCAGGGCTGGTACGCGCTCGCCCTGGCGCGCCGGATCGCCGACGACGTACGGGGCGCCGGCCGGGCGCTGCGTCGCGGGCTGGCGGTGCTCGACGGCTACCGGGCGTCGCTCGGCACCACCGAACTGCGGGCGCACAGCGGCACGTACGGGCGGGAACTGGCCGCCGAAGGACTCGACATCGCGGTCCGCTCCGGTGCGCCGGCCCAGGTGCTGGCCTGGGCGGAACGCTGGCGGGCCAACGCACTGCGGATGCGTCCCGTGCTGCCGCCGCAGGACCCCGAACTGGCCGCCACCCTGGCCGAACTGCGGCTGGTCAGCACCGCCCTGGAGGACGCCCTGCTCGCCGACCGTCCGGTGCACGGCCTGCGCCGCCACCAGGCCCGGCTCGAACAGCGCATCCGCGAGCTGGCCCGGGGCGCGGGCGGCGGCGGCACCCTGATGACCCCGCCCGGGATCCGCCGGCTGGCCGGGGTGCTCGGCACCGCCGTACTGCTCGAACTGGTCGCCCACGGCGACCGGCTGCGGGCGGTGCTGCTCCGCGACGGCCGGGCCACCCTGCACGATCTCGGCCCGCTCGCCGACGCGCTGCGGCACGCCGCCGCCCACCGGTTCGGGCTGCGCCGGCTGGTCACCACCGGTGACTCGGCCGCCGCCCGCACCGGCGCCGGGCACGCCGCCCACGCCCTCGACGAGCAGCTCTTCGGCCCGCTGCGCCCGTACCTCCGCGACCGCCCGCTGGTGATCGCACCGGTCGGCGGGCTGCACGCCGTACCGTGGTCGGGTTTGCCCACCTGCGCCGGCCGGCCGGTGACCGTCACCCCCTCGGCCACCGCCTGGTTGCGCGCCGCCGAACGGCCGGCCCCCGACGGCCCGACCGTCCTGGCCGCCGGGCCGCGGCTGCCCGCGGCCCGGACCGAGGTACGTCACCTCGCGCGGGTCCGGCCCGGCGCCCGGCTGTTCGCCGGTACGGCCGCCACCGCGGAGGCGATCACCGCCGCGCTGAACGGTGCCGGGCTGGCCCACATCGCCGCCCACGGCCGGTTCCGGGCCGACAACCCGCTGTTCTCCACATTGGAACTGGCCGACGGCCCGCTCACCGCCTACGAGTTGGAACGGCTGGTCAGCCCGCCCGGCTGCGTCGTGCTCTCGGCCTGCGACGCCGGGCTGTCCGCGGTCCGGCCCGGTGACGAGGTGATGGGCTTCAGCTCGGTGCTGCTGGCGCTGGGCACCCGTACGCTGATCGCCGCCGTGCTGCCCGTACCGGCGGATCTCACCACCGCGCTGATGCTCGACCTGCACCGGCGGATGCGGGCCGGCGCACCGCCGGCCGGCGCGCTCGCCGGTGCCCAGGCGGCGTTCGGACCGGCGGGTGCGGAGCACGCCACCGCCGCCGCCTTCGTCTGCTTCGGCGCCGGCTGACGGCGCGGCCGGCGCGTAGGGCGGCCGGCGCGCGAGGCGACGCGGCCGGCGGTCGGTCAGGTCGTCGAGTACGCCGCCATCTCCCGTTCCGCCGGAGCCGAGCGGTCGTTGGAGACCCAGCGCCGGTATACGCGCTCGTAGGCGCGGGCCATCCGGTCGGCGCCGAACTCGGTCCGGACGTGCTCCACGCACGCGGCCGGGTCGAGTGCGAGAACATCCCGCAGCGACTGCGGCAGTTCGGCCGGATCGTCGTGCACGAAACCGGTCTCACCGTGCCGGATCAACTCCGGTACGGCGCCCCGGTTCAGCGCGACCACCGGCGTACCGGCCGACATCGCCTCCAGCATCACCATCCCGAACGGCTCCGACCAGCGGATCGGCATGATCAGGCAACGGGCCTCGAGCAGCAGCGACGCGCACGTCTCCCGGTCCGGGTTGCGCAGCAGCGTCACGTCGGGGCCGAGCATCGGCTCGATCACCTCGGCGAGGTACTGCACCTCGCCCGGCTCGGTGCACTTGCCGGCGAGCACCAGCGGCAGGCCGACCTCCCGGGCCGCCTCGATCGCCAGGTCGGGCCCCTTGTCGGCGGAGAACCGGGCCAGCCAGACCACCGGCCCGTCGCTGGGTGCCGGTTTGCTGACGCCGCTGCCGGCCATCGCGTTGTGCACGGTCGCCACCCAGGGCAGGTTGGCGCTGATCCGGCGCTGCGAGTGCGAGATCGCGACCAGGGCGACCTGCGGGTCGACGCCCTTGAGGATGTCGGCGAGTTCGCCGACGGGTGCCCCGTGCACCGTCGCCACCGTCGGTGTCTCCCGGCGGGACGCCGCCAGCGGGCCGATGGTCGTGTGGTCGTGCACGATGTCGAAGTCGCCGTCGGCGATCATCCGGTTGGTCCGGGCGACATGGGCCAACTCGGGCAGGGCCTGGCCGAGCCGGGAGTTCTGCAACTGGTCGGTGCCGACGAACTCGGCGGCCGTACCGGTCCCGCTTCCGGCACCGAAGAGCGTCACGTCGTGTCCCAGGGCGGCCAGGCCGTCGACCAGCGCCGAGACCACCTGTTCCAGGCCGCCGTAGCCGGGCGGCGGCAGTTCGTACCACGGTGGCACCACCATCGCGATCCGTAGCGGCCGCTGCCCTACCGCCGATGTGACTGGAATCTGGGTCACCGTCCGCAGCCCCCTCGTGGCCGGAAATGACGCGCCGGTATTGACGAGATGAGCCGCGGTTTCCCGGCCGCCCGGCGGGTAAACCGGTGCCGGCGGCGTCACCCGGACCGGGTGGGCGGGACCGGGTCTCAGGCGGCCATCCGCCGGGCCAGTTCGCGGGCCCGATATTCCTGGACCCGCCGGGCGGTACGCAGCACGTAGGCCCGCAGCGGCGCCGGCATCCTCAGGGTCACCGTCACGGTCACCTCGGTGCCGCCGTCGTCCAGCGGTGCGAGGTCCATCACGAACCGCACCGTGACCCGCGCCGGGCTGAGGACGTCGAGCACCAGTTGCCGGTCCGGCACGGTCGCCGTCTGGGTCACCCGGAGGATGTTGTCGTAGCGCAGCGGGCCGGCGATCCGGAACCTCTCCACGGCCACGAACCGCACGACCGCTCCGCCGGCTTCCCGCCGTACGTCCCGTACGGCCACGATCAGCGGTGAGAGACCGACCGAGTTGGTGGGCTCGGCGAGGTGGGCGAAGACCCGGTCGGGTGGCGCCGCGACCGGGAACCGGTCGACGAACGTCTCGGTCCGCATGGCCGCCGACCGTACCAGTCCACTGCGGAGCACGGGTCCCGCGAAGGGCGAGCGGCGGGCGACGTGACCAACCCCCTTGGTCACATCACCCGCCGCTCTGGGGAGGAGGCGGACTCCGTTGCGAAAGGGTTCCGCCCTACAAAGCTCGGTCTGCTACTACCTACGACGCTTCGGTCAGCGTCACGGTTGCCTTGACTTCCGTTCCATTTCGCTCGTACGTGATCTCGACCCGGTCACCGACCTTGCGGGCCTGCACCGCGTTGATCAGGTCGTCGGAGTCGTTCACCGGCTTGCCGTCGAACTCCTTGATGACGTCGCCCTGCTGAAGGCCGATCTGGGCCGCGGCGCCGTTCGGCACGACCTGGGCGACCAGTGCGCCGCCGCCGTCGGCGGGGCCGACGGAGACGCCGAGGGCCGGGTGCGACACCTTCTCGCCCCGCTGCAGTGCCTCGGCCACCGACTTGGCCTTGTTGCTCGGGATGGCGAAGCCGACGCCGATGTTGCCCTGGCTCTGGCCGGCGGTGAGGATCGCGGTGTTGATGCCGATCACCTCGCCGTTGGTGTTGACCAGTGCCCCGCCGGAGTTGCCGGGGTTGATCGGGGCGTCGGTCTGCAACAGGCCGGAGATCGACGTGGCGCCCGCCCCCTGCTGTTGCTGGTCGCCGCCGGCCCGGATGGTGCGGTCCTTGGCGCTGATGATGCCGGCCGTCACCGACCCCTCCAGGCCGAGCGGGCTGCCGAGGGCGAGCACGGTGTTGCCGACCTGCATCGCGTCGCTGTCCCCGAACGTCGCCGGGGACAGGTCGCCCACCCCTTCGGCCTTGAGCACCGCGAGGTCGCTCTTCGGGTCGGTGCCGATGATCCTCGCCTGGGCCCGGCGGCCGTTGGCGAAGGCGAGAGTGACACTGTCGGCGCCGGCCACCACGTGGTTGTTGGTGAGCACGAAGCCGTCGGCGGACAGCACCACGCCGGAGCCGCCGCCGCTACCGGTGGTGACCGAGACGACGCTGTCCTGTACGGACGCGGCGATGGCCGGCAGGTCGGCGCTGTTGATGATCGGGGCGGCCGTGTAGGTGCGGTTGCCGCCCGGCCGCTCGTCGCTGAGGCCGAGCGCGAGCGCACCACCGGCCAGGCCGGAGCCGAGCATCAGCACCAGGGCGACCGCCCCGGCCGCGAAGGCCCGGCCGAC
This sequence comes from Polymorphospora sp. NPDC051019, assembly GCF_040683055.1. NCBI lineage: Bacteria > Bacillati > Actinomycetota > Actinomycetes > Micromonosporales > Micromonosporaceae > Polymorphospora > Polymorphospora sp. NPDC051019. The sequence goes on along the minus strand of NZ_JBFBCH010000017.1, from coordinate 72,247 downwards.
CCGGCTGCCGCCGGACTGGCCGGCGCCGGGCTGCTGCGCCCACGGGCTGCCACCCGGGTACGGCTGGTGCGGGTATCCGGGCTGGCCCACGTTGACCGCCCACGGCGGCTGGCTCGGCTGCTGCCCGGGGTAGGGCGGCGCGGTGTGCGGCTGGTGCGGCGGTCCGGAGTGCGGTACGCCCGACTGCGGCGCCGCATGCGGTACGCCCGGATGCGCCGGGGCGTGCGGGACGCCCGACTGCGGGGCGCCCGCCGGTACGGCGTGGGACTGCGTGGCGTCGGGTCGCGGAGCCTGCCACGGGCTCGGCGCGTACGCCGGCGCGGCGGCCTGGGGCTGCTCGCCGGAGGGCCGGGGGGACTGCCACGGATTCGCCGGATGACCCGGTGCGGCCGGCGGGGTCGGGCCGGCCGGCGGGGCGGATGCGATCGGCGGGGTCGGGCCGGCCGGCGGGGCGGGTGCCGCCGGCGGTGCCGGTGTGGGTGGTGTGGGTGGCGCCGGCGGTGGTGGGGCGGCGGCCTGCGGAGCGGGGGTGGCTGGGGTGGCGGCGGAGTCGGACGGCGCCGGGCCGGCACCGGACAGCTCGGGGCGGGTCACCTCGTCGCCGGGCCAGACCGGCTTGTGCTGCGGATTGGTCTCCTGCTCGCTCATGTCCTACACCTTCCCCCCTCGCACTGCGATCCACCTGTAACCGGACTGTACGTTGACTGTGAGTCAGGACTCCTCGTACGGAATCGCCGACCCGGGCGCCAGCGGTAGCCGTACCCGGAACGTCGCCCCTTCACCCGGCGAGCTGTCGACCTCGACCTGGCCGTTGTGGGCCGCCACCAGGGCGGCAACGATCGCGAGACCGAGCCCGGTGCCGGCGGCGCCGTCCCGGCGGGTCCGGGCCGCGTCCGCCCGGTAGAACCGTTCGAACACCCGCTCGGCCTGCTCCGCCGTCAATCCGGGCCCGGTGTCGACGACCTCGACCACCGCGAACCCGGACTCGGCCCGCAGCCGCAGCCGCACCGACGCGTCGGCCGGCGTGTGCCTGATCGCGTTGGTCATGAGGTTGCCCAGGACCTGACGCAGCCGGGCGTCGTCGGCGAGCACGACCAGGTCGCCGGCGTCGGGCGCCACCTCCATCCGGATGTCCCGCTCCGGGGCCACCGCGCGGGTCGCCTGCGTCGTCTCGGTGGCCAGCACCCGCAACTCGACCGGGGCGAGCACCAGCGGGCGTTCCCGGTCCAGCCGGGCCAGCAGCAGCAGGTCCTCCACCAGCAGGCCCATCCGGGCCGCCTCGTCCTCGATCCGGCGCAGCAGCCGGGCGGTGTCCTCCGGCCCGGCGGCGGCACCCTGCCGGTGCAGTTCGGCGAAGCCGCGGATGGTGGTCAGCGGCGTACGCAGCTCGTGCGACGCGTCGGCGACGAACTGCCGCATCCGCTCCTCGGACCGACGGGCCCGGGTCTCCGACGTCTGCGCGGAGACCAGCGCGTCGCGGGCCGCCGCCTCGGCCGCCCGGGCCGCCCACTCCGACGCCTCGCGGGCGTAGAACGCGGCCTCGATCTGGGTCAGCATCGTGTTCAGCGCCCGCGACAGCCGGCCGAGTTCGGTCTGCGGCACCACCAGCCCGTGCTCGGGATCGGGCACCCGGCGGGACAGGTCGCCGGCGGCGATGGCCGCCGCCGTCCGCTCGATCTCGTCGAGCGGTTTCAGGCTGGTGCGTACGATCGCCGCGCCCAGCGACGCGAGGATGATCAGTACGGCCCCGCCGACCAGCACGTCGATCCAGATCAGCCGCTGCACGGCGAGGTCGACGTCGGAGAGGCTCTGGCCGACCGCGATGTACTGGCCGCTCGGCAGCCGGGCGTGGTACATCCGCCAGCGGGGGTTGCCGTCCCGGGCCTTCACCGTGACGATCTCGTCCCGGTGCTCCTCGAAGCCCGCGGCGTTGTCCGGCCAGGCGGGTAGGTCCTCCCAGGCGATCCGCTCACGGTCGTAGAGGACGTCGCGGGCGGGTTCGACGTGGCCGGAGTCGTCGGCGAGCACCGCCAGGTAGTCGGTGGGCAGCCCGACCCAGACGGACTCGCCGGGACGGGGCAGCGACGACGCCGACTTCAGGTCGCCGACGTAGTCGCGCAGCTCACTGTCGATCTGCCCGACGAGGTAGCTGCGCAGGAAGAACGTCGTCGAGACACTGATCACCAGCAGTGCGGCGGCAACCAGGACCAGCACCGCGGCCACGAGCTTGACGCGCAGCGGCGTGGTGCGCAGCGGGGCGCGGGTGATCATAGGCAGTCCACCGTCAGGCCGCCGGCTTACGCAGGACGTACCCGACCCCCCGGAGCGTGTGGATCAGCCGCGGCTGGGTGTTGTCGACCTTGCGTCGCAGGTAGGAGATGTAGGACTCGACGATGTTGTCGTCGCCCCGGAAGTCGTAGTTCCACACGTGGTCGAGGATCTGCGCCTTCGACAGCACCCGGTTGGCGTTGAGCATCAGGTAGCGCAGCAGCTTGAACTCGGTCGGCGAGAGCTGCACCCGCTGCCCGGCCCGGTAGACCTCGTGCGTCTCCTCGTCGAGTTCGAGGTCGGCGAAGGTGAGCCGCGCGGTCACCGGCTCACCACTGGTCGTACGCCGCAGCACCGCCCGGATCCGCGCGGTCAACTCTTCGAGGCTGAACGGCTTGGTGACGTAGTCGTCGCCGCCCAGCGTCAGCCCGCGGATCTTGTCGTCGGTCGCGTCGCGGGCGGTCAGGAAGACCACCGGCGTACGGGTGCCGCCCTCACGCATCAGGCGGATGACCTCGAACCCGTCGAAGTCGGGCAGCATCACGTCGAGCACCACAAGATCCGGCCGGCGGTCCTTGGCCGCCGCGACCGCCGCGCTGCCGCTGGTGGCGGTCGCCACGTCGAAGCCGGCGAAGCGCAGGCTGGCGGAGAGCAGCTCCAGGATGTTGGGGTCGTCCTCGACGACGAGCAGTCTTGCCTCGGTCTGCGATGCGGCGGCCATGGGGCCATCATCTGTCGCGCCGCTGGGTCATCGCTGGGCGAATACTGAAAGATCCCTGAGAGATCTCTCAGTCAACGGTCGTCCGCGTCGTACCAGTATCCGCATCTCCCGGACGAAAGCGTCGACGGGGCGGCCAAGCCCGTCGCGCGTGTCGGCGTGGCGGATTCCGCGCCGGTTTCGCGCCGGTTCCGCGCCGGACGGGACGCGTCACCGGCCCGCGGGAGCGCGGAGCGCCGTCGCACCGCACGGATCTGGAACGTTTGTGGCTGCCGGGACGACCACAAACGTTCTAGATCGGCGGGCAGCGGGCGGTGGTCACGGCTCGACGGGGACGGGGCTGCGTGGGCAGCGGCGGCTGCGGTTGCATCGCCGGATGCGGATCCCCCACGACGACGCAGACCCGCTCGACTGGCTGCTGTTCGCCCAGTCCGGCGTACTGACCTGGCAGCAGGCGGTCGCCCTGCGGTCCCCGGCAAAGGTGCGGCATCCGGTGGCCGGCGGACGGTGACAGCGGATCTGCCGGGGCGTACTACTCGCTCATTCCGGCGAGATCACCCGCGAGCAGCACCATTGGACCGCCGTACTCGCGGCGGGGCCCGGTGCGGTGCTGGCCGGCCTCGCGGCCGCCCGGGCTGGTGGCCTTCGGCTCGACCCACGGCACGACGTGGTCGACGTGCTGGTGCCGGCCGGTCGCCGACGGGCCGACCTGCTCCGCCGGCTCCCGCTGGGACTGCCCGCCGTACGGGTCCGCCGTACCGGGGCCCTGCCCGCCGGTGACCGGCAGCGGGCCCGCCCCGACCGCACCTCGATGGCACGGTCGGTCGTCGACGCGGCGCAGTGGGCGTCGACCGACGACGACGCCCGGACGGTGGTGGCCGCCGCCTGCCAGCAGCGCCGGACCACACCGGGCGAGATACTCACCGTGCTCGGAAGAATGCCCCGGGTACGTCGGCGCGCCTTGCTGCTCCGGACCGCGAACGATGTCGCCGGCGGGGCGCAGGCGCTCAGCGAGATCGACTTCGTACGACTCTGCCGGCAGCACGTGCTCCCCCGCCCCGACCCGCAGGAACGGCGAACGGACGCGGCGGGGCGCAACCGTTACCTGGACGCGTACTGGCGGGACTGGAGACTGCATGTCGAGGTCGACGGCGCCCACCACATGGACGTACGGGAGTGGGCGGCGGACATGCGGCGGCAGAACGAGGTGTGGATCGGGGGCGACCGCATCCTGCGCTTCCCCGCCTGGGTAGTCGGGCAGCGCCCGGCCGAGGTCGCCGGGCAGGTACGGGCGGCACTGCGCGCCGCCGGTTGGCGGCCGCCACCGGACCACCCGGACCAGGCCGGCACGGCGCGCGGCGGTCACGACGCGTGGCGGGTCCGGGTGTGGCGGTCCGCCACCCCGGCATGATCTCCGTCGTACGATCCGTACGGCGGGCAACCCCCGGTCGGACTCCGGGGCGCTCTCCTGCCTACGTATGACCATCTCCTGCCTGCGGAGGAGACACGCCTCGATACTCGCGCGGATTGACCTTCGCACCACCAACCGTCACGCTGAGCGACGACGCGCGAGATGTTCGGGCGGCGGTTCCACGCCGGATCCGCCCGACGAGTGCACACGGCACACAGTGAGGAGAGAAATGTCCGACGGGCATACAGGCCCCACGGCCGGAGGCGAGATCATCGTCGCCGGCCTGACGAAGCAGTATCGCAACGTCAAAGCGGTCGACAACCTGTCATTCCGGGTCCAGCCGGGCCGGGTCACCGGCTTCCTCGGCCCGAACGGCGCGGGCAAGACGACCACGCTGCGCATGCTCCTCAACCTGGTCACGCCGACCTCGGGCACGGCGACCATCGACGGCCGGCGCTACCCGGACCTCAAGGAACCGCTGCGGACCGTGGGCGCGCTGCTGGAGGCATCGAGTGCGCACAAGGGACGTACCGGGATCAACCACCTGAGGGTGATCTGTGCCGCCTCGGGCCTGCCGAAGCGGCGTGCCGACGAGACGCTGGCGATGGTCGGGCTGTCCCCGGCGGCGAAGCGCAAGTTCAAGGGCTACTCGCTGGGCATGAAGCAGCGGCTCGGCATCGCCGCGGCGATGCTGGGTGACCCCAAGGTGCTGGTGCTCGACGAGCCGGCGAACGGCCTGGACCCGGAGGGCATCCGCTGGATGCGCGGGTTCCTCAAGGGGCTCGCGTCCGAGGGGCGCACCGTTCTGGTCTCCAGCCACCTGCTGTCCGAGATGCAACTGCTCGCCGACGACGTGGTGATCATCGCCGCCGGCAAGCTGGTCCGGCAGGGCACCGTCGACGAGGTGCTGGGTTCGATGACGACCGGCGCCCGGATCCGGGTCCGTACGCCACACGCGGATCAGCTCGCCAAGGCGCTCGCCGAGCAGAACGCCAAGGTGCAGCGGGGCGAGGACGGCCTGCTGCTGGTCGAGGGCAGCGACGCCGCCTTCGTGGGCCGGGTCGCGCTGGCCGCCCAGGTCGAACTGCACGAACTGACTCCCGAGCGGCCCGACCTCGAACGGGTCTTCCTGGAGCTCACGTCCGGGAAGGCGGTCATCCGATGAAGCTGATCGGTGCCGAACTGCTGAAGCTGCGCACCACCAACACCTGGTGGGTCTTCGCGCTCATCGCCGTGCCGCTGTGGGCGATCACGCTGTTCTTCAACTACTTCCAGACCTCGTTCCTGCTCGACCCCGAGCAGTTCGGCGGGACCGTGCCGGAGAACGACCCGGCGCTCGAGGCGGTGTCCGACGTCGTCTACCTGGCGGCGAACCTCTACACCAACGGCCAGCTCTTCGGGTTGCTGATCGTGATGCTGCTGGGCGTCATCGTGGTGACCAACGAGTTCTTCCACCAGACGGCGACGACGACGTTCCTGACCTCGCCCCACCGCACCGCGGTGATCGTCGCCAAGCTGGTCGCGGCGTCGATCATCGGCGTGCTGTTCTGGGTGATCACGACCGCGGCGAACCTGGTGGTCACCCCGCTGATCCTCAACGGGCTCGACACGGGCGCGCAGCTGGACCAGTCCGGTGTGTGGGAGGCGATCGGCCTCAACGGGCTCGCGTACCTGCTCTGGGCGATCTTCGGCGTCGGCTTCGGCGTGCTGATCCGCAGTCAGATGGGCGCGACGGTGGCGGCCATCATCTTCTACTTCGCCGGGTTCATCGGCGCGGCGCTGTTCTTCAGCACGTTCGCCAACCGCTTCGGCGACTGGATCAACAACCTGCAGGTGCTGGTGCCGTCGCTGGCCTCGCAGCTCATGGTCTCCGGCACCACCCTGCCCGGCAACCCGCCGCAGTGGGTGGGCGCGGTGGTTTTGATCGGCTACGCCGTGGTGACCGGCGTGGTCGGCACGCTCATCGTCCGCAAGCGGGACATCTCCTGACCCTACGGCGGGTGGCGCGGGCCGGGAGCCGGCGCCACCCGCCGTGGTCGTCAGCCATGATCACCTTGTGAAACACGACACGGGCCGGATGGGGCAATGCCCCCGCTCGGGGCACAGCGTAGCCTTGTACGCGACTTTGTGACCCGAGCCCCCGAGTGGTGGCGGCATCCCGCGAGCACCACACCCCGCGTGAAAGAGGCGATTACCGGCCGTGTCGACGCAGCAGACTTCGCAAGACAACCCACTGGCGGGCTTCGGCCCGAACGAGTGGATCGTCGAGGAGATGTACCAGCGTTACCTCGCCGATCCCAGCAGCGTCGACTCGGCCTGGCACGACTTCTTCGCCGACTACCGGCCGTCCGGCGACGGTGCCGGCGCGGCCACCCCGACCGAGGTCACCGCCACGGCCGGGGCGTCGACCGCGGAGCGGGCGGGCACCTCGGCCCCGGCCGCGCCGACCTCCCCCCAGCCGAAGGCCGCCGAGGCCCCGGCCAAGCCGGCCCCGGCCGGGAAGCCCGCCGCCGCGAAGCCGGTCGCGAAGCCCGCCCCCAAGGCTGCCCCCCAGCCGAAGGCCACCCCTCAGCCGAAGGCCACGCCTCAGCCGAAGGCCACGCCGCAACCCACCGGCGCGCCGGCCGCGAAGAGCGCCCCGGCGTCGAAGTCCACCGACGAGGGCCCGAAGACCACCACGCTGCGCGGCGTCGCCGCCAAGATCGTTCAGAACATGGACGCCTCGCTGTCGGTGCCGACCGCGACCAGCGTCCGGGCGGTGCCGGCCAAGCTGCTGGTCGACAACCGCATCGTGATCAACAACCACCTCGCGCGGGGCCGTGGTGGCAAGGTCAGCTTCACCCACCTGATCGGATACGCGCTGGTCCGGGCGCTGGCCGAGCACCCCGAGATGAACAACTCGTTCACCGAGGTCGACGGCAAGCCGGCGGTGGTCCGGCCGGAGCACGTCAACCTGGGCATCGCGATCGACCTGGTCAAGCCCGACGGCACCCGCAACCTCGTGGTGCCGTCGATCAAGGGCTGCGAGCAGATGGACTTCCGGCAGTTCTGGCAGGCGTACGAGGACGTCGTCCGGCGGGCCCGGCGCAACGAGCTGACCATGGAGGACTACTCCGGCACCACGGTCTCGCTGACCAACCCGGGCGGCATCGGCACGGTCCACTCGCAGCCGCGGCTGATGGTCGGCCAGGGCACGATCATCGGCGTCGGCGCGATGGAATACCCCGCGCCGTACGCGGGCATGTCCGAGGAGACCCTGGCCGAGCTGGCCGTCAGCAAGATCATCACGCTGACCAGCACGTACGACCACCGGATCATCCAGGGCGCGCAGTCCGGCGAGTTCCTCAAGGTCATGCACGAGCTGATCCTGGGCGAGCACAACTTCTACGACCAGATCTTCACCGCGCTGCAGATCCCGTACGAGCCGGTGCGCTGGATGCGGGACGTGGCGGTCAGCTCCGAGGGGCAGATCGACAAGACCGCCCGGGTCATCGAGATCATCCACGCCTACCGGGTCCGTGGCCACCTGATGGCCGACACCGACCCACTGGAGTTCAAGATCCGCAAGCACCCGGATCTCGACGTACTCCAGCACGGCCTGACCCTGTGGGACCTCGACCGCAGCTTCCCGGTCGGCGGCTTCGCCGGCAAGCAGAAGATGAAGCTGCGCGACATCCTCGGCGTGCTGCGCGACACCTACTGCCGCCGGGTCGGCATCGAGTACATGCACATCCAGGACCCGGAGGAGCGCCGCTGGATCCAGGACCGGATCGAGCGCAAGTACACCAAGCCCACCCCGGACGAGCAGAAGCACATCCTCAACCGGCTCAACACCGCCGAGGCGTTCGAGACGTTCCTCCAGACCAAGTACGTCGGGCAGAAGCGATTCTCGCTCGAGGGCGGCGAGTCGCTGATCCCGCTGCTCGACGAGGTGCTCCAGGCGTCCGCCGAGGCGGACCTGGACGAGGTCGTCATCGGCATGGCGCACCGGGGCCGGCTCAACGTGCTGGCCAACATCGTCGGCAAGCCGTACGAGAAGATCTTCTCGGAGTTCGAGGGGCACATCGACCCGCGCTCCACCCAGGGCTCCGGTGACGTGAAATACCACCTCGGCCAGACCGGGAAGTTCACCACGCCCGAGGGCGACCACTCGATCACGGTGTCGCTGGTGGCCAACCCGTCGCACCTGGAGGCCGTCGACCCGGTCCTGGAGGGCATCGTCCGGGCCAAGCAGGACCGCATCGACCTCAAGCTGGAGGGCTACACGGTCCTGCCGCTGGCGGTGCACGGCGACGCCGCGTTCGCCGGTCAGGGTGTGGTCGCCGAGACGCTCAACCTGTCCCAGCTGCGCGGCTACCGCACCGGCGGCACCGTGCACGTCGTGGTCAACAACCAGGTCGGCTTCACCACCGCGCCGGAATACTCGCGGTCCAGCCTCTACAGCACCGACGTCGCGCGGATGATCCAGGCGCCGATCTTCCACGTCAACGGCGACGACCCCGAGGCGGTCGTCCGGGTCGCCCGGCTGGCGTTCGAATACCGGCAGGCGTTCAACAAGGACGTCGTGATCGACCTGGTCTGCTACCGGCGCCGGGGGCACAACGAGGGCGACGACCCCTCGATGACCAACCCGCTGATGTACCAGATCATCGACAGCAAGCGCAGCGTCCGCAAGCTGTTCACCGAGGAGCTGATCGGGCGCGGCGACATCACCGTCGAGGACGCCGAGGAGTTGCTGCGCGACTTCCACGCCCAACTGGAGAAGGTCTTCAAGGCCACCCGGGACGCGGCCGGACCGGCGGCCCCCCGCGTGACCCGCAACCGGCAGGAGGAGCCGGAGCCGGCGGTGGAGACCGCGGTCGACGCCTCCGTCATCCGGGCGATTGGCGAGGCGCACGTGGGCCTGCCGGAGGGCTTCACCCCGCACAAGCGGATCCAGCAGCTGCTCGACCGGCGGGCCAAGATGGCGGCCGAGGGCAACATCGACTGGGGCTTCGGCGAGATCCTCGCGTTCGGCTCGCTGCTCGACAACGGGGTGACCGTACGGCTCGCCGGGCAGGACTCCCGCCGGGGCACGTTCGTGCAGCGGCACGCCTCGATCGTCGACGCGAACAGCGGTGACGACTACCTGCCGCTGTCGCGGCTGACCAGGGACCGCGCCCGGTTCTTCGTGCACGACTCGCTGCTCAGCGAATACGCGGCGATGGGCTTCGAGTACGGCTACTCGGTGGAGAACACCGAGGCGCTGGTGCTGTGGGAGGCGCAGTTCGGCGACTTCGCCAACGGCGCGCAGTCGGTGGCCGACGAGTTCATCTCGTCCGGCGAGGTCAAGTGGGGGCAGCCGTCGGCGGTGACCCTGCTGCTGCCGCACGGCCACGAGGGCCAGGGCCCCGACCACACGTCCGGCCGTCCGGAGCGCTGGCTGCAGATGTGCGCCGAGGACAACATGCGGGTGTCGATCCCGACCACCCCGGCCAACTACTTCCACCTGCTGCGCCGGCAGGCACTGTCGCCCAAGCGCAAGCCGCTGATCGTCTTCACGCCGAAGTCGCTGCTGCGGCACAAGCTGTGCGTCTCCTCGGTGGAAGACTTCACCAGCGGCACGTTCCAGCCGGTCCTGCGCGACGACGCCGGTCTGAAGGCCGAGTCGGTCAAGCGGGTGCTGCTGTGCAGCGGCAAGGTCTACTACGACCTCGTCCAGGCCCGGAAGGAGCGCGGCATCACCGACACCGCGATCATCCGGGTCGAGCAGCTCTACCCGCTGCCGGTCGACGAGGTCCGGGCCGCGCTGGCCGAGTTCCCGAACGCCGAGGACTTCGCCTGGGTGCAGGAGGAGCCGGCCAACCAGGGCGCTTGGTCGTTCGTCGCGCTCAACCTGCTGGAGCACCTGGAGGGCGTACGGCTCCAGCGGATCTCGCGCCCGGCGGCCGCCGCGCCGTCGGTCGGGTCCGCGAAGCTGCACGACGCCGAGCAGGCCGCGCTGCTCGAGGCGGCCCTCCCCCGCCGGTAGCCCGGCGGCACATCCGCGCCCGACCGGCGGGCCGGTGGTGTGGTCGACGACCCGCCACCGGCCCGCCGGCGACGCGCCCGGAATCGAGGAGCAGGCCATGTACTTCACCGACCGCGGCATCGAGGAACTGGTGCAGCGCCGGGGCGAAGAGAGCGTCACCATCGAATGGCTCGGTGAGCGGCTGCGCGACTTCGTCGACATCAACCCGGAGTTCGAGACGCCGGTCGAGCGGTTCGCCACCTGGCTGGCGCGCCTCGACGACGAGGACGACGAGTAACCGACGTGAACCGCCGCAGCGTCTACATCGCCAGCATCGGCTCCGGCGGCGGCAAGTCGGCCGTCGCGCTCGGCCTCGCCGAGCTGCTGTCCCGGCAGGTCGAGCGGATCGGCGCGTTCCGGCCGCTGGTCACCGGCGACGACGACCCGATCCTCACGCTGCTGCGCGACCGCTACCGGATCGAGCTGCCGTACGCCGACCTGTACGGCACCACCTATGCCGAGGCGGCCGTCCTGGTCGCCGACGGCCGGCGCGAGGAACTGATCTCGCGGATCGTCGAGCGCTACCGGGCGGCGGAGCGGCGCTGCGCGGCGATGGTGGTGGTCGGCAGCGACTTCGACGACGACGGCGGCGGTGACACCCCCGGCGGGCTGCCCCGCGAACTGGCGTTCAACGCCCGGCTGGCGACCGAGTTCGGCAGTGTGGTCGTACCGGTGGTCGACGGGTTGGGGCAGGACGGCGAAGCGATCGCGGCGGCGGCCCGCAGCGCCTACCACGACCTGGAGGACCTGGACGCGACCGTGCTGGCCGTGGTGGCCAACCGGGTCCGGCCCGGGACCGAGCCGCCCGGGCTGCCGGTGCCGGCGTACGCGATCCCCGAGGTGCCGGCGGTGTCGGCGCCGACGGTGGCCGAGGTGGCGGCGGCGCTGGGCGCCGACCGGCTGGCCGGCACCGACGCGGCGTACTCCCGGGACGTGCTGGATTTCGTCGTCGGTGCCGCGCACGTGCCGACCCTGCTCGACCACCTGACCGACGGCTGCCTGGTCATCACCCCCGGCGACCGGGCCGATCTGCTGGTCGCCGCGCACGCCGCGCACGCCGCCGGCCAGGTGTCGGTGGCCGGCGTGGTGCTGACGCTGGGCGAACGGCCCGACCCGCGGGCGATGCGCCTGGTCGAAGGGCTCGACACCGGGCTCGCCGTGCTGCTGGCCCACACCGACAGCTTCGACACGGTGGCCGCCTCGGCCCGGATCGAGGGCCGGCCGACCGCCACCAACCAGCGCAAGGTCGAGGCGGCACTCGGCGCGTTCGAGTCCCATGTGGACACCGAGGAGCTGTCCCGGCGGCTGCGGGTCACCCGCTCCGGCCGGGTCACCCCGCTGATGTTCGAGTACGACCTGGTCGACCGGGCCCGGGCAGACCGCCGCCGGATCGTGCTGCCGGAGGGCACCGAGGGGCGGATCCTGCGCGCCGCCGAACTGCTGCTCCGCCGCGGTGTCGCCGACCTCACCCTGCTCGGCGATCCGGACGAGATCGCCCGCAAGGCCCGCGAGCTGGGCGTCGACGTCGACGGGATCGAGACGGTCGACCCGACGACCAGCGCCTGGCGGGAGGAGTTCGCGGCCAGCTACGCCGACCTGCGCCGGCACAAGGGCGTCACCCTCGACCTGGCCCGCGACGTGGTCACCGACCCCAACTACTTCGGCACGATGATGGTCGCCGCCGGCCACGCCGACGGCATGGTCTCCGGCGCGACACACACCACCGCGGCGACGATCCGGCCGGCGTTCGAGGTGATCAAGACGGTGCCCGGCGTATCGGTCGCGTCCAGCGTCTTCTTCATGCTGCTCGCCGACCGGGTGCTGGTCTACGGCGACTGCGCGGTCAACCCCGACCCCGACGTCGTCCAGCTCGCCGACATCGCGTTGTCGAGTGCGGTGACCGCCGAGCAGTTCGGCATCACGCCGCGGGTGGCGATGCTGTCCTACTCGACGGGCACCTCCGGCTCCGGCGCCGACGTCGAGAAGGTGGCGGCGGCGACCGCGCTGGTCCGGCAGCGCCGGCCCGACCTGCCGGTCGAGGGCCCGATCCAGTACGACGCCGCGATCGACCCGGCCGTCGCCGCGACCAAGTTGCCGGGCAGTTCGGTCGCCGGCCAGGCCACCGTGTTCGTCTTCCCCGACCTGAACACCGGCAACAACACCTACAAGGCGGTGCAGCGCTCGGCCAACGCGGTCGCGGTCGGGCCGGTGATGCAGGGTCTGCGCCGGCCGGTCAACGACCTGTCCCGGGGCGCCACGGTGAAGGACATCGTCAACACGGTCGTCATCACCGCGATCCAGGCCGCCGGACACAAGGGGTAGGGACCATGCGAATCCTGGTCTTGAACTCCGGGTCGTCGTCGGTCAAGTTCCGGTTGTACGACGGCGACCGGGTCGTGGACCGGGGCATCGTCGAACGGATCGGCGAGCCGGGCGACGCCCCGGAGGATCACGAAGCCGCCCTCGCGCAGATCATGGGCGGGCTCGACCTGGGCGGGCTGGCGGCGATCGGGCACCGGGTCGTGCACGGCGGACTGCGGTTCGCCGAGCCGACGCTGATCGACGACGAGGTCGTGGCCGGGATCCGGGAACTTGTCCCGCTCGCCCCGCTGCACAATCCGGGCAACCTGGCCGGGATCGAGGTGGCCCGGCGACTGCTGCCGGACGTACCGCAGGTGGCGGTCTTCGACACCGCCTTCCACCGCACCCTGCCGCCGGAGGCGGCGACGTACGCCATCGACGCCGAGGTGGCCCGTGCGAACAGCATCTACCGGTTCGGCTTCCACGGCACGTCGCACGCGTACGTCTCCCGGCGGACCGCGCGGCTGCTCGGCCGCGACCCGGCCGACACCAACACGATCACCCTGCACCTGGGCAACGGCGCCAGCGCGTGCGCGGTCGAGGGCGGGCGCAGTGCCGCCACCTCGATGGGCCTGTCCCCGCTGGAGGGGCTGGTGATGGGTACCCGCAGCGGGGACATCGATCCCGCGGTCGTCTTCCATCTGCGCCGCACCGCGGGGATGAGCGTCGACGAGATCGACGACCTGCTCAACCAGCGCAGCGGGCTGGTCGGGTTGTGCGGCGTCAACGACATGCGTGAGGTGCTGGCCCGGCGGGCCGCCGGTGACGGGGCCGCCGCGCTCGCCTTCGCCGTCTACTGCCGGCGGATCCGGTCGTACGTCGGCTCCTACTACGCCCTGCTGGGCCGGCTCGACGCGATCACCTTCACGGCCGGGGTCGGCGAGAACGCCGCCGAGGTGCGGGCGGCGGCACTGGACGGGCTGGAGCGGCTGGGGATCGCCGTGGACGCCGGGCGCAACACGGCCGGGTCCGGGGAACGGGTCGTCTCGCCCGACGGTTCGCCGGTGGCGGTCTGCGTCGTGCCCACCGACGAGGAGGGCGAGATCGCCGAGCAGACCCGGAGCGTCGTGGCCGCGCGCGGCTGACCGCGCTCCCCCGGGACCTGGGGTCAGCCCAGCGCCAGCCAGCCGACCAGGGCGAGCAGCACGACCGCCGCGACGGCCGCACCGATGATCAGGGGCAGCTTCGACGACGATTCGGCCGGTTCCGCCGTCTGTGTGAAGGCCTGGAAGGCCTCCGTGTTCCCGCTCGGATCCACGTACTCGTCAGACATGGGCACGACCCTAGCGAAGTCGGGTCCGGTTGTGGGTCCGCTCCCGTCGGCGTGGCGTACCCCCTTTCCGACCGGCGACTTCCCGACACCGCAATTGATCACGATCAGCGCCGGCCGGCCGATGATCGGGACAACACCATCCGGCCGGCCGGCGCAGGGGAACCGGAAAGCTGGCCTCGCCGCGCCGGCCCGCCCTTACCTTCTAGGCGTGGGCACCAAACGGCTGGTCACAGCACTGATCATCGGTCTTGTGCCGGTGCTGCTCGCTGGCTGCGCCCCGGCGGTCGGGAAACCGGCGCAGGCCGGAACACCCCGTGCCGCCGCCGGGCCGCAGGTGAGCTATCCGGTCGGGGTGCGGACCCTGGACCTGCGCCGGGGTGCGGCCCGGCCGCTGCCCACCACTGTCTGGTATCCGTCGGCCGGCCCGACCGGCCCGACGCCCCGGGTCGACGCCGAGGTCGCCCCCGGGCGTTTCCCGATCGTGCTCTACAGCCACGGGTTGGACAGCCTGCCCGATCTGCACCGGGCGGTGACGACCCGGCTGGCGGCCGCCGGGTTCGTGGTCGTGGCGCCGGCATACCCGTACACCAAGCGCGGCAGCCGGCGGTTCGACCGGAACGACGTACGGCACCAGCCGGCCGATGCCCGTCACGTGATCCGTCAGCTCAGCCGGCTCGACCGGGTGCCGGGCGACCTGTTCGCCGGCCGGTTGGACACCGCGAACATCGCCGCCGCCGGGCACTCGGCGGGCGGCTTCACCACCGCCGGGCTCTTCACCGACGGCCACGCCGAGCAGTGGCGGGGCGGGATCGTGATCGCCGGCGGTTCCCGGGTGGCGTTCGGCGGCACCGCCGCGCCAATGCTTTTCGTGCACGGGAGCGCCGACCCGATCGTCAAGGCGGCACGGGGCCGGGCGGCGTACGACCGGGTGCCGTGGCCGAAGGCGTTCCTGACCCTGGTCGGGCAGGACCACGGCACCTACCTGACGCCGGGGCGGCCGGGCTTCGCCCAGACGATGGCCGCGATGACCCACTTCCTGCGCTGGATCCTCCAGGGCGACCAGGCCGCCCGGCAGAAGATCGCGGACGCGGCCCACCTGACCGGCGTAACCGAATTCGAGAACCGCCTCTGACACCCCGCCGGCCGCGCCGCGCCCGCCGGCCGCCCCGCCGGCCGCGCCCGACGCCGCGTCGATCATGGGGATACTTCGGGCATCTCGCCCCGCGGAAGCCACAACTTCTCCTTGATCGGCGCGCAAGGGCGCCTCGGGGCGGGTAGCCGGCTGCCGGCGTGGCCGTTGGCCGGACGGGACGGGTGGGTGGCGAGGCACAATCGAGCGATGCCCCGACGCTCCCGCCGTATCCCGATCCTGGTCACCGCGCTGCTGGCGGTGACGGTCGCCGGCTGCTCGCCGCAGCCCACGCCGAACTCGGGCGGCACGACGGACGCCCCGTCCGCGCCGGCACCGGCCACCGCGAGCGCCGCACCGGTCACGCCCGGGGCCGCGCCGGCCGAGCCGTTCGCGGTCGGCGTACGGCAGCTCGACCTCGCCCGTGACGGCCGGGCCCTGCCGGTGACGGTGTGGTATCCGGCGGCCGGCGAACCCGGCGGTACGCCCCGCAGCGGCGCGCGGGCGGCGACCGGCCGCTTCCCGGTGGTCGCGTTCAGTCACGGCCTCACCGGCACGCCCCAGGACTACGCCGCGGTACTCACCCGCTGGGCCGCGGCCGGCTTCGTGGTGGCGGCGCCCCGCTTCCCGAAGACCAGTGGTACGGCCACCCAGCCGGACGTCTTCGACGTGCTGAACCAGCCGGCCGACGTGTCGTACGTGGTGACCGAGGTGCTGGCGCTCGACGGGCGCGACGGCGATCCGCTCGCCGGCCGGCTGGCAACCGACCGGGTGGCCGCCGCTGGGCACTCCGCCGGTGGCATCACCACGCTGGGGCTCTTCACCCTGGCCCGGGACGAGCGGCTGGACGCCGGGATCGTGCTCGCCGGCAGTGCGCTGGGGGTCGGTACGACGTTCAGCGGACCTGCCGCTCCGCAGCTTTTCGTGCACGGGGAGTTGGACGAGGTGGTGTCGTACGCCTCCGGCAAGGCCGCGTACGACCAGGTGCCCTGGCCGAAGGCGATGCTGAGCCTGCCCGACGGCGACCACGGCCGCTCGCTGCTGCGCACCGGCGATCCGGCGTTCGAGGTGGTGGTCGAGACGACGACGGACTTCCTGCGCTGGACGCTCTACGGCGATCCGGACGCCCGCCACCGACTGCCGGACGGGGCCGGCCACAACGGGCTCGCCGCCTTCGACGACCGGCTCTGACCGGCACGGCTCGCGCGGTCGCGTACCCGGCCCTGGGACGGCGACCCGCTGGGACGGCGGGCGCCCGGCGCGGCCGGGAGGTGTGCGTGGACGAGCCGCGGGGCCGTGCGGATCGCACGGCCCCGCGGTCCACCGGGGAGGGCGTCGAACTGCTTGTCGGTCCCGCTACTTGACGGGTTTGCGGTTGTCGGCGAACACGTTGGTGGCCGACTCCCAGGTGATGCCGGACTGCTGCGGCCGGGCGATGACGCCGTAGCGGTAGTCACGGCCGTAGACGTTGTTGCGGATGACGATGTTGGCGGCGTTGAGATCCTCGCGGACCCCGATGGAGTAGTTGCCGCCGTTGCAGTAGTTTCGCTCGAAGGTCAGGTTCGACACGATCGGCCCGGTCGTCGAACCGATCATCAGGCAGGCGTTGAACGGATCCCGCGTCGTCGGGTTGTACGCCTCCAGCGTGTTGCCGCGCACCACGATGTTGGACGCCCCGGTGGTCTGGAGTACGTCGTTGTGCGAGCCGGAGACCCGGGTCAGGTGGTGGATCCAGGAGTCCTCGATCCGGACGTTGCTGCCGAGCCGTGGCCCGTCGATGACGTTGGTGATCTCGACCCGGCGCAGGGTGTAGTCGCCGCAGCAGACGGCGGCCGAGTTCTTGCCCTGCCCGTTGATCTCGACATCCTCGACGACCAGGTTCTTCGCCCCGTTGGTCCGGATCGAGTACGTCCCGCCGCAACTGATCCGCGAGTTGCGGATGACCACGTTCTTCGCGGTGACGGTGACGCAGCCGTTGATGTTGAGGCCGCTGATGACCTGGCCGTCGCGGGAGGCGGTGATGCCGCCGGAGTTCTTCAACGTCACGCCGGCCGGCACGCCGGTGTTGTGCGGTCCGGGGAAGGACGCCGGGATGCCGCCGCCGGCCGGGGGTGGCGGGGCGGACGTCGTGGTACGGGTCGGCTTCGGGGCCGGCGCGGTCGACGTCGTGGCGCTCGGCGTCGGGGACGGGGACGGGGACGGGCTCGGCGCGGTCGACCTGGTCGGTGACGGGGCCGGCGCGGGCCGGCCGCCGGAGTCCGAGCCGACCGAGACGGGCTTGCCGTTCCATGTCGAGTCCACGATGACGGCCGGCGCCGAGTCGGAATACATGAATCCGTTCTTGCAGCCGAAAAGGTCGACCCGGCGGGCGGTGTAGTTGCCGAACACGACACCGTTGGTCTTCGCCGCCTCGCAATAGATCTTGGTGTCCTCGATGACGGTTCCAGTGAAGCCACTGAATACGCGCAGCGTATGATTGCCGCCGTAACGCAGAGTGGCGTTCCTGATTGTCACATTGTTCGCTTTGATGTGCAGATAACCATTGATCTTCTCGCCGTCGATGACGGTGCCGGCGCGGGTCACCGTCACGGAGTCGCCGCGACTACCGGCCACGGCAACCCCGATACCCGTCACAGCAAGGCCGACCGTGGTCAGGACAACCAGCAGTGTGCGGGTCGGACGACGGAGCACCCGAGGCTCTGTCGGGCGCCGGTGGGTGGCTCGCCCGGTGCTCCTGTGCGCTGCCGAGAACTTCAAGATCTGACTCCTTCGAACACAATCGTTCGCGATGATCAGAGTTACGAACGGACCGACTCTACCCGGCCCGGGAAGTTCATCAGTTGCACAGCGGCAAGGACGCCCGTCGAACCTTTAGTTTTCTTTAGGTCACCCTTTACTGAAGCTTATTTGTTCTTTTCCAGCCTCTTATGCTCCCTTAGTGTCCGTTTTGAAACGCCGCATAGGTCCGGATTACAGATTGCGGAACGAGCGTGTCCACACCGGTCCGCCCAGGGGTCGGTGGACCGGTCAGCGGGTGTGGTCGAGCACGACCTTGCCGAAGACGTTTCCGGAGTGCAGCCGGGCGAACGCCTCCCCCACCGCGGAGAACCCGTGCACGCTGTCGACCACCGGTCGCACCGACCGGTCCCGACACAGGGCGAGCAGGTCACGCAGCTCGGCCGGGGTGCCCATCGACGTGCCCAGGATTTCCAACTGCATGGCGAAGACCCGCCGCAGGTTGACCTTCGGCTCGTGTCCGGCGGTCGCACCGGAGACGACGATGCGGCCGCCCGTCGCGGCGGACTTCAGCGAGTGGTCGAACGTCGCCGCCCCGACGGTCTCGATCACCACGCCGACCCGTTCCGGCAGGCGGGCGCCGGGTTCCAGCGCCGTCGCCCCCAGTCCGGCGATCCGGTCCCGCTTGGCGGCATCGCGGCTGGTCGCGTAGACCCGCTTGCCGAGCGCGAGGGCGAGCACCACGGCGGCGGTGGCGACCCCACCGCCGGCCCCCTGCACGAGTACCGCCTCGGCCTCGTCGACCCGCCCCTTCGTGGTGAGCATCCGGTAGGCCGTCAGCCAGGCCGTCGGCAGGCAGGCCGCGTCGGTGAACGACAGCTCCGCGGGCTTGGGCACCAGGTTGGCGCGCGGCACCGCCACCCGCTCCGCGAAGGTGCCCTGGTGGTGCTCGGACAGGATGGACATGCCCCGGGGATCCGCCGGGGTCGGCACCACCGGGTAGACGACCACTTCGTTGCCCCGGTCGTCGATCCCGGCCGCGTCGCAGCCGAGGATCATCGGCAACTGCGCGGCGCCGAGGCCGACGCCGCGCAGTGACCACAGGTCGTGGTGGTTGAGCGAGCTGGCCCGCACCTCGACGGTCACCCAGTCGTCGTCGGGCAGCACCGGTTCGGGCCGGTCGCCGACGGCAAGGGCCGCGAGCGGGTTGTCATCGTCGAACTTCGAGGCGTAGGCGGCGCGCATGTCCGGACGCTAGCAGCGCCCCCGACCCCCTTCAAGATCATGCACTCTCGATCACGGTGATCAGGGACCAAGCCGGGCGTGTCCTCGGTGTGTCGTGCGACGTACTCCCTGATCACCCGGATCTTGACGGCCCGAACGGACCGGGCCCCGACGAAACTGGGGCCGGCCCGTTCGGGCCGGCCCCAGTTCGGAAACCGTCAGGCGCGGGCGACGCCGTCGCGACGGGCGGCGGCGGCCACGGCGGCGGCGACCGCCGGAGCCACCCGGGGGTCGAGCGGCGAGGGCACGATCGCGTCGGCGCTCAGCGCCTCGGCGACCACGCCTGCGATCGCGTCCGCCGCGGCGACCTTCATCCCGTCGGTGATCGCGGTCGCCCGGGCGTCGAGCGCCCCCCGGAAGATGCCCGGGAAGGCGAGCACGTTGTTGATCTGGTTGGGGAAGTCGCTGCGGCCGGTGGCGACCACGGCGGCGTGCCGGGCGGCCACGTCGGGGTGCACCTCGGGGGTCGGGTTGGCCAGGGCGAACACGATGCCACCCGGCGCCATGCCGGCGACCGCCTCCTCGGCGATCTGGCCGCCGGACACCCCGATCAGCACGTCCGCGCCGGCCAGCGCGTCGGCGATGCCGCCGGTACGGCCCGCGGAGTTGGTGAGTTCGGCGAGTTCGGCCTTCGTCGGGCCGAGGTCGGCGCGGTCGCGGTGGATGATCCCGCGGGAGTCGCAGACGACGGTGTCACCGGCGCTGACCCCGCCGGCGAACAGCATCTTCGCCACCGCCACCCCGGCCGCGCCGGCGCCGCTGATGACCACCCGCAGGTCGCCGAGCTTGCGGTCGAGCAGGGCGGCGGCGTTGCGCAGCGCGGCGAGTACGACGATCGCGGTGCCGTGCTGGTCGTCGTGGAAGATCGGGATCGGCAGCGCCTCGTCGAGCCGGCGCTCGATCTCGAAGCAGCGGGGCGCGCTGATGTCCTCCAGGTTGATGCCCCCGAACGACGGTGCGAGCGCGGTGACCACCGAGACGATCTCGTCGACGTCCTGGGTGTCGAGGCAGATCGGCACCGCGTCGACGCCGCCGAACTGCTTGAACAGGACCGCCTTGCCCTCCATGACCGGCATCGCCGCGCGGGGGCCGATGTTGCCCAGCCCGAGTACGGCGGAGCCGTCGGTGACCACCGCGACCGTGTGCGAAACCCACGTGTAGTCGTCGACGAGCGACTCGTCGGCGGCGATCGCCTCACACACGCGGGCGACGCCGGGGGTGTAGGCGAGTGAGAGATCCTCCCGGCTGGTGAGCGGCACGGTCGAGGCGACGACCATCTTGCCGCCCCGGTGCAACTCGAAGACCGGGTCGCCGTCCAGCGAGGGAGCGACGGTATCGGAAGGGTCCACAATAGACGAAGACATGGTGACTCCTGGAGCGTCGAGCGTACGGTCCGACCGGCTCGGGTGCTAGGTCTGCGCTGGCCGGCGGTGCGGCGCGGGGGTCACCCGGTTCACGGCAACCGAGCATAGTGTCGGCCCCGGAAGGCGCCTGTGACCAGGGTCATACCGGTCGGTAACGCGGCCGTCCGGGCCTCGGCCAGTAGCGCAACAGGACCCGACCGCGTACGTCGGCTACGCCGTACGCACGGGAGTCGTCGGTCACCAGCTCGTTGTCACCGCGTACCCACCAACCGCCGTCGTCGGCACGGACGGCGCGCTTGACGACCAGCAGGTCCGGCCGGGTCCGGAAGGTCGCCACCACGATGTCGCCAGGTCGGACCGCGCGCCCCCCGCGCCGGACCAGCAGGAGGTCGCCGTGCCGCAGCGTCGGCGCCATCGACGGTCCCCTGACCAGTACGGCGAACAGCCCGAACGGGTTCGGCACAGGTTTCACCTCCGTCCCGCGGGGCACGGGTCTCAGGAGTAGTGTCGGCTCGGATCATCGCAAACATCTCATGGAGGCGTCCTGATGCGACTTCCACGCATTCTTACCCCGCGCACCGTCGTGAGCGCGCACTGCGACCTGCCGTGCGGTGTCTACGACCCGGCCCAGGCCCGCATCGAGGCCGAGTCGATCAAGGGCATCATCGAGAAGTACCAGGCGAACGAGGACCCGGAGTTCCGCACCCGGGCGCTCATCATCAAGGAGCAGCGCGCCGAGCTGGTCAAGCACCACCTGTGGGTGCTGTGGACCGACTACTTCAAGGCCCCGCACTTCGAGAAGTACCCGCACCTGCACCAGCTCTTCAACGAGACCACCAAGCTGGCCGGCGCGTCCGGCGCCAAGGGCTCGACCGACCTGGCCAAGGCGGACGAGCTGCTCCAGAAGATCGACGAGATCGCGAAGATCTTCTGGGAGACCAAGCAGGCGTGACCGGAGCCCCACCCGGCCCGACCGTACGGCCGGCACGTCCCGCTGACGTGCCGGCCGTCGTCGCGATGGTGCACGAACTCGCCGAATACGAGCGGGCGCCGGAACTGTGCCACCTGACCGAGGCGCAACTGTCGGTCGCGCTCTTCGGCCCCCGACCCGCGCTGTTCGGTCACGTGGCGGTCGACGCCGCCGACACGCCGGTCGGCTATGCCCTGTGGTTCCTCAACTTCTCCACCTGGGAAGGCGTGCACGGCATCTACCTGGAGGACCTCTACGTACGGCCGGCGGCCCGGGGCACCGGCGCGGGCCGGCTGCTGCTGTCGACGCTGGCCGGCATCTGCGTGGCGCGCGGTTACGCCCGGCTGGAGTGGTGGGTGCTCAACTGGAATCCGGCCCGCGACTTCTACCACGCCATCGGCGCGGGGCCGATGGACGAGTGGGTGCCCTACCGCCTGACGGGCCCGGCGCTCGTCACCCTCGCCGCGGCGGTCACCCCGCCGGTGGGGTAGCCCGTCCCCCCTTTCGGCACCGCCGCGCACGAGGGGTGCTCCGGGGCGGTAGAGTCCGCCATCGGGGGGAGGGCATGGTGGGCCAGCTCGCGACAGACTTCCAGCCGATGGTCGATGACGACATCGTGCTGTTGACCGTGCCCGCCGACGGTGGTTACCTCGGCGTGCTCCGTACGGCTACCGCCGGGCTCGCCGCCCGGCTCCAGTTCGCCCTCGACGAGATCGAGGATCTGCGGATCGCGGTCGACGAGGCGTGCGCCATGCTGCTCGCCATCGCCCCCCGGGGCACCGAGCTGCGGTGCCGCTTCGCGGTGACCGACGACGCGCTCACCGTCGAGGTCACGGTCCCGACGGTGCCGGAGGCCCGGCTGCCGTCGGAGTCGTCGTTCGCCTGGAAGGTGCTGACCGCCCTGACCACGTCGGCCTCGGCGACCGCGTCGGGCAGCGAGGCGACGATCAGGCTGCTCAGCCGCCGCGCCACCGCACACTGACGGCCGGCCCGGCTACCCCAGCCCGAGCGCCCTGGTGGTCGGCGGGCTCACCAGCAGCGCGGTCACCAGCAGACCGAGCACGATCAACGGCAGCCCCAACCAGGCCAGGCCGCCCTGGATCATGTAGTAGCCGACCGGCAGCAGCATGAGCTGGAGCACGATCGCCGGCGCCCGTGCGCCGGCCCGGCGCCGTCGCAGCGCCACCGCGAGCGCCCAGAGGGCCAGCGCCCCGGCGACCGCGAACGCGGTCAGCAGCAGCGCGGTCGCGAGATCGTTGGCGGTGGCGGTCAGGTCCTGCCAGACGAGGTAGGCCGCGACCAGGCCGAGCGCGACCGCCTCACCGATCAGCAGCCGTACGGCCCAGCGCAGTGGCGGCGGTGGTGGGGCCGCCTGGTCCGAGGTCGTCACGGCGCCACGATACCCGCGCCGGTGCGCGGTACAGTCCCGGGAATGCGGGCCCTCCTGGTGGTCAATCCGAAAGCCACCACGACCAGCGAACGCGGCCGTGACGTGCTCGTCCGGGCGCTCAGCACCGAGGTCGACCTCACGGTGCGCTACACCCGTCGGCGCGGCCACGCGGTGGCGCTCGCCCGGGAGGCGGCCGAGCAGGGCATCGACCTGGTGGTGGCGCTGGGCGGCGACGGCACGGTCAACGAGACCGTGAACGGTCTGATGACCGCGGCGCCGCCCACCGTCGACCCGGCGCAGCCGCCGGCGACCCGGTTGCCGGCCCTGGCGGTGGTGCCCGGCGGGTCGACGAACGTCTTCGCCCGTGCCCTCGGCCTGCCGAAGGGGTGGGCGGAGGGCACCAGCGTGATCCTGGAGGGACTGCGGCTGGGCCGCTACCGCACGATCGGGCTGGGGCTGGCCGACGACCGCTACTTCACGTTCTGCGCGGGGTTCGGGCTGGACGCCGAGGTGATCCGGCGGGTCGAGGGCGCCCGCCGGCGCGGTCGGGTGTCGACGCCGGGGCTCTACATGCGTTCGATCCTCAACCGCTACTTCCTGGCGTCGGACCGCCGGCATCCGGCGATGACGCTGGAGCGGCCGGGCGAGGAGGACGTGCCGGAGCTGGCGACGGCGATCATCCAGAACACCGCGCCGTGGACCTACCTCGGTGACCGGCCGGTGAACCCCAACCCGAACGCCTCCTTCGACCTGGGGCTCGACGTGCTGGCGCTGCGCCGGCTGCGGGTGCCGACCACGGCGTTGACGATGGCGCAGTTCATCACCCGCGACGCCGGCCCGCAGGGTCGGCACGTGCTGCGGCTGCACGACCTGGCGGAGTTCACCCTCGTGTCGGACCGCCCGCAGGCGTTCCAGCTCGACGGCGACTACCTCGGCGAGCGGGAGAAGGTCCGGTTCACAGCTGTGACGGACGCGTTAAGAGTAATCTGCTGAGACGTGGGTAAGCGGTGTTGCGACCGGTCGCACAAGAGCGCCGCGAGACACCTGCCTGATATGCCTGCAATGTCGGGCGGACTGTACTACATTGACTAGTGGCTGTGGCACACCGGTTGCCGGCAAGCGCTGGAAATCGGACAAAGGGGTCGTGAGCTTGCTCACCCGTTCAGATTTTTTCTGAGCGCCACCCTTGACATCGCCAGAGTTCGTGAAAGCATTCACAAGCGAACTGAGTTACCGGGATGTTGCGCGGACGTGCCCATTGCGGCACGCACCGATCGATCTCCCAAGGTTTTCAAAGCTTGCTCACGCACTGCTGATCCGACGGCTGCACTCCGTCGCGTACCAGCCGTGCGGATGCATATAGGAAATAAAGATCAGCGTGTTTATCACCACCGATCAAGAATGAGGAGTGTTGCCGCCATGGACTGGCGCCACCATGCTGCCTGCCGCGATGAGGACCCGGAACTGTTCTTCCCGATCGGGACGTCCGGCCCCGCTCTGCTGCAGGTGGAGCAGGCCAAAGCCGTCTGTCGGCGCTGCCCCGCGACCGACGAGTGCCTCAAGTGGGCGCTCGAGTCCGGTCAGGACGCCGGCGTCTGGGGCGGAATGAGCGAGGAAGAGCGGCGCGCCGTTAAGCGCCGCGGTGGCCTTCGGGTCCTGCGCGCTCACTCCGCCTGACCAACGAGCTTCACAGCGAAACGCCCCGGGTACTCCCGGGGCGTTTCGCTGTATCTGAGTTCTGTACACCTTTAGCTACGCAGCGGGTGCGTCCCGGCGAATGCGAACCGCCGAAGGATCGGCACCCCATCGAACGCCGACTATTCACTCGGTAACGGTGAGGAATACGGGCAGTCAGGCCGCGAGGAGTGGTATCGGAGATCTGCCGGCCAATTCCACCCGCGCGAGGACCAGCCGGGCGATTTCCGGAGCGCCCTCCAGTGGCCCGGCGACGCCGACCGCACCCGCCGACCGCGCCGCCGCGGCCGCCTCGGCGTACAACCGTCCGGGGGCGAGGAAATACGCCGCCATCCCGACCCGATGGGCGCCACGGGCCCGGAGCCGGGCGACCGCCGTACCGACGGCCGGCGGCGCGGCGGACGCGTACGCGGCCACACAGGGCACTCCCAGGGCCGTGCCGAGCGCGGCCGCCGCCAGGTCGACCGTGGCCCGCGCCGCCGCGTCCCGGGTGCCCGCGGCGGCGAGCACCACGGCGTCGAACCCGGTGCCGGCCGCGGCCAGCCGCCGCACCAGCCCGGCCAGCAGCCACCGGTCGACGATCCCACCGGCCGGCCCGAGCACCTCGGTGACCCGTACCGGGATCCGCAGCCCGGCCGCGTAGGCGTCGGCAACCGCCGCCGGCACGTCGACCCGGCCGTGATAGGCGGCGGTGAGCAGCAGCGGCACCAGCGTGGCCCCGGGGTGCCCGGCGGCGGCCAGGGCGTGCAGCACGTCGGCGGGGCGCGGCGTGGTGTGGTCCAGGTAGGCGGGATGGACCGCGACGGCCGGGTCGGCGGCCTCGACCGCACGCGCCAGCGCGCGGGTGGCGGCGGCCGCCCGGGGATCGCGGCTGCCGTGGGCGACCAGGACGACCGGCGACGCCGTCAGCCGGCCGCTGCGACCACCGGAACGGTCAGGTGTGGAGGCCACACTCGGTCTTCTCGAACATCGCCCAGCGGCCCGCCCGGGGGTCCTCGCCGGCCTTCGTACGCCGCGTGCACGGCCAGCAGCCGATCGAGGTGTAGCCCTGCCGGAACAACTCGTTCACCGGCACGTTCCACCGCGAGATGTACGCGTCGACGTCGCCCTGGGTCCACGCCGCGATCGGGTTGACCTTCACCCGGCCCCGGCGGGCGTCGAACGTCACCACCGGCGTGTTGGCGCGGGTCGGCGACTCGTCGCGGCGCAACCCGGCCGCCCACGCGTCGTAGTCGCCGAGCGCCCGCTCCAGCGGCTCCACCTTGCGCAGCGCGCAGCACTCGTCGGGCGCCTTCGAGAACAGCCGCGGGCCGTACTCGCCGTCCTGCTGGCCGACGGTCATCCGGGCCCGGATCGACCGGACGTTGACCGGCAGCGTGCGGGCGACCGTGTCGCGCACCTTCAGCGTCTCCGGGAAATGCAGCCCGGTGTCGAGGAAGACCACGTCGACGCCGGGCGCGACCCGCGACACCAGGTGGGCCAGCACCGCGTCGGCCATCGAACTGGTGACACAGAACCGGTCACCGAACTCCTCCGCCGCCCAGCGGGCGATCTCCTCGGCCGGGGCGCCCTCCAGTTCGCGGGCCGCCTCCTCGGCGAGCGACTTCAACTCCTCGGGACGCCGGCGCGCCGGTGCGACCGGTCCGGCGAGACTGACCAGGCCGAGGTCCGTGGCGGAAACCGGGATCATCGGGTCACCCCCTTCGTGAGCAGGCCGTTGAACTTCACGGTGAAGACCCGGGCGCAGGCGTGGCACTCCCAGGCGCCGTGCGACTCCTCGTTGGGCCGCAGGTTCTCCTCGCCGCAGTAAGGGCAGTACAGCGGCGCCGCCCGCTCGCTCACGACGTCACCTCGCTGCGCTCGGCGCCGCCGTGTCCGGCACTGAGCCCCTTGGCTCGCTCGCTCACCGCAGTTCCTCCTCGTCGACGCGGACGACCCAGTCGGCGAACGACTCGCCGTCGGTCCGGCCGGCCAGGTAGCGGCGGGCCAGCCGCTCGACGTACTCGGGAAGCTCCTCGGCGGTGGTCTTGAGACCGCGCAGCTTGCGGCCGAACCCGGCGGTCTGGCCCTGGGCCATGCCGAGGCCGCCGCCCAGGTGCACCTGGTAGCCCTCGACCTGGCGGCCGTCCGGGCCGACCACGAGCTGGCCCTTCAGGCCGATGTCGGCGACCTGGGTGCGGGCGCAGGCGTTCGGGCAGCCGTTGATGTGGATCGAGATGTCGGCGTCGAACTCGCGCAGCCGTTCCTCCAGCCGGGCGACCAGTTCCATGCCGCGGGCCTTGGTCTCGACGATCGCGAGCTTGCAGTACTCGATGCCGGTGCAGGCCATCGTGCCGCGCCGCCACGCCGACGGCCGGGCCTCCAGCCCGATCTCCCGTAGCGCGGTCACCAGCGGCTCGACCCGGTCCGACTCAAGATCAAGAACCAGGAGCTTCTGGTACGGCGTCAGCCGTACCCGGTCGCTGCCGGCGGCTTCCACCACGTCGGCGAGCCGGGCGAGCTGCGATCCGGAGACCCGGCCGACGACCGGGGCGGCGCCGACGTAGGACCGGCCGTCCTTCTGCTCGTGCACCCCGATGTGGTCGATCGGCTTGCCGGGCAGTTCGGGCGCCGGCCCGTCGAGCATGGTCCGGCCGAGGTACTCCTTCTCCAGGATCTCCCGGAACTTCTCCACGCCCCAGTCGGCGACCAGGAACTTCAGCCGGGCCCGGTGCCGCAGCCGGCGGTATCCGTAGTCGCGGAAGATCGACACCACGCCGACCCAGACGTCGGGCACCTCGCTGAGCGGCACCCAGACGCCGAGCCGCTGGGCGAGCATCGGGTTGGTGCTCAGCCCGCCGCCGACCCAGAGGTCGAAGCCGGGGCCGTGCTCGGGGTGGTCGACGCCGACGAACGAGACGTCGTTGACCTCGTACGGCGTGTCGGCCAGCCAGGAGATCGACGACTTGAACTTGCGCGGCAGGTTGGAGAAGGCGGGGTCGCCGACGTAGCGGGCCACGATCTCGTCGATGGCCGACGTGGGGTCGAGCAGTTCGTCGGCGGCCACCCCGGCGACCGGGCTGCCGAGCACGATGCGCGGGCAGTCGCCGCACGCCTCGGTGGTCTCCAGGCCGACGGCCTCCAGCCGGCGCCAGATCTCCGGCATGTCCTCGACCCGGATCCAGTGCAGCTGGATGTTCTGCCGGTCGGTGATGTCGGCGGTGTCCCGGGCGAACTCCTGCGAGATGTCCGCGATGACCCGCAACTGGGCCAGGTTGAGCTGTCCGCCGTCGATGCGGACCCGGAGCATGAAGTATTCGTCTTCCAGCTCGTGCGGCTCCAGGACGGCGGTGCGTCCGCCGTCGATGCCGGCCTTGCGCTGGGTGTAGAGGCCCCACCAGCGGAACCGGCCGCGCAGGTCCTGCGGGTCGATCGAGGCGAAGCCGCCCCGGGCGTAGATGTTCTCGATCCGGGCCCGTACGTTGAGCGGGTTGTCGTCCTTCTTCGTCCGCTCGTTGGGGTTGAGCGGCTCGCGGTGGCCGACCGCCCACTGCCCCTCGCCACGTGGTTTACGGGCCGCCCGGGCGGCCGGGCGCGGGGCTGCCGTGCCGCCGGACGCGCCGGCGCGGGTCGGGGTGTCGCTGACCGCCATCGCGGCGTCCTCCTGCTTGGGGATTGCTCTGCGGTGGACACGCGGTGTGCGAGCGGCCGCCCCGCCTGTGATGCGGGGCCTGACGACGTCGGTGTCGGGAGCCGGCGCGGTGCGCGCCCGAGAGAGAGTTTTCGGGCGGGGTCAGTGGGCCGGACAGATGGCGCTGCGGACGCGGCCGTAGTCCACGTGGCGGCGTGCCACGAGACGGCGGTCGACAGCGTCGGTCATGCCGACCATGCTGCCACACCCGGGTCCCACCAGCCAGAGTGTGCGGTTTCGATCCCACATGACGGTCCGGCTGTGGGAGGCTTCACAACAGGCGGGGAATAGCCGACCAATCAGAGCCAATGCCTTCTAGAGGGGCATTTTGCCACTTCGGATCGCGTCACGCGGCGACCCTCGACCGGGCCGT
This sequence comes from Polymorphospora sp. NPDC051019, assembly GCF_040683055.1. Classification (NCBI taxonomy): domain Bacteria; kingdom Bacillati; phylum Actinomycetota; class Actinomycetes; order Micromonosporales; family Micromonosporaceae; genus Polymorphospora; species Polymorphospora sp. NPDC051019. The sequence goes on along the minus strand of NZ_JBFBCH010000017.1, from coordinate 43,556 downwards.
ACGGCATGGTGGTGGCCGGCCCTGGCGACACTGGCGGTGACCCTGGTCCAACTCGGCCGGCCGCAGCCCTGGCGGGACGAGCTGGCCACCTGGAGCGCCGCCACCCGCGACCTGTCCGACCTGCTCCGGATGGCCCGGACCGTCGACGCCAGCGCGACGCCGTACTACCTGTTCATGCACGGCTGGACCGGCCTCTTCGGTGACTCCCCCACCGCGCTGCGGCTGCCGTCCGCCCTGGCGATGACCGCCGCCGCCGCGCTGGCCGCGGTCCTCGGCGGTCGCCTCCTCGGTCCCGGCACCGGGCTGCTCGCCGGGCTGCTCTTCGCCGTCGTGCCCAGCACCTCCCGGTACGGGCAGGAGGCCCGGCCGTACGCGCTCGTCACGATGCTGGCCGTGCTGGCCACCCTGCTGCTGGTCCGGGCGATCGACCGGCCCGGGTGGTGGCGCTGGCTCGCGTACGGGCTCGCGGTGGCCGGGCTCGGCCTCGGCCACCTCGTCGCGGCGACGCTGCTCGCCGGCCATGCCGTCGCCGTCCTGCTCGCCCTGCGGCGGACCCGGGACCGGCGCCTGCTGCGCTGGCCGGTGGCCCTGCTGCCGGCGGTGGCGGCGGTCACCCCGCTGGTGCTGCTCGGCGGCGGGCAGCACCAGCGGCAGCTCGACTGGGTGGGCCGGCCCGGCCTCGGCGAACTGGTGCGGTTTCCCGGCGGGGTGACCGGCGCGGCGGCGGTCGGCGGGGCGCTGGCCGTGCTGGCCGCCCTCGGGCTCGCCACGCTGCTCCACCGAGCCGGTACGGCCGACGGAGCCGCCCGAGCCGGTACGGCCGACGGAGCCGCCCGGCCCGACCCGGCCGGTGCGGACAGCGACGCCGGCACGGGTGACCCGGGCGGCCCGGCCGCCGCCCACCCAGGCCGCATCGGGCGGCGGGGGTGGGCGGTGGTGCTCGGGGCGTGCGTGCTGCTACCGGTTGCCGTGCTGTTCGTCGCGGGGCTGGTGACCCCGCTGTGGGTGCCCCGCTACCTGGTCTTCACCGTGCCGTTCGCCGGCCTGCTCGCGGGTGCCGCCCTGGCCGCCGTCGACGTGCGCGCCGCGCTGCCGGTGGTCGCCGTGGTCGCCGTACTCGGTGGGCCGGAACAGGCCGGCATGCGCCGGACCCACGAGTGGCCGCGGACGCGGCCGGTCGACTACGCCGCCGCGGCGCGGATCATCGACGCGGGCGACCGGCCCGGCGACGCCGTCGTCTACTCGCCCCGCGACGGCTGGCGGTTCCTGGACCTCGCGCTCGCCTACCACCTGCGCGACGGACGGCCGGACGACCTGCTCGCGGTCCGGGACCCGGTACGCGCCGGCAGCCTGTGGGCCGACGAGTGCGCCGATCCGGCCCCCTGTCTGGCGCCGGCCGGCCGGGTATGGCTGCTGCTCTCCGGCGAGCACGGCGCCGATCCGCTGGCGGCGGTGCCGGAGCCGAAGGCGGGCGCGCTGCGGGCGGGCTTCACCGTGGACCACACCTGGACCGTCGACGGCCTGACCGTCGCCCTGCTGTCACCCACCCCCCGCTGACCCCGCCCCGGGTCCTCGCCGCAGATCCGCAAGATCGTCGTGATCAGGGAGTTTGCACCCCGCCGCGCCGACGACACGCCCGACCTGGTCCCTGATCACGCGGATCATGGGCGGAAGAGAAGAGAAGAGGAGAGGGCGTCAGCGTTTGGTCAGCGGGACTACCAGGATCGCCTCGGTGCCGCCCTCGGCGCGGTTGCGCAACTCGATGGTGCCGCGCAGCTCGCCGGTGGCCAGGGCGCGGACGATCTGCAGGCCGAGCCGGCCACCCCGCTCGGCGTCGAAGTCGGCCGGCAGGCCACGACCGCTGTCGGCCACCGTCGCGTGCAACTGCTTGCGGAACCGGTAGGCCGAGACCACGACCTCGGCCGGCGCGGCGGCCGCCGATTCCTCGCCGGGCGGCGGAAACCCGTGCTCGACCGCGTTGAGCAGCAACTCGTTGAGCACCATCGCGAGCGAGGTGGCGATCTCCGCCGGCAGGACCCCGAAGGTGCCCTCCCGGCGCATCCGGATCGGGGTCTCGGTGCTCGCCACCTCGGCCGCCGCCACCGCGATCCGGTCGATGATCTGGTCGAACTCCACCTCTTCGTCGGTCGACATCGACAGCGTCTCGTGGACGATCGCGATCGACGCGACCCGGCGTACGGACTCCTCCAGCGCCGCCTTCGCCGCCGGGATGCCGACCCGCCGGGCCTGCAGCCGGAGCAGGGCGGCGACCGTCTGCAGGTTGTTCTTGACCCGGTGGTGGATCTCCCGGATGGTGGCGTCCTTGGTGATCAGCGCCCGGTCGCGCCGGCGTACCTCGGTGATGTCACGGACCAGGACCAGCGCGCCGATCGGCACCCCGGCGGGCATCAGCGGCAGGGCACGGGTGAGCACGGTGGCGCCCCGGGCGTCGATCTCCTGCCGGCTCGGCGCCTCGCCGCCCAGCGCGGCGAGCACCCGGTTGGCGGCCTCGGTGCCCTCCAGCGGGTCGTCGGCGAGCCGGCCACTGAGCGCCGCCAGGTCCTCGCCGACCAGGTGCGACGCGAACCCCAGCCGCCGGTAGGCGGACTGGGCGTTGGGGCTGGCGTAGGTGACCTTGCCGCTGGCGTCGAGGCGGACCAGGCCGTCGCCGACGCGCGGCGCCGACGTGGTCTCTCCCGGCCGGCGCGGTGGCGGGAAGGTGCCGTCGGCGACCATCTGGGCGAGGTCGTCGGCGGTGGTGAGGTAGTTCAGTTCGAGCTGGCTTGGGGTGCGGGCGGTGGACAGGTTGGTGTCCCGGCCGATGACCGCGATCACCTCGCCGGACTCGCCGTCGGCGGCCCGCAGCCGGACCGGGATCGCCTCGTGCCGGGCCGGGGTGTCGCCGTACCAGACGGGGTCGCCCTCCCGCCAGATCCGGCCCTGCCGGTAGGCGATGGTCAGGTGGGCGACCTCGGGCCCACCGACGATCCGGCCGACCTGGTCGTCGAGGTACGCCGTCGGCGCGGTCGTCGGGCGCACCTGGGCGACGCACAGGAACGACTCGGCGTCCTCGTCGATCGGCACCCAGAGCAGCAGGTCGGCGAAGGACAGGTCGGAGAGGAGCTGCCAGTCGCCGGCGATGCGGTGCAGGTGGTCGATGTCGACCGGGCGCAGCCCGGTGTGCTCCTCGACGAGGTCACGCAGCGTGGACACCGGGACAGCCTCCCACGGGTGGCGTCAGAGCGTCGACGTGACCTTCTTCAGGCCGCGTGGCGCGTCCGGGTCCTCGCCGCGGGCCAGCGCCAGGGCCAGCGCGAGCTGCTGCACCGGCAGGATGTCGAGCAGCGGGGCGTACCTCTCGTCCACCGGCGGCACGGCGATCCGGCTGGCGGACCCGGCGACGTCGCCGGGTCCGATCGCGACGACATCGGCCCGGCGTTCGCCGAGCTTGGCCAGCACCTCGCGCATCGACTCCCCGCCGGGACCGGCACCGACGACGGCCAGCACCGGCACGTCCGGGTCGGCCATCGCGAGCGGCCCGTGCAGCAGGTCGGCGCCGGAGAACGCGAGTGCGGGCAGGTAGGACGTCTCCATCAGTTTCAGCGCGGCCTCGCGGGCGGTCGGATAGGCGTACCCCCGGCCGGTGGTGACCATCCGGGCGGCGAACCGGTAGCGCGGCGCGAGACCGCGGGCGGTCGGGTCGTCGAGCAGCCGGGCGGCGAGGTCGGGCAGCGCGGCCAGGGCGTCGCGTTCCTCGGCGGGCAGTACGCCGTCGCCGGCGCGTACGCCTTCGACGAGCATGAGCAGGGCGAACAGTTCGGCCGTGTACGTCTTGGTGGCGGCGACCGCGCGCTCGTGCCCGGCGGCGACGTCGATGGCGAGTTCGGCGGTCTCGGCCAGCGGCGACGACGGGTTGTTGGTGACGGCGAGGGTGAGCGCGCCGGAGGCCCGCGCCACCCGGAGCACCTCGGTCAGGTCGGGTGAGCCGCCGCTCTGGCTGACCCCGACGACGAGGGCGTCGGACAGGTCGGGGCGGGCGCCGAAGACGGTGACGGCGCTCGGCGAGGCGAGGCCGGCGGGCAGGCCGAGGCGGATCTCGGTGAGGTACGCGGCGTAGAGCGCGGCGTGGTCGGAGGTGCCCCGGGCGGTGAAGACGACGTGCCGGGGGCGGCGGGCGGCGACGGCGGCGGCCACCTCGGCGATCGGGTCGGCGTGGACCGGCTCCAGCAGGCGGGCGTAGCCGGCCGGCTGTTCGGCGATGTCGGCGGCCATGCCCGCGCCGGGCTGTGGGACCGGATTCTCCCCCATGTCGACCTCCCCGCTCATGCGCGCTTCCCGCGCGTTTCATGCGCAGCTTTGCACGGTACAGCCAAATCTCGCAACTATTCGCGCAGCAATGCGCAGTGGATCACGCTCTTCGCCGGCATGGCCTAGGCTGCGCAAGCCCGGAGCCCGATCGGAGAACGAGGAACCACGACGTGTCCGAGGGAATGAACGACCCCCGCCTGTCGGCGGAAGGGGAGCTGGCACTCGCCCGGCTGGCACTCGACGAAGGCGACCTGTCGCACGCCGCCGACCACGTCGCCGGAGCGGTCGCCCACGCCCCCACCATGCCCGAGGTGCACGAGGTACTCGCCCAGTTCGCCGTACTCCCCGGGGGCGGGGTCCCCCTCTTCCCCGTCGACGACCACGTCTTCATCGGCACCGCCGTCGCCCGCGCCCACCTGCTCGCCGCCGCCGGGCGGCCCGGCGAAGGGCTCGAACTGCTCGCCGCGGCCACCGGCCACGCCCCCGGCGGCGACTGGGCCGGGGTGCCCTGGGTCGCCGCGCCCGAACTGCCGGCCCGCCTCGAACCCGACCTGCTGGCCCGGATCATGATGCAGGTCTGCGCCGGCATCGGCGACCCGGTGCCGGAAGCCGACCGGGCGCCGCTGCTGCCGTACCTGGCACTGGCCCGGCACTCGGTCGACGAGTATCCGGGCCACGGGCTGCTGCTCGGCGCGGCGTCCGCGCTGGCCCGCCGGCTCGGCGAGGTCACCCTCGCCGTCGAGTGGGCGAGCCGGGGCGTGGCCGCCCTGCCGTCGAAGCTCTCCGAGGTCTGGCTCGGCTACGCCTACCGCAGCGCGGGCCGCACCACCGAGGCGATCGAGGCGCTGCGCCGGGCCGTCGATCACGACCCCGACGACCTGTCCGTGTACGCCGACATCGCCGGCACCCTCGCCGACCACGGCCGGCTCGACGAGGCCATCGGCTGGACGGACCGGGCACTGGCCAAGGACCCGACGTTCGACTGCGCCGTGCACACCGCACACCGGCTGCGCTACCGGCGTGACGGCGACCTCGCCCACCTGGTGGCCCTGGCCGACTTCCAGCGCGACCACCCCGACAACTCCCACGAGCACAACGACCTCGCCGAGTGCTGCCAGGACCGGCCGTGGCTGGGCCACCTGCCGACCGCCGCCGAGGCGGTCGCCAACGTGCTGCGGCAGGCACTCGCCGAACAGGCGACCCCGCACCGGCTGACCGTCAGCGGCCTCGAGCCGCCGAGCGCGATGCGTACGGTCGCCACCGCCCTGCCCGACGCCGAGGTGGTGGTGACCGGGATCGGCGAACCCGACATCCGGCGGCCGCGCCGCGCCGGCACCCGCCAGCTGTGGCGCTACGAGGGCACCACCGCCAGCCCGGCACTGCCCCCGCCTTCGGCGGCTGCCGGTGAACGCGTACGTCATCTCGCCTACCCGGCGTGGCCACACCCGCCGGCCGCGTACGACCGCGCCGTCACCCTCGCCGCCGTCGACATCGACGACCTGCTGGGCCTGCTGGTGCACCCGCCGCCCGTACCCGACACCGAACTCGGGGCGGCGCTGGCGAAACACGACCCGGCACTGTGGGTACGGTGCGTGCAGGTCTGGGCCTGCCTCGGCCTGCTGCACCACCGCACCGACGAGCCGTGGCCGGAGTCGACCCGCCGCCGGGTACTGGTCGACCTGCTCTGGGGCGTCGAGGACTGGACCACCGAGGCCGCCCTGTTCGCCCTGGTCACCGCGGCCTGGGTCGACCCGTCCGTACGCGCCGACGTGGCCGGCGTGGTGGCCGAGCGGCTGGCCGACGGGGTGACGGTGGCGAACACCCGGCCGGTGACGATCAACTGGTCGCTGGCGCAGCTCGCCCTGGCGACCCCCGGGCTCGACAACGCCGCCGCGGCGACCGCCGCCCGGCTGATCGTCGAGGAGACGTCGGCCATGGAATCGGCGACGGCCCGGGGCGGGCCGTTGCGCCGCCTGCGCCGCTGGCTGACCGGACGCGGCTGAGCCGCGCAGCCGCGTTCTACGGCCCGGCGGTGGTGAGGTCGTACCGCCAGGCGATCAGGTCGACCCCGGGCACCGGCGACCAGTCGGCACCGGGCGTACGCACGAAGCCCACCCGGTGGTAGAGCCGGTGCGCCGGCTCGGTGAACGTCCGGGTGGAGATCACCACGGCGTGGCAGCCCAGCTCGGCGGCCCGGGCCAGGCAGGCCCGGGTGAGTGCCTCGCCGACCCCCCGGCCCTGGGCGGCGGGATCGACGGACAGCATCCGGAACTCGGCCTCGCCGGTGCCGGCCAGCTCGGCGTACCTGGAACCGGGAAGCACGAAGGTGACCGAGCCGAGCAGCCGGCCGGTCACCTCGTCGACCGCGACGAGCAGCTCACCCGTGGCGGCCCGGCCCGCCACGTCGGCGAGCGTCGGCGCGTAGCCGCGGTCCTCCTTGAGCTGGCCGTCCGCCTCGTACGCGGCGAGGGTCAGCCGGGCGACCGTGTCGAACTCGGCCGGCTCGGCCGGCCGTACGACCACCGGGCTCATTCGATGACGGCGATCAGGTCGCCCTCCTGGACCACGTCACCCTCGTTGACGGCGAGCCGGGCGAGTACCCCGGCGGACTCGGCGACGACCGGGATCTCCATCTTCATCGATTCCAGGATCACCAGCGTGTCGCCGTCGGCGACGGAGTCGCCGGCCGCCGCGACGACCTTCCAGACGTTCGCCACCATTTCGGCGCGGATCTCCTCGGCCATCGGGTCGCCCTCCTCGTCGGTGAGTGTGCGTGCGAACGGTATCCAATCATGCGACGGCATGCGGCAGGGTGAAAGGTGGGAAGGGTGGCGGGCCGGACTAGCATCATCGGGTCCGCTCCCGCCAAACGGGAGAGCCGTTCCGTTCAGGGAGGCCAGCATGGCGAAGAAGTCCCGGAAGAAGAAGGCCCGGAAGAAGAGCGCCGCCAACCACGGCAAGCGCCCCAACTCCTGAGCGCCGACGACGATCGCCGCCGTCGTACCGGAGTCCGGTACGACGGCGGCGATCGTCGTTTCGTGGATCGGGCGGGCCGGCGCGGCGGCCGGTCCCCTAGTCGGGCAGGTATTCGCGGGTCTCGGCCTCGACGACCAGTTCGCCGAGGCGGGCCCGCAGCCGGGCGCGCAGCTCCACCGGCGCGGTCTCGTTGCCGCAGCAGCGCGCCACCAGCGCCTTGACCTCCTGCTCGATGCCGTACTGCCGCAGGCAGGGCGAGCACTCGTCGAGGTGGTCGCGGATCAGGTCGCGCCGTTCGTCGCCGCACTCGAGGTCGAGGTAGAGGTAGACCTCGGCGAGGACATCGGTGCAGTCGGTCTCGTGTGGTTCACCGCAGCTCACGGTCGCTCACACCTCCTGACCGGCTGATCCGGTCCCGGACGTCGACGGGACCCCGTTGAAGCCCCGATCGGCAGCGTAGCGCTCCAGCATCTTGCGCAGATTCCGGCGTCCGCGGTGCAACCGGGACATGACGGTGCCGATCGGGGTGCCCATGATTTCGGCGATCTCCTTGTAGGAGAACCCCTCGACGTCGGCGAGGTAGACCGCGAGCCGGAACTCCTCGGGCAACTGCTGGAGGGCGTTCTTGATGTCGCTGTCGGGCAGCCGCTCGAGCGCCTCGGTCTCGGCCGATTTCAGCCCGCTCGACGTGTGCGACTCGGCCTCGGCGAGCTGCCAGTCGGTGATCTCCTCGGTCGGCGCCTGGATCGGCTGGCGCTGCCGGCGCCGGTAGGAGTTGATGTAGGTGTTGGTCAGGATCCGGTAGAGCCAGGCCTTGAGGTTGGTGCCCTCTTCGAACTGGTGGAAGGCGGAGTATGCCTTCAGGTAGGTCTCCTGGACCAGGTCTTCGGCGTCAGCCGGATTGCGGGTCATCCGCAGTCCGGCGGCGTACAACTGGTCGACGAACGGCAACGCGTCGCGTTCGAACCGTGTCCGGCGTTCGTCCGTCTTCTCTGAAGTCAACCGCACGTCTCCTCGCGTGACCCGTCCCGCCGAGGATACGCGCTCGACAGCGCCGGCAGTTCGGGTTCGGGCGGGAGTGCCGACGGTCACGCCGTCAGGCTCGGGCGTCGCCGGCCACTCGGGAGCCGTGAGCAGCCGCTGGACGCGCGTCGCCTCCCGGTCGCTCTGCTCCCGGTCGCGTGTCTCGGTTCGCACCGGATCAAACCCCCCTCGCTCGCGAAGCTTCCGGGGGTTGTAACGCACAGCTACCGCCCCGACATTCCGTCCGGGTGGCCACCCACCCTGGTCCCGGCAGTGGCGTGGGCCACCACTGGGACCAGGAAGGGCCTGGGAGAGTCGGACCCGGCCGGTGTCGGCCGGACGGTCCGGGGAGCCTGCCGGCTCACCGGGTGCAACGACGGCCGGGCGGGCCAGGACACGGTCCGTGCCCGGACCGCGCGCCGGTCAGCCGGCGAAGCCGTGGGCGCGCAGCCAGTCGACCACCACCGTGGCCGTGGTGGCGGGATCGCGCCGCAGGTCGTGCCCCTCGCCGGGACGGACGAAGACCTCGACCCCGGGCGACGCGGACGGCACCCCGAAGGCGTCCCGGTCACCGTTCACGACCACGGTCGGCACCCCGCTCGCCAGTTCGGCGGCCCGGGACCGTTCCGGCCGGCCGGGCGGGTGCAGCGGGAACGCCAGCGCCACGACCGCCGCCGCGTCGAGCGCGGCGGCGGTGCGGCAGGCGACCCGCGCTCCGCTGGACCGGCCGCCGACCAGCAGCGGCAGGCCGGCGGCGACCGCGCCGTCGGCCCGCAGTGCGGCGACGGCGGCCGTCCACGCCTCGTCGAGGTGGGCGGCCGGTGCCGGCGCCCGGCGGCCGGCGACCCGGTAGGGCTGGGTCATCCGGACGACGGTCAGTCCGGCCGCGACCGCCCGCTCCCGCACGGCGACCAGGTCGGGCGCGTCAACGTCACCACCCGCCCCGTGGCCGAGCACGAGCAGGCCACGCGCCGGACCGGCCGCGGGATCGAGGGCGAGCCGCGCGGGTCCGCGCGGCGTCGGAACTTCCCAGGTACGCCCCATCCGGCCATTGTGCGTCGCGTAGACCCGACGGCCCGGCAGATCGCCCCGTGGTGTCGCCGGCGTGGCGGTCGCCTCCGGCGTGCGCCCGGGACGGCCCGGGCGCACGGGTCAGCGGGTCGGCACCAGGTCGAGCAGTTGGCGTAGGTCGGGCCCCGGCTCGTCGGCCCCGTCCGGGTCCGGCCCGAGCTGGCTGCGCCAGGCCACCAGCATCGCCCGCCGTTCGCGTGGGGTCGTCGCGCCCCACACCCCGTGACAGTCACCGACGTCCAGCGCCCAGGCGAGGCAGGCACCCTGCACGTCGCAGGTGCGGCACAACGCGATGGCCGCGTCCGCCGGCTCGCTCGGCGCCGGAAAGAACGTCTCTGGGTCCACGCTCTGGCATACACCCCTGGTCCGCCAGGCATCGTCGAGTTGTCGCTCGTCGAGGGCCCGGATCAGTCTCGGGTCCCTTCGTGCCGCGGCAACCTCGTGCGGGCGTGGCATCCGCGCCCGTGTCATCCACCCACCTCCCCCGTGGGACCGGCAAAGCATCCATGGACGCCATTCGCCCGGTGCGAATCGACACCCACTGCCGGCGCTGTGTTGTATCGCACAAACAGCAGTGGAGACAAGGGTTTGCCGCCCAACAGGGGAAAATACAAGGCGACATATCGCCCTTAAAAGCGATGAACAGGATGGGCTTCTGTTCAGAACAATGTCAATTCCACCGGCGCTTCGGCAGGCGCTCCGAGTGGCCCCGCCGGCACCCGGGAAACCAGTTCCGGTCCGTCATTGCGGACGTCGCCGACAGCCGGTCCGACCGGACGGATCTCGATTCCGGAGAGCACCTCGTCGCCGGGTGGCACCAACAGTTCCGCCGGCTCGCCACCACCGGCCAGCCAGCCGTCCCAGCGGTCGGCGGTGAGCAGCAACGGCATCCGGTCGTGGACCAGCGCCAGGTCACCGGCCGCGGCCATGGTCAGCACGCTGCAGGTCAGCAGCGGCTCCGCCCCGTCACCCCAGACCGACCAGATGCCGGCGAGGGCGAGCACGCCGCCGTCGCGCGGGGTCATGAAATACGCCTGCTTTCGCGCACCCCCGGTGCCCCGCACCCACTCGTACCAGCCGTCGGCCGGGACCAGGCAACGCCGGCGGGCGAACGGACGGGCGTACGCGGCCGTGGTGGCGACCGTCTCGGCCCGGGCGTTGATCATGCGGGCGGCGCCCCGGGCGTCCTTGGCCCACGACGGCACGAGCCCCCACCGGGCCACCGAGAGCGTCCGGCCCGCATGGGTCGTCGACATCCGCACGATCGGCACCGGGTCGGTCGGCGCGACGTTGTAGTCGGCCCCGACCCGCCCGCCCGTGTCGTCGTACGACTCGAAGAGCGCGCTGAGATCCGTCGCGCTCCGGGTCGTCGCGTACCGCCCACACATGCGACACACGCTAATCCACCGGGACCACCCGTCCCGATCAGCGGGAGCCGGCCCGGCGCCGGTCCCGCCCGGTCGGCGCGGCACGGCAGACTGTAGGCGTGGCCAACCCGACCGCGACCCGCCCGCCCCAGCCGTGGACCGCACCGACCGCGACCGATCCGGTCGACCTGGGCGTGCACCTGCCCGGCTCCAAGTCGATCACGGCCCGGGCCCTCGTGCTCAGCGCGCTCGCCGACGGGCCGTCGACCCTGCACCTGCCGCTACGCGCCCGCGACACCGAACTGATGGCCGCCGGGCTGCGCAACCTCGGCATCGGCGTCTCCACCAACGACGACAACCGCTGGGTGGTCCGGCCGCAGCCGCTGCGCGGTCCCGCGCACGTCGACGTCGGGCTGGCCGGCACCGTCATGCGGTTCGGGCCTCCGGTCGCCGGCCTCACCGACGGGCCGGTCACCTTCGACGGCGACCCGGTGGCCCGCACCCGGCCACTCGGCCCGCTGCTCGGGGCGCTGCGCGCGCTGGGTGTACGCCTCGACGTCGCGCCCACCGGCGGGCTGCCGCTGACCGTCCACGGCACCGGCCGGGTGGCCGGTGGCGAGGTCACCATCGACGCCTCCGCCTCCAGCCAGTTCGTCTCCGGCCTGCTGCTGGCCGCGCCCCGCTTCGACCGCGGCGTGGTGGTGCGCCACCAGGGCCCGCCGGTCCCGTCCGCGCCACACCTGCGGATGACGACCCGGATGCTGCGGGCCGCCGGTGCCGCCGTCGACGACGGCACCCCGGACGTGTGGACCGTGGAACCCGGACGGCTCTCCGGGCGCGAGTGGGACATCGAACCCGACCTGTCCGGCGCTGTGCCCTACTTCGCCGCCGCCCTGGTCACCGGCGGCCGGGTGACCCTGCGCGGCTGGCCGCGCAACAGCGCGCAACCGGTCGACCAGCTTCGTACGCTGCTGCACCAGCTCGGCGGTCAGGTGACCCTCGACGCCGAGGGGCTGACCGTACGCGGCACCGGGACGGTCCACGGCATCGACGCCGACCTGTCCGAGGTGGCGGAGCTGACCCCGGCGGTCGCCGCGCTGGCCGCGCTCGCCGACTCGCCGTCGAAGCTGCGCGGCGTCGCCCACATCCGCGGCCACGAGACCGACCGGCTCGCCGCCCTCGCCCGCGAGCTGACCGGGCTCGGCGCCGATGTCACCGAGACCTCCGACGGCCTCGACATCCGGCCGCGTCCGCTGCACGGCGGTGGCTTCGAGACCTACCACGACCACCGGATGGCGCACGCCGCGGCGATCGTCGGGCTGGCGGTGCCCGGGGTCGAACTCAGCGACGTGACGTGCACCGCGAAGACACAGCCCGAGTTTCCGGCACTATGGTCGGCAATGGTGGCCGGAGACTGAGGGGGCGGACCGCTGGCGGGTCGGAAGCGGGAATACGACGAGGACGACGTACGGGTCCGTCCGGGTAGATCGTCGCGGCCCCGCACCCGGACCCGGCCCCGGCACGCCGCCGCCGTCGACGGCTTCGTCATCGCCGTCGACCGGGGCCGCTACACCTGCGTGCTCGACGAGTCGGCCACCCGGGTCACCGCGATGCGCGCCCGCGAACTGGGCCGCAAGTCGGTCGTCGTCGGTGACCGCGTCTCGCTGGTCGGCGACACCTCGGGAGCGCCCGGCGCGCTGGCCCGGATCGTACGGATCGCCGAGCGCAGTTCGGTGCTGCGGCGCACCGCCGACGACGACGAGACCACCGCCGAGGGCCGGCTCGAACGGGTCGTGGTCGCCAACGCCGACCAGCTCGTCATCGTGACCGCCCTGGCCGACCCGCCGCCGCGGACCGGGTTCGTCGACCGCTGCCTGGTCGCCGCGTACGACGCCGACATCGAGCCGCTGCTCTGCCTCACCAAGGCCGACCTCGCCGGCCCGGAGGCGGTCCTGGACTACTACACCGAACTCGACCTGCCGTACGTGCTGGTGCGGCCGGACTCCGACCTGGGCGAGTTGCGCGAGCGGCTCGCCGGCCGGATCTCGGTCCTCGTCGGCCACTCCGGGGTGGGCAAGTCGACGCTGGTCAACCGGCTGGTTCCGGACGCCGACCGGGCGGTCGGCACGGTCAGCGCCATCGGTCGCGGCCGGCACACGTCGACCAGCGCGGTCGCGCTGCCGCTGCCCGGCGCCACCGACCCGGGATGGATCGTCGACACCCCCGGCGTACGCAGCTTCGGGCTGGCCCACGTGTCGGCCGAGAGCCTGCTGCACGGCTTCCCCGACCTGGTCGAGGGCACCGTCGACTGCCCGCCCAACTGCGAGCACACCGCCGGCGAGACGGAGTGTGCCCTCGACGCCTGGGTGGCGGCCGGCAACGCCGACCCGCGCCGGCTGCAGTCCTACCGCCGCCTGCTGGCATCCCGGGCCGGCGAGATCGAATAGCGGTCCGCGCGCGGGCCGCTCGCCGCCATCGGCTACGTTTCCCGCCATGGCCCGGTACGCCGACGACCTCTCCCTTGCCCATCTGCTCGCCGACACCGCGGACTCGATCTCGATGGCCCGGTTCCGCGCCCTGGACCTGCACGTCGAGTCCAAGCCCGACCTGACCCCGGTCTCCGACGCGGACACCGCCGTGGAGAAGGCCGTCCGCGCCACGCTGGCGCGTACCCGGCCGCGCGACGGGGTGCTGGGCGAGGAGTTCGGCGCGTCCGAGGCCGCCGCCGGCCCGAGCACCCGCCAGTGGGTCGTCGACCCGATCGACGGCACCAAGAACTTCGTGCGTGGCGTGCCGATCTGGGCCACCCTGATCGCCCTGATGGAGGGCGACCAGCCGGTCGTCGGGCTGGTGTCCGCACCGGCGCTGGGCCGGCGCTGGTGGGCGGCGGTCGGGCACGGGGCGTACGCCGGCCGGCACACCGCCGCCGCCACCCCGATCCGGACCTCCGCCGTACGCCGGCTCGGCGACGCCAGCTTCTGCTACTCGTCGCTGTCCGGCTGGGAGGAGAACGGCCGGCTCGACGCGATGCTCGGCATCATGCGGCAGAGCTGGCGCACCCGCGCGTACGGCGACTTCTACGGCTACATGCTCCTCGCCGAGGGCGCGGTGGACGTGATGGTGGAGCCGGAACTGTCGCTGTGGGACCTCGCCGCGCTGATCCCGATCGTCACCGAGGCCGGTGGCCGGTTCAGCGACCTCGCCGGCCGGCCGGGCCCCGGCGGCGGCAGCGCGGTGGCGACCAACGGCCCGCTGCACGAGGACATCCTGCTCCGGCTGACCCGCTGACCGGTCGGCCCGCGCGGGCGCGGGTGCCGTGAGCACCACGAGATGAAGCGGGGCGCCGAAGCATCTATCCTCGCCCAGTGATCTCGACGGGTTGGTGTTTCCTGGCGGCGATGGTCGCCGCGTACGGCCTCGCCAACCTGCTCCAGTCGATCGCCGCGACCCGGACCGGGGTGCACCGCCGGATCGACCCGGGGCTGCTGGTCCGGCTCGCCGGCCAGCCGGTCTACCTCTTCGGGCTGGGCTTCCAGACCCTCGGTTTCGGGCTGGCATTCCTGGCCCGTCGGGATCTGCCGCTGTTCCTCGTGCAGTCCAGCGTCGCCGCCGGGCTGGGGGTGACCGCGGTGCTCGGCGTACTGGTGCTGAGATGGCGCCTGCCGCGCGCGGAGATCGCGTTGCTGGTGCTGCTCTTCGTCGGGATCGCGGCGCTGGTCCTGTCGGCCCGGCCGGCGCCCGCCAAGCCGATCGGGATCGCCCTGGTCGTCGGGCTGGCGGTGGCCCTGGGCGTGGTCGCGCTGCTCGGGGTGTTCGCCGTACGCCTGCACGGGGTGCCCGGCTCGGTGGCGCTGGGTTCCCTCGCCGGGCTGGCGTTCTCCGCCGCCGCGGTGGCGGCCCGCCCGCTGGCGTCGGTCGACTCGTGGGGCGCCTGCGTCCGCAGCCCGCTGTTCCACCTGCTGATCGCCCACTCGGTCGTCGGGCAACTGCTGCTCGCGCTGGCCATGCAGCGCGGTTCGACGACGGCGGCGGTGGCCGCGATGGACGCGGCGGGCGCGCTGCCGGCGGCGGTCGTCGGCCTGGCCCTGCTCAACGACAAGATCTGGCCGGGCCGGGAGTGGCTGGCCGCGCTCGGTTTCCTGGTCACCCTGGTTTCGGTGATCGGCCTGACCCGGTACGCCGAACCGCAGCACCACCACGCGGTGGCCGGCCAGCCGGCCGGCACGGATGCCCGGTCGGCCGCCCCTGTCGGCCGGCGCTGATCCGTCGGTCAGTTCTCCGCCGGGCGGCGACGGCGTACCACCCGCTCGTAGAGGCGCTCCAGCGCCCCGGCCGTACGGTCCCAGGTGTAGCTGCACCGGACCCGGTCCACCGCCGCGTGCCCGTACGCGAACCGGCCCGCGTCGTCGGCGAGCAGCCGGCGCAGGGTGATACCGAGCCCGCGTACGTCGCCGGTCTGGACGAGCCGGCCGGTGACCTCGTCGAGGACCGTGTCGGTGATCCCGCCGAACGCGTAGCCGACGACCGGCACGCCGCAGGCCATCGCCTCCAGCGGGACCCGGCCGGCCGACGCGTAGCGGGGGGTGCAGGCGACCACGTCCGCGGAGCGGTACCAGGCCGGCATCTGCTCGTGCGGCACCGCACCGACCAGGCGTACCCGTTCGCCGACCCCGTGGCGCCGGGCGAGTTCGCCCAGCCGGCGGGCCTCGGCGTGGTTGGCCAGTTCGCCGGCCGGCGGGCCGCCGGCGATGACGAGTTCGACGTCACCGACGAGCCGCATCGCCCGGATCAGGTCGTCGTGTCCGTGCCGCGGCCCGAGACCGCCGACGGACAGGATGCGCGGCTTGCGGTCCCGGGGTACGGCCTCGCCGTCGGGGTGGAACCGGGTGGTGTCGACCCCGGCCGGCACCACGGTCACCGCGGCCCGTTGCAGTCCCATCCGGGTGAGTTCGTCGACCTCGTCGGTGGACTGCGCGACGGCCATGTCGACGGCCCGGGTGAGGGCGAGTTCGAGCGGGATCCGCTCCCCCGGCCCGTCGTAGTCACGGCCGAGATGACGCAACTGCTCGGCGCCGAGCGAGTGGAACGTCTGCACGACCGGGATGTCGGTGGCGCGGACGGCGTTGGCCGCGGCGAGCCCGCCCAGCCAGAAGTGCCCGTGGACGATTTCCGGCTCCCAGTCACCGCCGGACCAGCGTTCGCTGAGCCAGCGGCCGTACTCGGGCACGTACGGCACCAGCGGTGCGGTGGGCGTGCGGCTGGACGGGCCGACCGGGACCCGCTCGATCCGGTAGCCGTCGACCGTGACGGTGGCCTCGGCGGCGGGATCCTCGCGCCGTTCGTAGACCCGTACCTCGTGCCCGAGGCCGGTCAGTTCGGCGGCGACCCGGGCGACGTGCTCGTGGGTGCTGGCGGATGTCGTCCGGTCCGTACCCACCGGTCCGGCATGGGCGCACACGAGTCCGACACGCATAGGCTCACCTCCGCGACGGTCAGGGTTGTCGGAGCCTCTGGTCAGAGGCTCCCATTAACCACTGGGCGGGGAGACGAAACGTGTCAACTCGGTCGGCCGGGCGCGGGGCGGCCGCCGGGTGGCCGTCCGACGGCCCCGAACCGGCCGGTGCCGCCCCGGTCGCCGGTACGCCGTCCGGTGGCCGGACCGCCCGGGTCGGCGGCGACCGGTCGCCAGCTCATCAACACCAGGTCGCCGAGCCGCGCCGCCCGTACCTCGTACCCGCCGCCCGGCTGCCCCTCTTGGGCCGTCGGCGGCCGGACCCCGGCGAGGGACCGGGGCAGCCCGTCGGTGAGGACGTCGCGACAGAACGGGAACAGTTCGCCGGGGCCGACACCGGGCAGGGCGGTCAGCAGGGTCGTGCCGGCCAGCCGTACGCCGTGCCGGTCCGCGCACCGCGCGGCCAGGTCGTTGAACTGCGCGAACTCGAAGTCGGCCGGTTCGGCGCCGGCCCGACGCGCCCGCAGTGCGGCGGCCGGCACCACGTTCGCGTCGAGCACGGCCCGGATCCAGTCCGGCGGTGCGGCGCCGGCACCGCCGGTCAGCCGCACCACGCCACGGGTGACCACGTCGGCGGCCGCCATCAGGTAGGTCTGCCGGGTGTGGTCGAGGTCGACCGGCACCCGCCAGGTCAGGCCGACGACCCCGAGCAGCCGGCCGCGGTGGGTGAGCGGCAGCGCCGCGCAGGCGGCCAGCCGGGCGTTCAGCTCCAGAAGCCGTGGGTACGTCCGCCGTACCGCGTCCCGGTCGGGCAGCAGGACGGGGCTCCGGTCGCGGGCGGCGTCGGTCAGCGGGGTGTCGATCTGGGGCGGTATCCGGGCCCACTGGCTGGCCAGCTCGGCCGGTATCCCACGGGCGGCGACGACCCGCAGTGCCCCGTCGGGTTCGGTCAGCGCCAGCACCACCGAGCCGGGGCCGGGCCAGTCCGGTCCGGTCTCCGCCAGCGCCTCCACCAGGTCGTCGTACGCTTCCGCCGCGTCCACCCGGGTGACCATCAGCAGGTGCCGGCTGTGCGCCACGAGCCGGTCGGTCCCGGCCCGTCCGTCGTCCCGGTCCGGGGTCGCGGGCGCGGTCGTACCGTCGTCGTCGGCCGGAACCGACGGCCGGGCGGCGGCGGCCCGGAGCCGGCCGACGGTCGGGGGCGGGGCGACCCGGGCGACGGTACGCGCCGCCACCTCGACCAGCCGGACGTTGGTCCGTTGCGACACCCGGCGGAGCCGGTCGAACGCCTCCTCGGCGGTGATCCGCTCACGGGCCATCAGCACGCCCTTGGCCTGTTCGATGATCGCCCGGCCGCGCATCGCGGTACGCAGACCGTCGCGTTCGGCCCGGAGTTGCTCGACGACGGCGGCGAGCGGATCCGGCCCCTCCGTCACGACAGGTCCCGGGCGGTGGGCCACCATGATCTGTTCCGGCACATGGCCGGGCCGGTACCCGGAAGATCGCCCCGGGGAAACGCCCGGCCGCATGTCCCGGTGTGGCACGGGGTACCGGAAACACGGAACCCGGCCGGGTGCGTGGCGGCCTGCGACCATCGGTGCGGAATCATCCGCTGCGCGCCGGTGGACCGACATGCACAATGGAGCGATCATGCCGACCGACGTGCGATGCCTGGTGAAGAGTGACGACCCGAGCGGGCTCGTCGAACTCGTCGGCGTCCTCGACCTGTCCGCCGCCGAATCGCTGCGGGGCGCGCTGCTGAGATGTCTCGCCGACCGGGGTGACACCGTGGTCGTCGACGTGTCCGGGCTGCGGGTCGACGAGCCGGCGGCGCTAACCGTGTTCCGGGCGGTCGCCGCCGAGGCCGAGCAGTGGCCGGCCGGCCGGTTCGTGCTCTACGTGCCGCCCGGCATGCCGGACACCTCCTGGGGCGAGGCCGGGGTGCCGGTGGCGCGCGACCTGCCCGAGGCGTTCACCCGGCTGGCCGCCCCGGGACCGGTGACCACGCTCCGGGACGACCTGGAGCCGGTCGTGGGAGCCGCCCGCCGGGTCCGCGACCTGGTGACCGAGGGGTGCGGGCGGTGGGACCTGCCGGAGGTCGCCGGCTCGGCGTGCATCGCGGCGACCGAGATGGTCAACAACGTGGTCGCCCACGCCCACACCCCGATGACCGTACGGTTGGCGGCCCGCGACGGCGCCCTGCACCTGTCGGTACGGGACTGGTCGACGGTGCTGCCGCGCTTCGGCGGGCCGGTCGCGCCGTCGTCGACCGGCGGCCGGGGCCTGCTTCTGATCGACACGGTCGCCCGCCGCTGGGGGACCACCGCCCTCGACGACGGCAAGGTCATGTGGGCGATGCTGCACCCCGACGACGAGCCGACCTAGCCACATCCCGCCCGTCGCCGGGCGACCGCCGGCGTCAGCCGGCGGACTTCGGGGACGATTCGAGCAGCGGTTGCAGCCCGGCGGCCTGGAGCGTACGCAGCACCTGCGGCCGGGGCGCGGTGATCCGCAGCCGGACCCCGGCGCCGCGCCCGGCCTCGAAGCCGACCAGGATCGCGGAGATGCCCGCCGCGTCGATGAACGGTACGCCGCCCAGATCGACGGCGACCTCCGGAACGCCCCGGCGGACCGCTTCGAGCAACCGGTCCCGCAGCAGGCCGGCGTTGTCGCGGTCGACCTCGCCGGCGACCGCGACCACCGCGACCGCCCCGGTGAGCCGGATCCGCACCGACAGGTCCCGCGCGTCGGTCGGCACCACCCCGGCCTGCCAGCGCAGCGGCGCGTCGCTGAACATCGCCTCCCGCAGCCAGGCCAGCGCCCGGCTCAGCAGCCGGGACACGTGCATCTGCGAGATGCCCAGTTCGGCGGCGATCTCGGCCTGGGTGTGGTTGCCGTAGAACCGCAGGGCGAGGATCCGCCGCTCACGGGCCGGCAGCCGGCACAGCAGGGCGCTGACGGTCAGCCGGTCGTCGACCGAGTCGAGGTTGCCGTCCGCGTCGCCGAGCTGGTCGGCCAGCTCGCCGGTCGCGTCGGCGTGGGCCGGCGCGTTCAGCGACATCGCGCTGTAGGCGGCCGACGTCTCCTGCGCGGTCCGGATGTCCTCGGTGCCGGTGCCCATCCGGTCGGCCAGTTCGGCCGTGGTCGGTGCCCGGTGCAGTTCGGTGGTCAGCTCCGCGGTGACCCGGCTGACCTCCATGCTGCGTTCCTGCATCCGGCGCGGGACGTGCACGCCCCAGGTGCGGTCGCGGAAGTGCCGGCGCAGTTCGCCGGCCATGGTGATGGCGGCGAAGCCGGTAAAGGCGCCGCGCCCGGGGTCGTAGCGGTCGACGGCTTTGAGCAGCCCGAGGCGGGCCACCTGCTCCAGGTCCTCCAGCGGCTCTCCCCGCCCCTGGTAACGACGGGCGAGCCGGGCGGCCAGCGGCAGCGCGGCGTGGACGAGCCGCTCCCGGAGCCGGCACCGCTCGGCGGCGTCCGGTGCCAGTCCGGTGACCCGAGCCGCGTAGGACTCGGCCAGTTCGTCGAGCATGCCGGGATCGGTCGGTACGGTCGCGACGGACGTAGGGACCATGGGCAGCCTCCAGGGGGCCGCCACCGCACCGGGCGGTTGGCGGAGGATCGCGGCACAGCGCCGCTGTGCTGACTGATGCCCGCGTCTTGAGCACCCCGTGAAGTCCGGTTCATGGGACTTCTTGCCGGCGACCCTACTGGCCGTTGATCGCGCGGGGCAATGATCGACGGATCATTTTCAGCAGACTTCCAGGAAGCCGGACGCGGCGAAGATCCGGTTACCGCTGTGGCCCGCTGGGTAGTCCGGATGGCATGCGTGCTGACGAGTATCCGAAGCCGGTCTCCGACCCGGAGGCCGACGGCATACCCCGGGTCGCCGACGACGACTCCGCCGCCAAGGACGGCGTCGACACCGGCCGGGAAGCCGACGGCCCCAACCCGGCCACCCTGCCGGCCGACGAGCCGATGGCGGTCGACAGCTTCGGCACCACGGCCGAGGAGCAGCTGCACGGCGAGTCGCTGGACGCCAAGATCGCCCGCGAGCGGCTCGACCCCCCGGTCGAGGAACGCCTCGGTACCCCGGCCGATCCCAGGCTGGCCGACGAGGCGACCAGCGAGGAGGCCGCCGCGCAGGCGCAGTTCGACTCCGACGTGCTCAACCCTGGTCCGACGTCCGACCCGTCGTCCCAGGTGTCGATCTACGACAACGGGAGCCTGGACAGTTCCATCGGCGGGACGGTCGGCCGGCTGGTCGAATCCGACGAGGGCCTGGAGACCGACCGCGAAACCGACTCGATCGCCCACGACGCGGGCGCGGCCGGTGGCGGCGCGACCGAGGAGGAACTGGCGATCCACGAGACCGAGCCACCGCCGCTGCACTGAACCGGACCGGGTGGCCGGGGTTCAGTCCAGGCCGCGCTCGATGGCATACCGGGTCAGTTCCACCCGGTTGTGCAACTGGAGCTTGCCCAGCGTGTTCTGCACGTGGTTCTGCACGGTGCGATGCGACAGGCCGAGCCGCTGCGCGATCTGCTTGTACGACATCCCCTTCGCCACCAGCCGCAGCACCTCGGTCTCCCGGTCGGTGAGCCGGGGCGTACCGGCGTCGTCGGTCGTCTCCGGCTCGGTGGCCAGCCGCCGGTACTCCCCCAGCACCAGCCCGGCGAGCCCCGGGGTGAAGACGGCGTCCCCGGCGGCCGTCCGCCGTACCGCCTCGATGAACTCGTGCGGCGCAGCCGACTTCACCAGATAGCCGGTCGCGCCGGCCTTCACCGCGTCGAGCACACTCTGCTGCTCACCGCTGGCCGACAGCATCAGCACCCGCACGCCGGGTACGGCCGCGACCAGGCCGTGGATGACCTCGACGCCGGAGATGTCGGGCAGTTGGAGGTCCAGCACCACGACGTCGGGGCGGGTGGCCCCGGCGATGCGGACCGCCTGGCGCCCCTCACCGGTGGTCGCGACCACCTCGCAGCCGGCCTCGTCGAGATCGCGCGCCACGCCCTGACGCCACATCGGATGGTCGTCGACCACCATCACCCGGATCGGCTGCTCGCTCACGGCGTCCCCTCGCTTCGCTCACGGCCGCCGTGAGTCAACCCGAGCCAACCGACTCGCTCGCTCCGCTCGCTCACCGCGTCCCCTCGCTCTGGTGTGCCTTCGCTCATGGGTCCAGCCTAGGGACGGTGAGTTCGACCTCGGTGCCCTCACCGGCCACCGAGGTGATGGTGACCGTGCCGCCGAGGTCGCCGATGCGGCCCCGGATCGACTGGGCGACGCCGAGACGCCCCTGGCCGGCCGCCTCGTCCAGCCGGCCGGGGGGCAGACCGGGCCCCTCGTCGCGGACCGAGACGATCACCGCGCCGCCCTCGTCCTCGACCAGCACCCAGGCCCGGGCCTGTGGACCGCAGTGCCGTTCGACGTTGTCGAGTGCCGCGCCGACCGCCGCGCCGATCTCCCGGGCCGTCCCGGCCGGCAGGCGTACGGGAGTGGCCGGCGTGGCGACCGACACCAGCGGGGAGGTGTAACGGCCGATCAACGTACGAAGGTCCAGCAGCTGACCGTCGTCATCAGCCGGCTCCCGCGCGATCAACGCGCGGAGCGCCTCCTCCTGCTCACCGGCCAGTCGGGCCAGTTCACCGGCCTCGCCGTCGAGATGCGCGCCCCGCCGCTGTACGAGCGCGAGCACCTGCAGCACCGAGTCGTGGATGCCCCGGGCCAGCCGCTCCCGCTCCCGGGTGGCGGCTTCCCGCTCCCGGGTCGCCGCCTCCAGCGCCACCGCCCGCTGCCACCGCTCCTCGGCGGCGCTGGTCAACCGCACCACGTGCCCGACCGCGAGCGCGGCGAGCAGCATCAACGCGGTGCCGGTCAGCGACGACCGGGTCAGCCGTTCCCGGACTGCCAGGTCGGCACCACCGACCACCAGCGCGGCGACCACGCCACGTCGCCGGCCACCGGACACCGCCCAGGTCAGCACCGGCCCGGCCTGCCAGGCCACCCCGAGCGTGGGTGCGCCCGCGTTCAACGCCGTACGGCCGACCACCCACGGCGTGACCACCAGGACCGCGACGGACATCAGCAGATCGGCACCGAGCAGCGGCCACCGGCGCCAGACCGGCCGGGCGTACGCGTACGCGGTCGCGACCGTCCATCCGAGCAGCACGACGAGCACCGGCAGCGCGGCCAGCGGCCGGGTGTAGTCGCGCACGTCCCGGGCGACGATGACCAGCACGTACGCCAGCGCGGCGAACCGGAACACCGTGATGGCCCGCCACATCGGCTGCTGGAGGCTGCCCGGCCCCATCGTCGTCACCGGCCCGCCCGGCGGACCGAACCGGCGGGCCACCGCCCACCCCCGCAATCCATCACGTCCCGACGATGTCATATGCCTGACTGATAAACGATCGTGAGGCTTCTCCGCGCAGGTCAGGGATGCGTGGCGCCGTCGTCCGACGTAGCGTGGTGTGGCCGGGGACCCGACTATCGGTGGCTGGACAACACATGACCGACGCAGAGCAGCATCCACCGCGTACGGTTATGCCCATCGAACCTCCGCCGCTGCTCACCGAGACCTTCGACCGTGACCAGGTGACCAACCTGCGTCACGTCGTCGCGTCGTGCGCGACGGCCGCCGGGCTCACCGGCCAACGGCTCGACGACTTCGTGCTCGCCGTCAACGAGCTGATCACCAACGCCGTACGGCACGGCGGCGGCCGGGGCCGGCTGCGGTTGTGGAGCCAGGAGGACACCGTCCTGTGCGAGGTCTCCGACGCCGGTGGCGGAATCGGCGCCGAGCGGCTCGGCAACCGGGACCGGCCCGCCCCGC
The DNA here is from genome assembly GCF_040683055.1 of Polymorphospora sp. NPDC051019. Lineage (NCBI taxonomy): Bacteria > Bacillati > Actinomycetota > Actinomycetes > Micromonosporales > Micromonosporaceae > Polymorphospora > Polymorphospora sp. NPDC051019. The sequence goes on along the minus strand of NZ_JBFBCH010000017.1, from coordinate 20,524 downwards.
ACACCGCCGGCGGCTGGGGGCTGTGGCTCGCCGACCAGCTCAGCGACGAGATGGTGGTGCGGAGCAGCCCGACCGGCACCACCGTACGCATCAGCGCGGCACTCGGCCCCGACCCGGTCGCAGCCGATTCCGGCGACTGACCGGCGCCGACGGTCCGGTTCGTGCCGCGACCGCTGAGGTGGCGGCCCGGGGTAACGCCGCTCAACCGGCCGGGTGACCCGCCGACCGCTGCCGGGCCGCCTCGTACAGCACGATCGACGCGGCGGTGGCGGCATTGAGCGAGCTGGCCGAACCACCCATCGGAATCCGGACCGCCCGGTCGGCACGCTCCCGCCACGCGGCGCTGAGGCCGGTGGTCTCGTTGCCGACGAGCAGCAACGTCGGGCCGGTCAGGTCGGCGTCCGGCAGGTCGACCTCGGCGCGCTCGTCGGTGGCGACCACGTCGACCTCGATCCCGGCGGCCCACAGGGCGTCCAACCAGTCCAGCACGGGCTCGGCCGAGGACAACCGGACCGCCGGTACGGCGAACAGCGAACCGGTGCTGGCCCGTACCGCACGGGGGTCGTAGACGTCGGCGGCGTGACCCGTGACGATGACGCCGGAGGCGCCGAACGCGTCCGCCGAGCGCAACAGGGTGCCGATGTTGCCCGGGTTGGTGGGGCGGTCGAAGACCACCGCGAGGAGATCCGGGCCGGTCGGGATGCGCTCCAGGTCGTCGGCGGGCAGCCCGACGACGGCAACGAGTTCCGGCGACTCCTCGGCCTTCTCCCCCAGTTCGGCGAGCAGTTCGGGGGCCATCGCGACCCGGGTGGCCGGCGTCGCGTCGAGGATCTCCCGGGCCCAGCGGGACAGCGGGCCACTGCGGTCGTGGAGCAGGGCACGGATCTCCCAGCCGTGGCGGACGGCCATGGTGATCGGCCGTACGCCCTGCGCCAGGAACTCGCCGGCGCGGTGCCGGCGGTTCCGGTTCTCCAACAGGGCGGACCACTGCTGGAAGCGGGCATTGCGGGTGGTTACCCGCAGCTCCGTCGCCATGTCACGCACGCCGCCATGCTAGGCCAGCCCCGTACACCCCCGGGCCTCCCCGCCCGACCTCCGCCGCCCGCCCATGCGCCGCGCGGCGGGGTCGCGCCGCGGGGCCCGCAAGGCCGCACCGAGGCGCCGCGCCGAGGGGCCGCGCCGATCAAGGGGATGTCTCCGGCAATTCGCCCCGCACAGGCCACGACTACCCCTCGATCAGCATGGCCGAGCACGGGCCGGCGCGGCTCCCCCACCCCACGACACCGATCAGGGGAATGTATCCGGCATTCCGCCCCACACAGGCCACGATTGCTCCTTGATCAGCCCGGACCCCACGCGACCACGGGGCCACGGACCCCACGGGACCACGGGACCACTGCGACGTGACCAGGCCAACCGCAGCCGCACAGCCCTCGCACGGCCGGACCCACGGCAACGCGAGAGCGCTCTCTTGACACTGTGGTCAACCGCACATAAATTCTGATTTACATCAATCTATAAAGTTTGCTTACTGATTGATGGACATCAGCCACAGGGAGTGTGCATCGTGTCCAGAACCAGACCCCGCACCCTGCTCGCGCTGGCCGTCGCCGGCGCCAGCCTGGCCGCCATGCTGGTGGCACCACAGACGTCCGGCACCGCGTTGGCCGCACCCGGCCCGCTGACCTGGTCCGACGAGTTCAACGGGCCGGCCGGCGGCGCACCGGACCCGAGCAAGTGGTCCTACGACATCGGCGGCGGCGGCTGGGGCAACAACGAGCAGCAGTACTACACGAACAGCCGCAGCAACTCCGCGCTCGACGGCAACGGCAACATGGTGATCACCGCCCGCCGGGAGAACCCCGCCAACTACAACTGCCACTACGGCCGCTGCCAGTACACCTCGGCCCGGCTGCTGACCAACGGCAAGTTCACCCAGGCGTACGGGCGCTTCGAGGCCCGGATCAAGGTGCCGCGCGGCCAGGGCATCTGGCCGGCGTTCTGGATGCTCGGCAACGACCTCGGCAGCGTCGGGTGGCCCAACTCGGGCGAGATCGACATCATGGAGAACATCGGCCGCGAGCCGAGCACCGTACACGGCACGCTGCACGGTCCCGGCTACTCCGGCGGCGCCGGCATCACCAGCAGCTACACCCTGCCCGGCGGCCGGCGGCTCGCCGACGACTTCCACGTCTACACCGTCGACTGGGCACCGGACTCGATCACCTGGTACATCGACGGCATCCAGTACGGCCGCAAGACCCCCGCCGACCTCCGGGGCAACCGCTGGGTCTTCGACCACCCGTTCTTCATGATCCTCAACGTGGCGGTGGGCGGCCACTGGCCCGGCTACCCCGACGGCACCACCCAGTTCCCGCAGCAGATGACGATCGACTACGTACGTGTCTACGCCCACCAGAACAACGGCGGGGGCGGCGGCAACGCCATCGTCGGCTACGCCAACAAGTGCATCGACGTGCCCGGCGGCAACTCCGTCGACGGCGCCCGGCTCCAGCTCTGGACCTGCAACGGCACCGCCGCGCAGCAGTGGACCGCTCCCGGCGACGGCACGCTGCGCGCGCTGGGCAAGTGCATGGACGTGGCGTGGGGCTCGTCCGCCAACGGCGCGGCGATCCAGCTCGCCAACTGCAGCGGCAATCCGGCCCAGCAGTTCGTGCTGAGCGCGGCCGGCGACCTGGTCAATCCACAGGCCAACAAGTGTGTGGACGTCTCCGCCTGGAACTCCGCCGACGGCACCCCGCTCCAGCTCTGGGAGTGCAACGGCGGCGCCAACCAGAAGTGGCGTCGCGCCTGACCTTCCCACTCCCCGCGATCTTGCAGTTGTCGCCCGACGAACCCGACAAAGGGGGGAGACAACTGCAAGATCGCGGGGAAGGAGAGGGCGGTCAGGGCAGATGTGCCGCGACGAACTCCAGGCTGCGGGCGGCGAAGTGCGCCCGGCCACCCTCGTGCCCGTCCCACTCGTAGACCTCGATCTCCTTCGGCCCCGCGTACGCGTGGTAGGCCGCGAACACCGTCGACGGTGGACACGTCTGGTCCATCAGCGCCGCACTGAACAGCGCCGGCGCGGTCGCCCGGGGCACCAGGTGCAGCAGGTCCACATGGTCCACCGTGGACAGTGCGGCGGCCGCCCGCTCCGGGTGCACCCGGCAGAAGCGCACAAGCTCGGCGTACGGGTCGGCGTCGGTGATCGTCACCGCCCGCCGTACGTGGCACAGGAACGGAACCTGCGACACGACCGCCCGCACCGGGCCGCCCGACAGCGACGCCGCCGCCAGCGCCAGCCCGCCGCCCTGGCTGCCGCCCACCACGGCCAGCCGGGACGCGTCGACGCCGGGCAGTTCCGGGGCGATGTCGACGGCCCGCACCGCGTCGGTCAGCAGCCGCCGGTAGTAGTAGCCGGCCGGGTCGAGCACGCCGCGGGTCAGGAACCCCGGCACCGACGGCCCGGCGCCGTCCGGCCCCGGGTCGGGGGTGTCCCCGCCCCGCCACATCCCGCCCTGGCCACGGGTGTCCATCACCAGGTGCGCGTAGCCGGCCGCCGACCACAGCAACCACTCGTGCGGGCGACCCCGGCCGCCGCCGTACCCGATGAACTCGACGACGAGCGGCAGCGGCCCGGACGCGGCCGCCGGCAGGTTGAGCCAGGCCCGCACCGGCTGACCGGCGAAGCCGGTGAACGTCACGTCGTACGTCGTCACGCCGCGCAGCGCGGTCTCGAACCGGCGCACCTCGGCGGGTGCGGCCGCGGCCCGCGCCTCGGCGAGCGTCGTGGCCCAGAATCCGTCCAGATCGGCCGGTGCGGCAACCTCCGGCCGGTAGGTCCACAGCCGGTCCAGCGGAAGATCGAACAACGCCATCCCGGCACGCTACCAGCGGCTCGCGAAGGCCCGGCCCCGGCGTTACGGTGCTCGGGTGACCGACTCGTACGTCGCCGCCATCGACCAGGGCACCACGTCTTCGCGGTGCATCGTCTTCGACTCCACCGGTGCCATTGTCACCGTGGCCCAGCGCGAGCACCGGCAGATCTTCCCCCGGCCCGGCTGGGTCGAGCACGACGCCGAGGAGATCTGGGCCAACGTCGAGACCGTCGTACGCGAGGCACTCGCTTCCGCGTCGATCGTCCCGGAGCGCCTCGCCGCCATCGGCATCACCAACCAGCGCGAGACGACGGTGGTCTGGGACCGCGACACCGGCCGGCCGGTGCACAACGCGATCGTCTGGCAGGACACCCGGACCGGCGGGCAACTGCGGCGGCTCGACGAGGCGTACGGCGAACAGCGGTTCCGGGCCCGGACCGGGCTGCCGCTGGCCACCTACTTCGCCGGGCCGAAGCTGATGTGGCTGCTGGAGCACGTCGACGGGCTGCGGGAGCGGGCCGAGCGCGGTGAGGTGCTCTTCGGCACCATGGACAGTTGGCTGATCTGGAAGCTCACCGGGCGGCACGTCACCGACGTCACCAATGCCAGCCGGACCCTGCTCATGGACCTGCGCACGCTCGACTGGGACGAGGAGATCCTCGCCGCCGCCGGTATCCCGGCCGCGATGCTGCCGCAGATCCGGTCGTCGGCCGAGGTGTACGGCGAGGCGCGCGGCACGCTGGCCGGGGTGCCGGTGGCCAGCGCCCTCGGCGACCAGCAGGCCGCCCTGTTCGGCCAGACCTGCTTCCAGCCCGGCGAGGCCAAGTGCACGTACGGCACCGGCAGCTTCCTGCTGCTGAACACCGGTGCCACCCCGGTCGTGTCCGGCCACGGGCTGCTGACCACGGTCGCCTACCGGATCGGTGACCGGCCGGCGACGTACGCCCTGGAGGGCGCGATCGCGGTGACCGGGTCGCTCGTGCAGTGGCTGCGCGACAACCTGGGCCTGATCTCCACCGCCGCCGAGGTCGAGACGCTGGCCCGCACCGTCGACGACAACGGCGGCTGCTACATCGTGCCGGCGTTCGCCGGGCTGTTCGCCCCGCACTGGCGCACCGACGCCCGGGGCGTCATCGCCGGGCTGACCGGCTACATCACCAAGGGGCACCTGGCCCGGGCGGTGCTGGAGGCGTCCGCGTGGCAGACCCGAGAGGTCGTCGACGCGATGAACGCCGACTCCGACGTGGCACTGCGCCGGCTGCGGGTCGACGGCGGCATGACCGCCAACGAGTTGCTGATGCAGTTCCTCGCCGACGTGCTGGACGTGCCGGTGGTGCGGCCGACGGTCGCCGAGACGACCTGCCTCGGCGCCGCGTACGCCGCCGGGCTGGCCGTCGGCTACTGGCCGGACCTGGACACGCTACGGGCCCAGTGGCGCGAGGACGCCCGGTGGCGGCCGGCGATGGACTCGGCGCACCGCGACCGCGAACTCGCCCAGTGGCGAAAGGCGGTCGCCCGCACCCTCGACTGGGTCGACTGACCACCCCCACCTTCCCGCGATCTTGCGGTTGTCTCCCCCATTCGCCCGGATCGGGCGGCGACAAGTGCAAGATCGCGGGTACGGGGTCACGGGTCGCGGCGCGGGTCAGATCGTGGGGTACGGGGTCACCAGGTGCGGCCGGTCAGGCGCTCGTAGACCTCGACGTAGCGGGCCCGGGTCATCTCGACCACCTCGGCCGGCACCTCCGGCGCGGGCGCCTGCTTGTCCCATCCGGTGCCGGCCGCCCAGTTCCGCAGGTACTGCTTGTCGAACGAGAACTGGGTCCGGCCCGGTTCGTAGGAGTCCGCCGGCCAGAACCGCGACGAATCCGAGGTGAGCACCTCGTCGCCGAGCACCAGGGTGCCGTCCGGCGCCCAGCCCAGTTCGATCTTCGTGTCGGCGACGATGATCCCCCGCTCGGCCGCCAGTTCGGCGCCCCGCCGGTAGACCCGTACGGTGATGTCCCGCAGCTGCTCCGCCGTCTCCGCGCCGACCTTGTCGACGACCTCGGCGTACGTCATGAACTCGTCGTGCTCGCCGACCGGCGCCTTGGTCGTCGGGGTGAAGATCGGCTCGGGCAGCTTCGACGCCTCGACCAGGCCGGGGCCGAGCTGGAGGCCGGAGACCGACCCGCTCCGCTCGTACTCCTTCAGGCCGAGACCGGTCAGGTAGCCCCGGGCGATGCACTCGACCGGAACCATCTCCAGCCGGCGGCAACGGATCGCCCGGCCGGCGAACTCCGCCGGTACGTCAGTGGCGGAGACGACGTGGTTGGGCACCAGGTCGGCAAGCTGCTCGAACCACCACAGCGAAAGCTGGGTGAGCAGTCTGCCCTTGTCCGGGATCGGGGTCGGCAGCACGACGTCGTAGACCGAAACCCGGTCGGAGGCGACCAGGATGAGATCGTCGCCGTCGGCGTATACGTCGCGGACCTTGCCCGAGTGCAGCAGTTTCACCCGGTCAGTACATCACGCGGCCCCGTTCGCCCCGCCCCGGCACCGGGCCGGCCCGCCACCCGGACACGCCACCTGATCCGGCTACCATCCGGCGCTTTCAGCCGTCCTGTCCGGCCAGCCTGACCGGCAGTCCGTTGACACCCCGCCGGCCCACCTGTGTAAATGATCCGGATCGCCGTGCACCGGCGGCGCCCATCTGGAGATGCCGTGCTACCTGCCGTACCCGCCCCGCCCCCGCCCCCGGGGCAGCCGCGCCGCCGGCTCTCCCCCGCTCCAGGCCGGCTGAGCCGCCTCACCCCCGCCCCAGGCCGGCTGAGCCGCCACGCCCCCACTCCAGGCCGGCTGAGCCGGCTCTCCCCCGCCCCAGGCCGGCTACGCCGACTCTCCCCGATGCTGGCGCTCGTCCTGTTCGCCACCATCGGCCTCACCGGGTGCACCGACGACCGTACGGTCGACAGCGGGGACCGCGTCGAGTTGTCCGTCTTCTGGTGGGGCGGCGAACGCCGCGCCGAACTGACCGAGCGGGCGCTGCAGCTCTACTCGTCCCGGCACCCCGAGGTCACGTTCCGGGTCACCTGGCAGGGCGAGACCGGCTACTACGAGCGCCTGGCCACCCAGGCCGCGGCCGGCAACGTCGCCGACCTGTTCCAGATCGACGACGACTACCTGACCGAGTACGTCGACAGCCGCATCGTGCTGGACCTGAGCGGTCACGTCGCCTCCGGCGCGCTCGACCTCAGCCAGTTCCCCCGTGGCCTGGCCCAGTACGGGCAGGTCGGCGGGCGTACCGTCGCGGTCGCCGCCGCCGCGAACACGCCCGCGATGGTCTACAACAGGTCGCTGCTCGACCGGCTCGGACTGGACGAGCCGCGGATCGGCATGACGTACGACGAGTTCTTCCGGTGGGCGTCGGAGGTGACCCGCGCGAGCGGCGGGCAGACGGCCGGCACGATGGACGCCTCCGCCGACCACCGGGCGCTGTGGCTGTGGCTGCGGACCCAGGGCAAGGAGTTCTACCAGGGCCGCGAGATCGGCTTCAGCGAGTCGGACGTGACCCGCTGGTTCGAACTGTGGCAGCGTGCCCGTGCCTCCCGGGCCACCCCGTCGGCGGCGGTGACCCAGCAGGCCAACGGCGGTGAGGCTGCCCGGCAACTCGTCGTCAACCGCCGGGCCGCCACGTCGTTCGCGTGGTCGAACGAGCTCACCGAGTTGCAGCGGTACACCAAGGATGATCTCCGGGTCGTCTCCTACCCGGGTTCGCCGAAGGGGCAGTGGACGCAGGCGTCGATGTACTGGGCGGCTTTCCGGGGCACCCGGCACGCCGACACCGTGGTCGACGTGATCAACTTTCTGGTGAACGATCCGGAGGCTGGCGCCATCCTCGGCACCGAGCGTGGGCTGAGCCCGAACGCCCGGGTCCGGGACGCGGTGAACGCGAACCTGACCGACGAGAAGATGAAGCGCACGGTGACGTTCGAGGCCCGGATGGCGGAGCACTTCGGCCCCGCGCCGGCACCGCCGCCGAAGGGCCACGCCCGGATCCGGGCCCTGCTGGTCGCCCACGCCGAGGACGTGCAGTTCGGCCGGGCCACCCCGCGCACGGCCGCCTACGAGTTCGTCGCCGAGGCCCGCGCCGCCCTGGCCACCTGAACGCGCGGCGCGGCTCCGACGTCGTACGCCGGCACCACGCGGGCCGGGGCGGGTCAGCGCCGGCCGCCACCCCTCCTGCGCATCACCAGCACGAGCGCGACCACGATGATCCCGACCACGAACAGACAGCACAGCCCGATGAGGAAGCCACCGAAGCCACGCCCGCGACCACGGGCGAGTTCACCGGCCACCCCGTCGACGCCGGTCTGGGCGGCCCAGGCCGCCGCCGGCACGAACACCGCCAGAGTCAGGGTGCTGACCAGCGCGCCGAGCCGCACCCACCACTTTCCGAGTGAAGACATGGGTCCATCCTGACGGCCGGGAGCAAGTCGCGTACCCCAACAGCCCGGATCAGCCCAGGTGACGGATACCCTCCCAGCCGGGATCGGGCCGGCAGCGGACCCTGGTCCGGCCCCGTGCCCAGCCGCCGATCACCGCCGCCGCGGTCGCCTCGGTCGGCCGATCGGCCTCGGCGTAGCAGTGGAAGATCCGCCGCCCGGCGCGCGTCTCGTGCGCGACGAGTACGGCGTCGGCACCGAGCGCCGCCATCAGCCGGGCCTCCAGCGCCCGCAGGTCGGCCAGGGTGGTGTCGTCGGGCATCCCGCTGTCACCGACGCCCGGGAAGCCGACCTCGACCCGCAGGTGGGTGTCGAGATGCGGCCACCGGACCGGTTTGAGCGGATGCCGGAGCGAGGCGATGTAGGTCCGTCGGCCGTCCCGCAACTCCCGCAGTTCCCAGGTCTGGTCGTCGACCTGGGCGGCCACGTCCGCCACCGCCGCCACCAGCGCCTCGCCGCCGCGCATGTCGGGGGTCGGCTCGACGGCGGTCTCGACCGTGCCGATCCACAGTTCGGCGGCGACCTCGCCGAGCAGCCAGTCCAGGGCCAGGAACACCACCCGGAGTCGTTCCAGGACCGGCATCTGCCCGAACATCGGGTGGTAGACCACGATGTCGACCTCGTGGCGACCGCTGTCGACGGCGAACCCGTACGCCAGGTCGGGCAGTTTGACCTCGAAGCCGGCGACCGTGAGGGCAGCGCTCAGCGCGTCGGGGTCGGGCTGGCGGGTGGACTGGAATTCCCAGTGCCGGTCCGGAGGTGGGGCGGCCCGCCGCCACCGTTCGGCGATCGACCGCAACCGGGCGTCACCGGCCGCGGAGACGACGAGCAGATGACTCGACCGGTTGCCCCGCGAGAACTCCCACTCCAGACCTTTGTGGATGGCCTTGACCCGGCCGGCGATCTCGGCGACGAGCGCCGGCGACCAGTCACCGTCGGCGATGGCGGCTTCCACGCACGGGCGGCCCTGTGGCCACCACCGCCAGAACTCGGCGATGGCCGGGCCGGCGTCTTTCCGGCGATGGGATAACAACATGGCATCGGAGCCTAGGTCGAGTCCCGGGCTGACGGCTTCAGCCGATCAGCCAACACATTTACCAACCCGTAGCCGTCACCCCACGCGCGGGTCGTGACTCGGAGCCGGGCCGACACTACACAGTGGCCGGACCCGCCACCGCGCCGGCACCGGGCCGGATCTACAACCGCTCGACCAGCAGCGCCGCGCCCTGGCCGACACCGACACACATCGTCGCCAGGCCGCGCCGGCCACCGTCGCGTTCCAGCCGGCCGAGAAGGGTGACCACCAGCCGGGTGCCGGAGCCGCCCAGCGGGTGGCCGAGCGCGATCGCCCCGCCGTCGGCGTTGAGCCGCTCCCCGTCGACGCCGAGCCGGCCGGCACAGGCCAGCACCTGGGCGGCGAACGCCTCGTTGAGTTCGACCGCATCGAGGTCGCCGATGGACAGTCCGGCCCGGGCGAGCGCCTTCTCGGTCGCGGGCACCGGCCCGAGGCCCATCAGGTGCGGCGGCACCCCGGCGGACGTACCGGCCAGGATCCGGGCGCGGGGGGTGAGCCCGTACCGGCGTACGGCCTCGGCGCTGGCGACCACGATGGCCGCGGCGCCGTCGGACAGCGGGCTGGACGAGCCGGCGGTGACGATGCCGTCCGCCCGGAACACCGGCTTGAGGCCGGCCAGCCGGTCGAGCGAGGTCTGCCGCGGGCACTCGTCGGTGTCGACAGGTCCGGTCCGGGTCGGCACCGGCACGATCTCGGCGGCGAACCGGCCGGCCGCGATCGCCGCCGCCGCCCGCTCCTGGCTGCGCAGGGCGTACGCGTCGCTGGCCGACCGGCTGATTCCGTCGAGCTTCGCGACCTCCTCGGCGGTCTCGCCCATCGAGATGGTGGCCTTGCCCCCGTCGAGCCCGGTCATCCGGTGGTTGACCAGGCGCCAGCCGAGCGCGGTGTCGAAGGTGGCGCCCGGCTTCGCCCAGGCGGTCGCCGGCTTCTCGGTCACCCACGGCGCCCTGGTCATCGACTCGACGCCGCCGGCGACGACGATGTCCGCGTCGCCGGCCCGGACCGCCTGCGCGGCGTTCGCGACCGCGGTCAGGCCGCTCGCGCACAACCGGTTCACCGTGTACGCGGGCACCTCGTCCGGCAGGCCGGCGAGCAGCACCGCCATCCGGGCCACGTTCCGGTTGTCCTCGCCCGCCTGGTTGGCCGCGCCGAGGATCACCTCGTCCACCGCCGCCGGTTCGACGCCGGCGCGCTCCACGGCGGCACCGACCACCAGGGCGGCGAGGTCGTCCGGCCGTACGCCGGCGAGCACGCCGCCGTACCGGCCGATCGGGGTGCGGACCCCGCCGACGAGGAAAGCCTCTGACATCGGACCACCAACTTCTGGAGCGGCGACTTTCCCCGAACGATAGCCAAACGATCGTTTGGGAGGTAGCCGGAGTGTGGCGGTCCGGTCAGGCCGGCGGCCGGTACGCCGTCAGCACCAGGTCGGCCGCGTCGGCCGAGCCGAGCTGCGGCACCGCCTCGGCCCGCCGCACCCGCAGCCCGGCGACCGCACGGGTCAGTTCCGCGGCGTCGTAGAGCAGATCGGCCGGTCGCGGGCCCCCGGTCCCCGCGACGGCGTTGCTCCGGTCCCAGCCGAGCACGAACAAGGTGCCGCCCGGCGCCAGCGCGGCCGCGGCCCGGCGCAGTACCGTCGCGATCTCCGCGCTGCCGATGTGCAGGTAGAGCACCACGGCAAGGTCGATCGGACCGGCCGGCTCGTACGCCTGTACGTCGGCGACCTGCCAGTCGACCTCGACCCCGTGCCGGTCCGCCACCTGCCGCCCCCGGTCGACGGCCACCTGCGAGAAGTCGACGGCGGTGACCCGCCAGCCCCGGGTGGCCAACCAGATCGCCGGACGTCCCTCCCCGCAGCCGAACTCCACGGCCCGCCCGGGCGGCAGGTCACCGACCGCCCGCGCCAACTCGGGATGTGGCTCCACATCGAACGCCAGGCCGGCGGCCGCGTACGCCCGGTCCCACTCGTCGGGGTTCTTCACCGCTCCTCCTCGCGCCGACGGGCCGTGATCCAGAGGTAGCTGACCGGGTGGCCGCCCTCCAACTGCTCCTCGACCTCGGCGTCGACGATCTCAAAGCCGGCCTCGACGACCAGTCGCCGGCTGGTCTCCGCGTCGTACGAGCTGAAGAACATCGGCTCGCCCAGCCACTTCGCGACCGTGTCGACCTGCTCCTCGGCCTCGACCGTGAACAGCGCCCAGCCGCCGTCGGCAAGCCAGCCGCGCATCAGGTCGAGCATCTCCGGCAGGCGCTCGCGCGGGATGTGGTCGAAGGTGTAGAAGGCGACGATCGCGTCGAACGATCCGGGCTCGTAGCGCAGCTCCAGGACGTCGCCGACGGACAGCGTCGCGTCCGGGACGTTCTGCCGGGCGAGTTCGATCTGGCGGGGTGACACGTCGACACCGACCGCGACGTGCCGTTTAGCAATCTCGGCGGTGGCCGGAACCCCGTTGCCGCAACCGAGGTCGAGCACCCGGGACCTGTCCGGCAGCCGGGCCAGCAGTTCCCGCAGCCGGCGCAGTCGGGGCCACTCGACACCGTCCTCGAGCCCGGCGTACGCCTGCGCCACCCGGTCGTAGCCCCTGGCCACCACGTCGGCTACCGGCTCACTCATTTCGCCCCCTCGAGGCGGGTGCTGCCCGTACACGGCTGAAACGAAACGGCCCCGGAGATCTCTCTCCGGGGCCGTTCATCTCGTAGCGGGGACAGGATTTGAACCTGCGACCTCTGGGTTATGAGCCCAGCGAGCTACCGAGCTGCTCCACCCCGCGTAGCCTGAGCGATGGCTTGTGTTTGGCTGTCCAGCCTCACACTTGCCGTGCTCGTTCGTGCCTGGACAACACTAGCGCACCCATCGTCACACCCGCAAAACAGCCCCGGCCCCGGGCGCGGCTGGCGCACCCACGGGCCGGGGCTCCGCCGGTGGATCAGACGGTTTCCCGAGTTCAGCGCACGCGTCTGGGCACCGTCGTGATCCGGGATCCGCTGACCCGCTCGGTGCCGAACGCCTCGCGCAGAGCCGACACGGTGGCCGGACGCGGCACCTTCGTGGTCACGATGATCGCGGATCCGTCCGGCGAGCCCGCGACATAGGTGTCCTGGACCCGCTTCGTCGGACCGCCCATCCCGGCGAGGATCAGGCCGGCCAGGACCATCGAGATCACTGCCTGAGAATCGGGTCGGGCGGACAGATCCCATCGGGCGCAGCGAAACGGCCCCGAAGATCTCTCTTCGGGGCCGTTTCCGTGGTAGCGGGGACAGGATTTGAACCTGCGACCTCTGGGTTATGAGCCCAGCGAGCTACCGAGCTGCTCCACCCCGCGCTGCCTGACGCCGCGCTGACTTCGCACCGCGTCGCCTCACGCCGCTGACTCGCGCCGTACCCGTTTCGGGGCTTGGCCGTGGTCTCGCTCGTTCGTGCCGGGATAACACTAGCGCACCGCCGTCCACTCCCGCAGCCGAGCCCCGGGCAATGCCGCCGACCAGGAGAAGTCCCGCCGTCCGTCGACACATCGCAGCGACGGCCGGGCAGAACGAGAGGGGCCCGCCATGGCGGGCCCCTCTCGCATGCTGCCGGTTACCCCGACGGCGTCGGTGACGGTGGCGGCGGTTCCGACGCGCCCGGCGACGGAGACGCCGGTGGCGGGTTGGCCGGGGCGCCACCGCCGGCCGCCTGCTGGGCCTGCTGGAACGCCGTCATCGCCTGGTCGAGCGCGGCCAGGGCGCGGCCGTACCGCTCGAAGTCGCCCGACGTCTGCGCCGCCTTGACCTCGGCGATGGCGGTCTGCACCTGGGCCGCGGCCTCGGCGAGCGGACCGGTCATCGGCGGCGGTTCGTTGCCGGTCGGCGGTGGCTCGTTACCGGTCGGTGGCGGCTGTCCGGTACCCGCCTGGCGACCCTGCTCGATGAGCTGCTCGATGCCTTCCTTGATGTTGTTGGCCAGTACGACGTACGAGCCGCCGTCGCCGTACGAGAGCAGCACCCGCTGCAGCAGTGGATAGGCGTTCTGCTGGTTGCTCTTCACGTAGACCGGCTCGACGTAGAGCATGCCGTTGCCGAACGGCAGCGACAGCAGGTTGCCGTACTGGACCTGGGCCTGGTTGGACGAGAGCAGGTTGAGCTGCTGCCGGATCGTGGCGTTGTTGGTCATCCGCTGGTGCACCTGGACCGGGCCGGAGACCGCCGTCTGGTCGGGCAGCTCCCACATCGCCAACTGCGGCTTACCGTCCACGTAGGAGCCCGAGATCAGCGCGGCGAGGTTCTGCCGGCCGGCCGGGGTCACCGCCGAGGTGAGCTGGAAGCGCGGCCCCTCCTGCCCGGGGAACTGGGTGTAGAGGTAGTACGGCGGCTGCTTCTTGTTGCTGTCCGGCGCGTCCGGGACGTTCGGCACCTCCCAGAAGTCCTGCCCGGAGAAGAACTCCGACGGGTCGGTGACGTGGAACTTCGCCAGCAGGTTGCGCTGCACCTTGAACAGGTCGGCGGGGTAGCGGAAGTGCTGGTTCAGTTCGGCCGGGATCTCCGCCTTCGGAGTGATGAGGTCACCGCCGAACGCCTTGTTCCACGCCTTGAGCACCGGGTCGGACTCGTCGAACTCGTAGAGCCGGACCGTGCCGTCGTAGGCGTCGACGGTGGCCTTGACCGAGTTGCGGATGTAGTTGACGTTCTCCCGGGCGAGCGCGAAGGTGCCCAGCCCGGTCAGCTCGTCCGCGGTCTCGGTCTGCAGGTTGATCCGCTCCGCGTACGGGTAGGTCGCGGCGGTGGTGTAGCCGTCGACGATCCACTGGACCCGGCCGTCGATCAGGGCCGGGTAGGGGTCGCCGTCCACGGTCAGGAACGGCGCCACCTTCTCCACCCGGTCGCGCGGGTTACGGACGTAGAGCAGCTTGGAGTTCTCGTTGACCGCGTCGGAAAGCAGGAAGTTCGTCTCCTGCTCCTTGATCGAGTAGAGCAGCTTGCGGGCGAACGAGCCGATGGCGACGCCGCCCTCGCCGGTGTAGGTGTAGTAGTCCTCGCCGCCGCCGCTGGTCGGCCGGTCGAACTCGACGTTGCGACCCTCGTCGACCTGGCCGACGATCGCGTAGTCGGTAGCGTCCATCTGCTCGCCGTAGTAGATCCGCGGCTGCTGCGCCGGGATCTGCTCGGTCGACGAGGAGCACTGTTCCTGGGCCTGGTCGCCGAGGAAGCCGGAGACGAAGAACGGCTGCCCGCCGCAGACCACCTGGTTGGCCGGCGCGCCCACCAGGCCGTAGCCGTGGGTGAAGACGGTGTGGCGGTTGATCCAGTTGCTCTGCTGCTCGCTCAGGCCACGGTAGTTGATCTCGCGAACGCCGACGACGTAGTCCTGGGTCCTGCCGTTCACGTTGTAGCGGTCGATGTCGAGCTTCGGACCGAAGTCGTAGAAGCCACGGACCTGCTGCAACTGCGTGTAGGTCTCGGAGACCAGTTGCGGGTCGAGCAACCGGATGTTCGGCACGACGTTGGTGTCGGTGGCCAGCGACTCGGGCGGGGTCAGGTTGTTGGCCCCGTACGGTGTGGTCGTGGCGTCGGCCAGCCCGAACGCCTGGCGGGTGGCCTCGATGCTGCGGCCGATGTATTCCGACTCCTTGTCCCGCAGGCTCGGGTTGACCTCGAAGGTCTGCACCGCCCACGGGTAGATGCCGCCGATCGCCACCGCCGAGATGCCCAGCAGGGCGAGCGAGACACCGGGCCAGACGAGGTTGCGCATCACCGCGTTGGAGAAGACGATGATCGCGATGGCGACCACGATCGAGATGTAGGCCAGGATCTCCTTGGCCGGCAGCAACGCGTTGATGTCGGCGTAGCCGGCGCCGTAGATCTTCGCCTCCTCGTTGTACTCCAGCAGCAGGGCACGCCGGTCGAGCACGTACGCCACGGCCTTGAGCAGCACGAAGACGGCGACCAGGCTGGTCAGGTGGGCCCGCGCGCCGTTGGTCATCCGGTCGCCCACGCCCTGCAGCCGTACCCCGCCGAAGATGTAGTGCACGGCCAGCGCGCCGATCACCGAGAGGACCACGGCGGTGAAGCCGACACCGATCAGATAGCGCCAGAACGGGAACTCGAAGATGTAGAAGCCGATGTCGGCGTTGAACTCGGGGTCGGTGACGCCGAACTCCTGCGAGTTGCGGAAGAGCAGCCACTCGCTCCACCGGCTCTGCGCCGACAGGCCGGCGAAGAGGCCGACGACGATCGAGATGACCGCGATCCAGGTGCCGATCCGAGGGCTCAGCAACATCCGGTAGCGGTCCAGCGTGGCCTGCTCCGGCGAGTGCGGGCGCAGCAGCGGCCGGAGCCGGTAGGCCAGCCACAGGTTGCCGCCGATGAGCACCGCCATCGCCAGGCCGATCGCCAGGAAGAGCAGGATGCGGGTGGTAAGCACCCCGGTGAAGACCTGCGTGTAGTCGACCTCGTCGAACCAGAGCCAATCGGTCCACGCCTGCACGCCCCACCCGAGCAGGGTGAAGAGCAGGAATACGCCGATCAGCACGCTGACGGTCACCCGCCCGCGTCGGCTCATTCTCGGCATGGGACTGCTACGCATGACCACGTTTGGCTCCGCACTTCGAGTTCGACCCGCTCCGACCAGTGACCAAGACTACGGGGTGTTTCCATCTGTGATTTGTCAAGCCTCGGGTCGCCGTCGGTCTCAGCACCTGGGAGCCTCCCGTCCGGCCCGTACCGCCTCCAGCGCGGCGAGGGCCTCGTCGAGGTTTCCGACCTTCAACAGCGGCAGGTCGGGCTGGGCGTTGCGGACGGCTTCCTCGCAGTTGTCGGCCGGTACGAGGAAGACCTTGGCGCCGGCCGCCTTGGCGCCGACGAGCTTCTGCGGGATGCCGCCGATGGCGCCGACGTTGCCCACGTCGTCGATGGTCCCGGTGCCGGCGATGACGTGCCCGCCGGTCAGGTCCTCCGGATCGATCTTGTCGATGATGCCGAGGGCGAACATCAGGCCGGCGCTCGGACCGCCGATCTCGTCCAGGTCGATCTTGAGTTCGAACGGGTGCGGCTGCTCCTGGCTGATCTCCACGCCGACGCGGGGCGGCTGGCCGCTCTCCGCCCGGGTGGTCAGCGGCACGGTCGCCGCGGCCCCGTTCCGCGTGTAGCCGACGGTCACCGTGCTGCCGGCGGGTTTGCCGCGGATCACCCCGGTCAGCCCGGCCGCGGTCGTCACCGGCTGCCCGTCGATCGAGGTGATCACGTCACCGACCTGGAGTTGGCCATCGGCCGGCCCACCCGGGCTCACCACCTTGACCACCACCTGCACCGGATAACCCAGCTTGCGCAGCGCCGCCGTCTCCGCGCTGGTCTGCGAGGCGGCGAAGTCCTCGGCGTTGCGCTGGTCGACCTGTTCCCTGGTCTCGTTCGGCGGGTAGATCAGCTCACGGGGTACGACCGCCTCGTCGTCGGAGAACCAGCCGATGATCGCCGCGAGCAGCTTCACGTCGGGCTGCACACCGACCGTGGTCAGCCGTAGCTGGCCCTGCGACGTCGACGTCGGCGTGCCGGAGATCTGGATGACCTCCTTGTCGTCCTCGGTGCCCAGCGTGTCGACCGTCGGACCGGGGCCGAGAACGACGTACGGGATCGGCGCGGCGAGCACGCCGATGCTGAGCAACGCGGTGAAGAGCGCACCGATCAGAACCGTGACCCCGCGACGTCTCATGCGCGGAAGAGTACCTATCGTCCCTGACGGTGCCGCCCGGAGTTCTCCCTGAGCAGAAGCCGGGGGCGGGCATCACGGCCGCCGACGCGCGTACGGTTGACGGGTGCCTGATATTCCGTTCGGCTTCGCGCTCCCGGGTGGCCAGCCGCCCGACCCCAACGACCCGCAGCAGATGCAGCAGTTCATGGCCCAGTTGCAGCAGTTGCTCGCGGCGCCCGGCAACGGGCCCGTCAACTGGGACCTGGCGCGCCAGGTAGCGGCCGGTCAACTGGCCGCGGCCGGCGATCCGGCGGTGAACGTCTATGAGCGCCACACCGTCGAGGAGGCACTGCGCCTCGCCGACCTGTGGCTCGAACCGGCCAGTTCCCTGCCGTCAGGGATCAAGAAGTCGGTGGCGTGGAACCGCAACGAGTGGATCTTCAAAACGCTCGACGTGTGGCAGAAGCTCTGCGACCCGGTCGCCGGACGCATGGTCGGCGCGATGGGCGACCTGGTGCCGCCGGAGGCCCGCGCCCAGCTCGGACCGATGCAGTCGATGGTGGCCGCGCTCGGTGGCGCGCTCTTCGGCGGCCAGCTCGGTCAGGCGCTCGGCTCGCTGGCCGCGGAGGTGCTGTCGGCCGGCGACATCGGGCTGCCGCTCGGCCCGGCCGGCACCGCCGCGCTGATCCCGGCCAACATCAAGGCGTACGGCGAGGGCCTGGAGCTGCCCGAGGACGAGGTACGGCTCTACGTGGCGCTGCGCGAGGCGGCGCACCAGCGGCTCTTCGGCCACGTGCCGTGGCTGCGCGGGCACGTGCTGACGGCGGTCGAGGCGTACGCGTCCGGCATCACCGTCGACCGCGAGGCGATCGAGGAGGCGATGACCCGGGTCGACCCGATGAACCCGGAGTCGATGCAGGCGATCGCGCTCGAAGGCATCTTCACGCCCGAGGACACGCCCGCCCAGAAGGCCGCCCTGGCCCGCCTGGAGACCGCGTTGGCCCTGGTCGAGGGCTGGGTGTGCCACGTCGTCGACAGCGCGGCCGGCGAGCGGCTGCCGAACGTCGTACGCCTCGGTGAGGCGTTCCGGCGGCGCCGGGCGGCGGGCGGACCCGCCGAGCAGACCTTCGTGGCCCTGGTCGGGCTGGAACTGCGCCCGCGCCGGCTGCGCGAGGCGGCGGCGGTGTGGGCGGCGCTGACCGAGCACCGGGGCATCTCCGGCCGGGACGCGTTGTGGGGGCACCCCGACCTGCTGCCGTCCGGCGACGACTTCGCCGACCCGGACGCGTACGCCCGCACCCAACTCGATCTCGGCGATCTCGACGATTTCGACTTCGGCCCGGACACCGACCTCGGGGGCGACAAGCCGGACCAGCGCTGACGCCGCGGGTCAGGGGCTGAGCAGGAGACGAGTGCTGTCCCAGCCCTCGACCGCCGGATCCAGGGTGGCCAGGTCGGCCGGACCACGCAGCCGCCGCCACGCCGGCGTCACCACGACGTCGGCGGGGCGGGGCGCCGCCGCCCGCACCACGGCCGGGTCGGCGGTGTCGAGGTCGACCGGCGGCAGCCAGTCCGGCACCGGCAGCCGGCTCGCCACGCCGAGCAGGCCCCCGCCGCCCTCGGCCGGGGCGACGGCCAGTGGCCGGGTGGTCAGTGGGCGGAGCAGCTTGCCGAGGATCAGCCCCGGCACGTCCGGTGCGTCGGTGGTGACCACGGCAGCCTGCTCGAAGCCGTCCCGGGCGGCGGCGGCGAGGGCGGCGTTGACGTCACGCGTCGGCAGGTCGTAGATCGGCATCCCGGGCCAGGCGACCGCGTCGGCGAGCGGCCGGTCGGCGGCGACCGCGGCGATGGCCGGTTCGACCTCGTTCATGGTGGCCAGCAGGTCGACCACGTCCTCGGCGAGCGCCGCCCGCCAGGCGGCCGGTTCGATGCCGGGGGGAGCCCAGCGCACCGGGCCGATCAGCGCCACCACCACTCGTCGTGCCACCCGCAAGACCCTAGTCCGCCGTCGGCGCGACAGGGTGGCGGGCCCTCGGCCGGCGCGGCGGGACGGCAGGCCCTCGGCCGGCCCTCAGTCGGCGAGTACGACCCCGGTGGCGGCGGCCACCCCCTCAAGGTAGCCACGGGCACGTTCGGTCTTCGGGTAGCGCCCCACCAGCTCCCAGAACCGGGCGTTGTGGCTGGGCACGACGAGGTGGGCCAACTCGTGCAGGAGCACGTAGTCGATGACCCACTCGGGCATCTCCTGGATCCGGTGGGAGATGCGGATGGTGCGGTCGGCGGGGGTGCAGGAGCCCCACCGGCCGTTCTGGTTGGTGACCCACCGCACGCTGGCGGGTACGGCGATCCGGGCGTGTTCGCTGAGATAGCGGGTGATCAAGCGCTGGGCGCGGACCAGCAACTCGGCGTCGGAGCGGCAGAGGCGCTCCTCGCGGGCGGCGAGCCGGGCGAGCATCCGGTCGACCCACTCGGTCTCCTCGGCGCGGGAGAACTGGTCGGGGATCAGGACGACGACCCGCTCGCCCTCCCGGTAGGCGGACACCGTCCGGCGCCGGCGCTGGCTGCGCCGTACCTCGACGACCGGCTTCCGCGCCCCAGCCATTACCGGCCCGCGTCGCCCCGGGTTTGGTTCACGATGGCACGCTAATGCCTGATGGCCTGGTCACCGCAAGTGTCAACGTGCCGAGTTGCGCCAGGAAAGTAACGGTTAGCGACCAGTCGTCCGAAAAAATTCTTTGACGGCATGCGCCAGTTGACCGCGAGACGCGGTCCTTCTGGCGCGTTCTCGAGCGGTCCATCCCACGTTAGGGGATCATCCACGGGGGAGTCCAACCGCCCCCCGAGGTGACTTCTGAGGGCCTTCACCCGGCGTGTCCCAGCGAACCTGACTTATGCGATCTATTCCGGCATGCACACTCTCGTCGTCGGCTTGCTCACAGGTCGACGCGTCGCTGACATGAACCCGACCACACCTGGGTAGGGTCCGCCGGACCGGTGGTCACATCAGGTGGCCCACAGGTTCCCCCAGCGCCGGAGCCCGGATGGCTCTCACCGCAGGGTGCACGTCGGGAGTCAACCGCCCGACAAAACGGACGAGGAGGACATCGTGGCCGATCAGGCCCAGACCTACAACGGTTACTGCGTCAAATGCAAGGAGAAGCGCGACTTCGAAGGCACGGTCACCGTGTCGAAGACCGGGATGAACATGGCCAAGGGCAAGTGCCCGGTCTGCGGCACAACAGTCAACCGGATCCTGGGGAAGGCGAAGGTCTGACCGAGGATCCGGAGGAACGATCGCGGGAGGGGGTGGCCGGTGGCCACCCCCTCCCGTGGTCTTGCCCCGATTTGACGGACAGGGTCGATGAGTTGGTCAGGCTACCTTGCTGATCGTGTTGGTGTGGGCGGTGGCTTCGTAGGCGGCGGG